>JBATWQ010000403.1:0-3269 GCA_049672765.1 Microthrixaceae bacterium | reverse complement strand
CACCGGAGCGGCGACGCTGCCGACCAATCTGTCGTCGGCGCTGGACGCGATGGAAGGGTCCGAACTGGTACTCGATGCGCTGGGTGAACACATCTTCGAGTGGTTCCTGCGCAACAAGCGCGACGAGTGGTCCGAGTACCGGACCCACGTGAGCAGCTTCGAGCTGAACAGATATCTGAAGCTCTGGTAGTCGACGTGACCCCGCTACTCATATGGCCAGACCCGGCCCCGCCGGACCTGGTACGGGTGTTGGACATGGCGGGTCTGGAATGGCGCGCCGTCAACGGCACGGCTGATGCTGCCGACCAGATCTGGGCGGGGGCGATCGTCTCGGCCGACGAGTCACCCAAAGAGGGGTTCGCCATCGCGACGGCACTGCGCAACGGAGACCTGGGAATCGGACCGTTGCTGTTGTTGATCAGGGGTACCCATTTGGCGGACCTGCGCGACATCGGCGACGCATTCGACGACTTCTGCGTCACGCCGTTCCACCCATCGGAGCTTGAAGCCCGGGTTCGACACATGCTGGGACGGGCACCGGGGGTCGAGTTGGATGCCGAAGTAATTCACTACGACGGGCTCACGGTCAATATTGCGACCTACCAGGCATCCATCGACGATCGACCGCTGGATCTCACCTACATGGAGTATGAGCTGCTCAGGTTCCTCTCTTCCAGCCCCGGCAGGGTTTTCTCGCGGGAGACGCTGCTATCGCATGTCTGGGGATACGACTACTACGGCGGAGCTCGGACCGTCGACGTCCACATCCGACGGTTGCGCGCGAAGCTCGGCGAGGAGCATGCAGGCATGATCCAAACCGTCAGGTCGGTCGGCTACCGATTCGGGGAATCGCGACTGCGCTCATGGAACACAGACACCTAGGTGCCGCCTGACACGACGGTCCAAGGCGAGTCGCCGGGCCAGCGGCAGCCGGTCGGTCTGCGTGGCCGACCGTGTCTGGCCGACGTGGCAGATTTCGGGTCAACCAGGCCGACCCGCTCTGGTCGAATCAGACGTTCAGCTCGATGAGTTCGCTGTTCTCATTCATGGCAACGCCTTCTTTGGTCAGGAAGTGACCCAGAAGCACTGCGATCACCGTGCCGATCACGAAGAACGAGATTGGGAGGGCCACAACGATCACCAGAATCATCAGAATCGGTCCGAGCATGGCTCGATTGTGACACGGCATCGGGTGCCGGGCCAGAAGGGTAAAGCTGTGGAGCCCAAACCTAGATGGCCAACCTCACCGGTCCCCGACTGTGCGGTATGTGTGGCCAACCTCACCGGTCCCCGACTGTGCCGTGTGTGTGGACGGCGATAGCGTCCGGGCTGTGAATCTTGATCGTGATGCCTCTCATTTCGGACCCAAGTTCAACGTGACAGACCTGGGATCGCATGATCTGTCGGCGCCCGCTCCGTCGGGGCCTTCGCAGTTCGACCGGCGTCGTCTGCTCAGAGGTGGCCTCACCGGACTTGGCCTGCTGGGCGCCGGGGTCCTTCTAGATGCCTGCGGTGGCAAGTCGGAACTTGTCGATGCCAGCGGCAAGGGCGTCCCGAAGCAGACCCTGGTCCCGATGTTTCCCCGTGATTCGGCATATCTGGCCGCCGGCGTTCCAGTACGGCTGATCTACACCATTGCGGACGCTGAAGGGGTCCCCGCGATGAAGTTGCCGGACTCCGTCGAATTCACCGTGAAGCTCGACGGCAAGGCGGTCGGTGATCCGATCATGGCCACCCCTCATGGCGACGGCGTTCCCCGTCCCTACCTTCCGATCTCGGTGACTTTCCCCAAGAAGGGTCTCTACGACGTTTATACGACCGTCGATGGCGACAAGCTGAACAGCCAGTTGATCGTCGTCAATCCCGACGAGGTCAAGATTCCGATGGTCGGAACCCAACTCCCCAGCGTCAACACGCCGACCAGCAAGGACTCCCTGGGGGTCGACCCGATCTGCACCCGGGTTCCGACCTGTCCATTCCACGAGCACGACCTGGCGACGGTGCTCGGCACCGGCAGGCCGGTCGTCGTGTTGCTGGCGACGCCCGCATACTGCCAGACGACCTCGTGCGGCCCGATACTCGACATCCTGATCGAGGAAGCAGCGTCGCTCCCCAAAGATGTCGTCGTCATCCATTCCGAGGTCTACAAGGATCCGAAGACGGTCGACGACCTGAACGACGCGACGCTGGCTCCGCTACCAGCGGCTTACTTCATGCCGTTCGAGCCAAGCCTGTTTGTCGCCGACAAGTCGAACAAGGTCGTGGCACGAGGCGACATAGCGGTCGACCGCAAGGAAATGGCACAGATGCTCGCATTGGCCCGCTGAGGCGTCGCTGCGCTCAGGAGCGTCGCTACTTCAGGTCAGCTGTTTCGAGTTCAGCTGAAGGACTTGCCGCAACCGCAGCTGCTCTGGGCCGACGGGTTGCTGATCGAAAACCCTGCCTGCTCCAGGCCGTCCTTGTAGTCGAGCGTTGCCCCGGTCAGGAGGCCTGCGCTCTCGGGGTCTACCACGACCCGGACGCCACCCTGATCGAGCTTGATGTCGTCGGCCTTGATCTCGCTGTCGAAGTACATGTTGTACGAGTAACCGGAACATCCACCGGGCCCGACCTCGACCCTGAGGGCCAACTGGTCGTCGCCTTCTGCTGAAATCAGCTGCTGGACCTTGGTAGCTGCGGTATCGGTGAGCGTGATCATCGGGTTTCCTCCACGGTGCTGAGGCTGACGGTTCCGGGAGTCCGGGACGGCCGCGCAAGTGTACAGGACCATCTTGAACTCTGGGAGTCGGGGTGCACCGAGGGGCGGTCTGGATTGCGGCCCGGTCAGCCGTTGGAGCGGTCCGGCGAGTTGACCGGCGTGACCGGAACAAGCTCCACCTGCATCTGGCACGGATAGCGGTGGACCACATCGTTGAATCCACCGAGCGTCGCAGACTCGTTGCCGTCGAGAAATCCTTCGACCAGGCCACGATGGAGTGTGCAGACCACCTCCGGGTTCTTGGCCGCAAGATCGGCGAACGGGCAGTGCGTGAACGCCACCGTTGCCGAGGAGTCACCGTCCATGACCATCGCCGGGTCGAATCCCAAGTCCGCCTGCATGCCGATCACCGATTCGAGGGGATCGCGGGTGGCTGGTATCTCGCTGGTCGATGCGCTCACCGCCCGGCGACGACCCTCGGAGCGCCCGGCGTTGAGGGTGATCTCGGGCTCTACTTCGGCCGAGTGTGCGACGTCGATCAACATTCGGGCCATCATCAGAAACACGGGTG
>JBATWQ010000402.1:0-3904 GCA_049672765.1 Microthrixaceae bacterium | reverse complement strand
GTGGTCCTCGACGTAGCCCATACCGCCGTGGTACTGCACGGCCAGGTCTGCCATTCGTCGAGCCAGTCGGGCCGAGCGCAGTTTTGCCACAGTCGCGTGACGGGTGATGTCCTCGCCGGCGTTGTATGCGGCGACGGCCGCCCAGTTGTGGTGCCGAAGCATGTCGAGTTCTGCGGCCACATCGGCGAGTTCGTACTGCAGGAACTGGTTCGCGAGCAGCGGAGCGCCGAACGCAGTGCGTTCCTTCAGGTAGTCGACGGTGCGTTCCAGCGCGAGTTCGATCGCCCCGACCATCTGATAGGCGGCGATCATCCGCTCATTCTGGAACTGGTTCATCTGCTGCTGGAAACCGCGGCCGATCTCACCGATCGTGTTGGAAACCGGGACCCGGACGTCATCAAAGGCCAGTTCCGCCGTGTCGGAGGATCTCATTCCCAGCTTGTCCAGCTTGCGGCTGACGCTGAACCCTGCGGCATCGGTCGGAACGATCACCTGGGACATTCCCCGGTAGCCGCCCTCGTCGGAGGTACGACACAGCAGGCAGATCCAGTCGGCCTGGGCGCCGCTTGTTATCCAAAGCTTGGAGCCGTTGATGACCCATTCGTCGCCGTCACGCTGGGCCCTTGTGCGGAGCCCGGCGACGTCACTGCCTGCGTCGGGCTCGCTGATGGCAACGGCGCAGACCAGGTCGCCGCTGATCGCACCACGCAGGTACTTCTCCTTGAGTTCGGGGGTCCCGAAGCCATGGAGCGCGGGCGTGGCCATGTCGGTCTGCACCGCGAGCGCCATCGACACCCCCAGTGACGCGGCCCGACCGATCTCTTCGCCGAAGATCATGGTGTAGCTGTGGTCCGCGCCGCCCCCGCCGTATGCGGGGTCGTACTCGATGCCGATCAGGCCGTGATCACCGAACTTCTTGAACAGGTCGTGGGCGGGAAATTGTCCTGAGGCCTCCCACTCGTCCGCGTGGGTGTCGATCTCACTCTGGACCAGTCCCCTGACCATCGAACGGAACTGGTTGTGTTCTTCGGTGAAAGTGAGCACCTGTGGCCTCCGAGCAACTGGACGCTGCGTCTCGACCGCCGCGCCATTCGGTCAGGGAACGTATCAGGTGTGCGAGGAAGGGCTTTCTGCGCCGGCGCGCACCTTTTCGATGAGCGCCACGAAACGTTCAGTCTCCTGCGCGCCGGGGATCAGCCAGTGGCCATCGATTACGAAAGCCGGCACACCGGATATTCCGGCCTCTTGTGCCTCGCGCTGGTCCTCTGCGACCTGCTCGCCGTAGCTTCCGTCCTCGAGCACCTTTTGGGCGGCTGATCGGTCCAGGTTCACATCGGCGACTGCATCGAGCAGCACCTCGGACCTGGAGTAGTCCTCACCGTTGGAGAAGTAGCCCTGGAACAGCCGCTCGACCAGCGCGTTCTGTGCTTCGGATCCACCGGCGTCATATGCCCAGGCGACCAGGCGGTGCGCGTCGCGGGTATTCGGCGAGAGCGCCTTGTCGAAGCGGTATTCCAGTCCTTCGGCGCGACCCAGATCGGTCAGGCGCCGGGTCATCGAGTCGAAGCTGCCGGGCCCGTACTTGCTCTCGAGTCGGCTGCGCAGTTCGCCTGCCTCCAACGGTGCGTTCGGGTCCAACTGGAACGCACGCCAACGGATCTCTATGTCGTCACGTCCGACAGTGTCGAGTGCTGACTGGAGTCGGTGGTTGCCCAGGTAGCACCAGGGGCACACGACGTCGGACCAGATATCGATTCTCACAGGGGGACAAACACGGGTCGACCGTCGAAGCTTCCCGCCGACGTTCCAGACCATCCCCGGGTGGGTACGGTTGAGTCATGGAAGATCCAAAGACGACCATCGACCTGAGCGAACCTGCCCTCCGCAAGCGTTTGAGCGCCGAACAGTTCATCGTTACCCAGGAAGCCGGCACCGAGCGACCCTTTACGGGTGCCTACTGGGACAAGACCGACGCTGGCACATACCGCTGCGTCGTCTGCGAGACTCCGCTGTTCTCGTCGGAGACGAAGTTCGACGCCGGCTGCGGCTGGCCCTCGTTCTGGCAGGCGCTCGACGAGAGCAAGGTCCGCTTCATCGAGGACCACACCATGGGGATGAAGCGCATCGAGGTGCGCTGCGCCAACTGCGACGCCCACCTGGGGCACGTTTTCCCCGACGGACCGCGACCCACCGGTGACCGTTATTGCATGAACTCTGCCTCGTTGGACTTCGTACCGGAGAGCTGAGCTGGGATGAGCTGGGTTCAGCTCATCCCGACCTTCTTCATCACCGCCAGCGCCGTGGTCATGATCTTCGCGAAACCCTCGTCGCCAAGGCTCTTGATCGGTGGTGAAAGGTTGAAGACCCGCTGGTTGGCGATCGTCTGGGACTCGGTGTACTTGAGCAGACCGACCGCTCCGTGTCGCCGCCCGATCCCCGATACCCCCATGCCGCCCATCGGCGCGTCGACGCTTCCCCAGGCCGCGGCGTAGGCCTCGTTGACGTTCACCGTGCCCGTCCGGAGCCTTGCGGCCACTTCTCGACCGCGCTGTGGGGATGAGGTCCAGACGCTCGAATTGAGGCCGTACGAGGTGTCGTTCGCTGCCTCGATAGCTTCATCGTCGGACGACACCCGGTAGATCGAAACGAGCGGACCGAATGTCTCTTCCCCGAAGCACGTCATGTCGGGTCCCACGTCACCCAGGACGGTCGGCTCGAAGAAGTAGGGGCCGAGATCCGGGCGGGCCTTGCCGCCGACCAACAGAGTCGCACCCTTCGCGAGGGCATCCTCCACGTGGGCGGTCATGGTCTCGACCTGGGCGGCCGAGGTCATCGAACCCATCTGGTAGCTGTAGTCGTAGGCAGCGCCCATCGGCATCGCGCGCACAGCCTCGACGAACCTGGGTACGAACTCGTCATAGATCCCGTCCTGGACGTACATGCGCTCGGTCGAGATGCACAGCTGTCCACTTGAGGAGAACGACGCCCGGACGGCACCCTCGACGGCACGCGAAAGGTTCGCGTCGTCGAGAATGAGGATCGGGTTCTTGCCGCCGAGTTCGGCCGAGCAGTCGATCAGACGCCTACCGGCTTCGGCGGCGATGTTGCGCCCGGAGGCTGTCGATCCGGTGAACATCATGTAGTCAGCGATGTCGAGCAGCGGTGTGCCGATGGCGGAGCCGCGGCCGAGGACGATCTGCCACAGGCCGTCGGGAAGCCCCGCCCTGAGGGCCAGATCGAGCATGAACAGGGCCGTCATGGCTGTCTGGTTATCGGGCTTCTGGACGACGCCGTTGCCGGCCAGCAACGCGGGGATCGTGTCACCTGCGCCGAGACTGAGCGGGTAGTTCCAGGGCGAGATGACAGTGACGATCCCCTTGGGATGGTGGAGTTCCTGGACGTCTGTGATCAGCGGGATCAGACCCGACCGCCGCTGCGGGCGGAGCAGTCGGGCGGCGGTCCTGGCGTAGTAGCGGCAGGTGTTGGCAATATCGCCGACCTCGAGGAAGGCGTCGCGACGGGCCTTGCCGTTTTCAGCCTGGATCAGGTCCATGAGGGTTTCGCGTTCGGCGAGGACCAGGTCGTGCAGCCTGAGGAAGATCGCAGATCTGGCAGCGATGTCCACCTTTGCCCAGCGACGCTGCGCCGCCCTTGCCAACTCGGCCGCGGCAAGTACGTCCTGGGCGGTGCACTGGGGCAACTCGGCCATTGGCAGACCGCTGAACGGGGCATTGACGGTGACCGACTTGCCCGATGCTCCACCGACCAGTTTGAAGAGGTGGTCCCGCAGGTCCTGGGTGAGGCTTCTGGGCAGCGGCATTCGGCGGGGTTCGACCTCGTCTGTCGCCGGATCTGTCGTCGCTTGCGAGTTGGTTGATTTCGCTGTGGCCATGGAACTCTCCAA
>JBATWQ010000401.1:0-1504 GCA_049672765.1 Microthrixaceae bacterium | reverse complement strand
CCGTAGAAGAGTCTGAAGGGCACAGCGGCCCGGCCAACTCCGGCCATGATCATGTGAACCATTCGGGCCATGGGGATCACAACCATGGTGATCACGAACACGAGGCCCACGGTGATCACGACCACGGGAGCCACGGCGATCACGACCACGGTGACCACGCGGCGATGTTTCGCCAGAAGTTCTGGGTCAGCCTTGCCCTGACGATTCCCGCCGTGGTCTACAGCCACATGCTCCAGGACCTGCTGGGTTATCAGGCGCCGATGTTCTGGGGTCACGAGTGGGTTGCCCCGATATTTGGGCTGCTCACGTTCATCTACGGGGGGCCTGTCTTCCTCCGTGCCGGCTGGGGTGAGCTGAAGGCCCGACAGCCCGGGATGATGCTGCTGATTTCGATGGGCCTGCTGGTCGCGCTTGGAGCGTCCGTCGCCACCCAGATCGGGTGGATCGACGTGGACCTCTGGTTCGAACTCGCCACCCTGGTAACCATCATGTTGCTCGGTCACTGGATCGAAATGCGGGCGATCGGCCAGGCCCAAGGTGCCCTTGAAGCGCTCGCAGAGCTTCTGCCCGACGGCGCAGAGCGTGTGGACGGAACCGAGGTGTCGGCCGTGGCGATCGATGACCTGCGGGTCGATGACATCGTGTTGGTCCGTGCGGGCGGAAGGGTTCCCGTCGACGGAGTGATTGTCGACGGCGAGGCCGAGATCGATGAATCGATGATCACCGGCGAGTCCAAACCGATCGCCAAGTCGACCGGCGACAACGTCGTCGCAGGAACCGTGTCGACGGACTCCTCCATCCGCGTGCGCGTCGCTGCGGTTGGCGACGACACCGCGCTCGCCGGCATCCAACGGCTCGTCTCCGAGGCCCAACAGTCGAGGGGACGCGCCCAGGCTCTGGCCGATCGTTTCGCAGCGTTGCTCTTCTATGTCGCCGTCGGATCCGGCGTCATCACGTTCGTCGTGTGGGCGGCACTCGGGCACGTGGACCTTGCGGTGGAGCGGACCGTGACCGTGTTGGTCATCGCCTGTCCGCACGCCCTGGGCCTGGCGATTCCGTTGACCATCGCCGTGTCGACCGCCGTGTCGGCACGCGCCGGAATTCTCATCAAGGACAGGCTCGCGCTCGAACGGATGCGCACCATCGACGCGGTCCTGTTCGACAAGACCGGCACGCTCACCGCCGGTGTGCACACCGTCACCGATGTGGCGGGCAGCGACGGCGTCAGCGCCGACGAAGTGCTCCGCCTGGCGGCCGCGGTGGAAGCGGAGAGCGAACACCCGATTGCCCGGGCGATCATCAGAGCAGCCGACGGGCTTGGCGAGGTTGCGGTCGCGACCGGGTTCGCAAGCACACCCGGTCGGGGAGTCGAGGCCGTCGTGGATGGCTCGACCGTTGCGGTCGGTGGACCGGCGATGCTCCGTGAGCGCGGTGTCTCTGAGCCCGCAGACCTGGCGGCAACCACGGCGCAGTGGCGCGACCGCGGAGCAGCGGTGCTCCACGT
>JBATWQ010000400.1:0-31681 GCA_049672765.1 Microthrixaceae bacterium | reverse complement strand
GTCCCGCAACACGTGAAGGGCGAGAGCAAGCGTCTGCACGGTCTTCCCGAGTCCCATGTCGTCCGCCAGAATCCCGCCGAGGCGGTGCCGGTGTAGAAACGCGAGCCAGTCCAAACCTTCCTGTTGGTAGGGACGCAGGGTCGCCTGCAATCCCTCAGGAACAGCTACGGGCACGGGTGCCGTCAGCTCGGTCATCTGAGCGAGGTTCTCCTGCCAGCGATTCGATTGCTGGGCGACCACTCCGAGGGACAGGAGCTCGTCCCACCAGCTGACCTGATATCGGTTGACGGTCGCAACGCCGTCGCTGCCAGGCTCGGCGAGGCTCCTGGCTTCGTCAATCAGGCGGCGAAGTTTGTCGAACTCTGGGCGGTCGAGTTCCAGCCATGTGCCAGAGGGCAGGATCAATAGCTCGTCGTCGTTGTTGAGCGCGGTGAACAGGCTCCCGAACTCGACGGCCTCATCGTCGATGCTCACCTGTACGTCCAGGTTGAACCAGTCGTTACCGTTCCGCTTGTCGTCCCTGTCGGTCCTGTCGGTGACCGTCAGCGAAATGAGTGGGTCTCCGGTCGCCTGTCGCAGCGCCGGATGATTACCGGAGAAGTTGATGCTCACGCCGCACTTGGTCTCGAGCCACGGAAATACGTCGGCGTACAAGGGGACGACCGCCCGGCCCGAAACGATGATGTCGCTCGGCGATCCGTCGCTGCCCACGAGTTCGGGCATCAGGTGGCTCGGCAGGTCCAGCTCACGAAGTGCGGCCGCCTCGGCGCCGCGATCCCGTCCACGTCCACCGGCGGAGCGAGGCGGGTAGAGCCTGGCACGGTCGCCGCTCTGGTAGCGGACTGACCAGGTGAGCTTCGCGACGTCTAGTGCGGTTCGTTCGACCGACAACACGAAGCCTTCGAGCTGGGTGGTGGTGATTGTGACGCTGCCGTCGGGCGACTGGACCTGCACATGGCGGGCGAGTTCGGGCTGGTATTCGTCGAGGAACTCCGCCACGTCCTCGGCGGGGACGGTCAAGCCGTCCGAAGTGGCGAGTCGCTGGACGGCGGGATGGAGCGGCGCCGCCAGCGGGGCGAGAGTCAACCGGTTTCCCTCTGCTATCCAAACTCCGTGCGCCAACGTTCCGATCAGGCCCACGTCGTTGTGTCCGATCGGGAACGACCTGTCGTCGAGATACACCCCGACCGACAGGTCAACCGATCCGGTTTCGTCCGCGGTCAGGTCAACGCCCACGCGGGCCAGCGTGGGCGACAGGTCGACGGAGTCGTGGTCCCTGGCTCCGATCAGCTCGACGCCGAGTTCGACGGCGTGTTCAAGGTGGTGCCAGAAGTCAGCTGCGATGTTGGTAAGTGGCACGGGGTCCGTGCTGGCGGAATAGCCCCTTCCGGCTGAGGCGATCAGCGCCCGGAGTGCGACCAGCTGGGCCGGATCGACGTCTCGCAGCGATTGCCCGGATGGGAACGAAATGTCCCGCCAGGACGCCCCCGTCTTGATCCACTTGCCCTTCTTGCCCTTGCGGAGGGCCTGGACCGTCACGCGTGGGCGTGTGTCTGTGACGTATCGGTGGCGCATCGGCATTGCCGCCGAGAACCGCAGGGCGAGTCCCTCGGCACTGCCCTGTTGGTCGTCCCCAGCACCGCCGATATCAGCCAGAGTCCGTCGCCAGTCCGCACGACGAGGAGCATTTCCACTGGCCAGCAGTTCGGCTGTCATCCGCTCTTCGGCTTGACGTCGGGCGGTCAGGATCGTAGCTACGCAGTGCTTGCAGCTGCCTCCGAGCGGACATGTGCACCGGTCGTACAGATCGACCGGGCTACGGGCGATATTGGCGTTGCGGGCGACGCTCCACTCAATCCGGACCGCATAGACCGCCTGGCCAGAACCCTGACACGCGGCAATCAGAGCACCCGGCTGGGAGTCGAGCACCTCGACCCGGTCCTCTTGTGCGTAGACCCTGCCCCTGGCCAACGACCCGACGTCGTAGAAGGATTCGAGAACGCCGTCGTCCAGCTGATGGATGTGGATTGGGTCGGGCATTTCGCGAGGTCCTTGGAGCGAGAGGTAAGCATCGGGTCACACCGATCCGAGCTTGGCGCGGTCGCCGTTGTGCTCCGCAGCGGAAGTCTGCGTCGAGGCGCAACCAAGAATACGCGACCCATTGGACGGCGGATGGTTCGGGTTGCCGGGCACTTGGCCCCGCCACGGCGCTGCCGGCACTACCAGCTTCGCGGCTTCGGCACCGCTGGCATCCTGCTACAGCTGCGCTGACTGAGCAGTCGTTTCGGCCGCCGGGTTCAGGCTTCCAGGGCAGCTGCGAGCCGCTCGAGGGTGCCGCTGATCGTCTCGCGATTTCTCTCGCCGCGGTCTTCGACCCCTGACATCTTCTTGCTGAACTCGAGCGCCGACTCGGGCCGAAGGTCTTCGTTCCATTCGGTCACGAGGGAACCGTCTTCGGTCGGCTCGATCTGGTATCCCCAGGTCGAGAAATGGAAGTCGAACATGTAGCACTCAAAGACAAACGCGCTGCCTGGGTCGGCCTGGACGATCCTGCATTCACTCGTCCACTCGTGTTCGCCGTGGCGGTTGTGCCCGTCGAAGATCGCACCCACTGCCGGACCGTCGAATCCCTCGTGCCATTCGCAGCTGTAGCACTCCGGCGACCACTCGCCCATGCGGGTGACATCTGAGATGGCGGCGTAGACCACCTCTGGTGCTGCTGCGATGTCCCGGGTGATCGTGAGTCGTTCGGCCATGGCCTGAAGTACACCACATCGACGGACCACTTGATGCCAACAAGCAGGACTCGAAGTGTCATTGGAATGGTCGCAATTCGACCATTCCAATGACACTTCTTTCCGAATCGGCTGCTTACTGTCCCTTGCGACTGTGCAGGACGGCAGTCGGACTCCCTTGGTGACTCTGGATCCGGGCCAGGATCCGGTTCTGTGGCCCGGTCAGTTCGTTATGGTTGCGCGGTGACCCCGACCACCTCGATTTCCACCGCGCCTTTGTCGGACGCGACGGACCCGACGGTCCGGCCGGGGTCGACAGAGGCGACAGAGGCGACAGAGTCGATAGGTGTGGCGGTCTGGGGGACGGGAAACATGGGTCGGGCCTCGATCCGTGCTGTGGTCGCCAATCCGGCTCTGCACCTCGCCGCGGTCCTGGTCAACGATCCGGCCAAGGTCGGCAGCGATGCCGGCGAACTCGCCGGACTCGGTGAAGCACTCGGCGTTGCTGCCACCAACGACATCGACGCTGTCCTTGCCACATCGCCCGGTGCCGTTGCCTACATGGCATCGGGGGACATCCGCCCCGACGACGCGGCTGCAGACATCGTCCGGGCGTTGGGTTCCGGTGCCGTGGTCGTGACCCCGGCCCTATATGCGATGTACGACCCGCTGTCCGCTCCGGCAGAAGTCAGGCAGCCACTTGAGGAAGCAACGACCGCAGGATCGAGTTCGCTGTTCGTCTCCGGCATCGATCCCGGGTGGGGCAACGACATTCTGCCCGCACTGATCGCAGGTCTCGGCAGCACCATCGAGCGGATCACCTGCCAGGAAATCTTCGACTACTCCACCTATGACCAGCCCGACGCGGTCCGGTACTTGGTGGGCATGGGTCAGCCGATGGACTACGAACCCCCGATGGTCGCAGCCGGTGTGCCGACAATGGTCTGGGGAGGACAGATCCGGCTGCTCGCACGCGCACTCGGGGTTGAGCTCGACGAGATCCGTGAAGTGCTGGAGCGACGGCCACTCGACCACACCGTAGAGAACTCCATGGGAACCTTCGACGCCGGAACCCAAGGTGCGATGCGCTTCCAGATCCAGGGCATCCACGACGGCGAGGCAGTGCTGATCGTGGAGCACGTCACCCGGATCGATTCGACCTGCGCGCCCGATTGGCCAGTTCCGGCTGACGGCGGCGCCGGCGCCCACCGGGTCGTGGTCGAAGGAAGCCCCCATATAGCGGTCACCATCGAGGCGAGCGACGAAGGTGGAAACCGGGCGGCGGGCGGAAATGCCACCGCTGCTGGCCGATTGATCAACGCAATCCCGTGGCTCAGGGCGGCACCGCCCGGGATCTACAGCGGGCTCGACGTACCGATCGAGCCGCCGACGGGCCGACTTGGAAGGACGAAGCGATGATTCTCGATGTGCCCGAGGACAAAGATCCGATCATGTGGGTGTGGGGCGAACTCGTCCCGCACATCGGTGTCGCGGCGTCGAAGTTCTCGGCCGCGGTCTACGCCCACAACACGCTGGGGCTCGAGGAGTTCGAAGCCGCCCGGCTGCGGGTCGCACAGATCAACGGCTGTCTCTTCTGTCAGGACTGGCGCACCGAACGTGACGGCGTGAAGGTCCCCGAGGGTTTCGAGGACGAGGTTGCCGAGTGGTCGAGCACCGAGGCCTTCGACGATCGGACCCGACTGGCAGCGGAGTACGCGGAGCGTTTCACCCTCGACCCGCACGGCCTGGATGACGAGTTCTGGCAACGCATGCTCGGCTCATACAGCCAGGCCGAGGTTGTCGAGTTGTCCATGTGCCTGGGCTCGTGGATCGCGTTCGGTCGTCTCAACCACGTGCTGGGCATCGACACGATCTGCACCCTGCCGAGCCACCAGGGTTAGAGGGGATGGACGCTCGACAGCCAACAGTCACTCGGTGCTGCGGGCGATTGACCGTTCTACTCGGGCGGCCGGGTCCTGGTTGTAGAAGGCGGCGAACACCTCGTACAACTCTGGCTTGTGGTCCCGCAGCGTCACCGGAATATCGAAGTGAAGGGCGTCGTTCAACACTGCGTCCCAGGCGATGATGATCGGTCCGCGTTCGGATGCTTGGCCCAGGATCGGCATCGGCGAATCTGTCATCAGGCCCGACACAGCAGATCCTCGTGGTCCGGTCAGCACGACGGTCGTCGGGTGCACGATGATGGCGCTCACCTCGCGGAAATGCTCGAAGCTGAGGCCAAGCACCAACAGTGACGCCTGCGCTGCAATCAGCAACTGCATCTCGGGAGTCAGATCGAATCCGTTCGACGCCTCCCAGTGCTTCCCTGCGATGAGTTGTCCGCTCAGGTGACCGAGCTGATCCCGCTCGTCGCCGCTCAGGTACTCCCAGTGACGAATACGTTCGGAGAGGAGCGAACGCCACCCTTCAGGCAGGGCATCTTCGGGTGGTCGATGGCGGAAGATTCCCATGCCCACTTCTACCGCTGTTTTCGCCGGCGCGACGTTCGGTCGTCGGTGGTCGACTGTGCGGCGGCGTGACGGCGCAGCGCCCAAGAGAGCGATCTGCGCGTACGATTTCGGTTGTGGATCCAACGGCGTGGCGACACGAAAGCTGACACCGAGATGACGTCAGAAAGGAAGTTGCCGCTCCAGAATCTGGATGATCTGGTGCTGCTACGTCGGGCCCGGGATCGGATGGACCGTGACTACGCGCAGCCACTCGATGTCGAGGCGATCGCCCGCGGCGTGAACATGTCCGCAGGTCATTTCAGCAGGCAGTTCCGGCGTGCCTATGGAGAGTCGCCCTACTCGTACCTGATGACCCGACGGATCGAGAGGGCTATGGCTCTGTTGCGTCGTGGCGATCTGAGCGTGACGGACATTTGTTTCACGGTTGGCTGCTCGTCGCTCGGAACCTTCAGCACCCGCTTCACCGAATTGGTCGGAATGTCCCCGAGCGCCTACCGGGATGAGGCCGCCGCGGCTACCCACGGAATTCCGTCTTGCGTGGCGAAGCAGGTCACCAAACCGGTCAGGAATCGAGAAGTCCCGACCGCGGCCAGTCGTTAGCGTTGAGTTCATGGACATCACAATTCACGCAAGCTCCCTTCCACACACCGACCCCGAAGCGTCACTCGCGTTCTATCGCGACTCGCTTGGTTTCGAGGTCCGCCAGGACGTCGGATATGACGGAATGCGCTGGATCACGATGGGACCGGCAGGTCAGCCGGACACGTCGATCGTGCTGCAGCCGCCGACCGCGGATCCGGGAATCACCGAGACCGAGGGCCAGATGATCCTCGAGATGATGGCCAAGGGAACCTACGCCCGGGTGCTCCTGGCGAGCCCTGACCTGGACGCCACGTTCGCCAAGCTCGAAGGCGACGGCGCCGAGATCGTCCAGGAGCCAGTCGAGCAGCCTTACGGTATTCGTGACATGGCGGTGCGCGACCCCGGCGGCAACCTGATCCGGATCCAAGAACTTCGCTGAGGCGAAGCTCGCAAAGCTGCCGAAGGCGGTGGAGAACCTGAACACAGCCGGGTGCCGCGCCTAGCTACTTTTGTTCCCCAACCCAGTACGCAGCGCCCAGCCCCGCCCAGCCCAGCCCAGACCACGACTCAAGACGGAGAACCGAAAGCATGCCCCCGCGTAAGGAAACGACGTCCTCATCCCACGTCGCCGATACCCACGACCTGATCCGTGTGCGCGGCGCACGTGTGAACAACCTCAAGGACGTCACCGTCGAAATTCCCAAGCGCAGGCTGACGGTGTTCACCGGGGTCTCGGGGTCCGGCAAGAGCTCCCTTGTTTTCGGCACGATAGCGGCCGAGTCCCAGCGGATGATCAACGAGACCTACAGCGCGTTCGTGCAGGGGTTCATGCCGACCCAGGCGCGCCCCGAGGTCGACCTGCTGGAAGGGCTGACGACTGCGATCATCGTCGACCAGGAGCGTCTGGGGTCCAACCCGCGTTCAACCGTCGGCACAGTCACCGACGCCAACGCGATGTTGCGGATCATCTTCAGTCGACTTGGAGTGCCACATATCGGATCCCAGCAGGCATTCTCGTTCAACACCGCGACCGTCAGCGGTGCCGGGGCGATCACGGTCGAGAAGGCCGGCAGGACCACGAAGGAGAAGCGCTCCTTCACCCGGGCAGGTGGGATGTGCCCCCGCTGTGAGGGCATGGGGTCGGTCACCGACTTCGATCTGACGGTCCTCTACGACGACTCGAAGTCACTCAACGAGGGAGCGCTGACGATACCGGGCTACAGCATGGACGGCTGGTATGGCCGGATCTACGGCGGCTGCGGCTACTTCGACCCCGATAAGCCGATCCGGAAGTACAACAAAAGGGAACTGAACGACCTGCTCTACCGCGAGCCGACCAAGATCAAGGTGGATGGCATCAACCTGACCTACGAGGGTCTGATTCCGAAGATCCAGAAGTCGATGCTGTCAAAGGACCGCGAGTCGATGCAGCCCCACATCCGGGCTTTCGTCGACCGTGCGGTGACCTTCACGACCTGTCCGGAGTGCGACGGGACCCGCCTTAACGACGCGGCCCGCTCCTCCAAGATCAATGGGCTGAGCATCGCGGATGTCTGCTCGATGCAGATCAGCGACCTCGCCGAGTGGATCGCCGCTGTGGAAGATCCAGCCGTTGCTCCGCTCATCGAGGCCCTGGAGCAGACCCTCAACTCCTTCGTCGAGATCGGCCTGGGTTACCTGTCGCTGGAGCGTCCGTCGGGCACGCTGTCTGGGGGCGAGGCCCAGCGGGTCAAGATGATCCGTCACCTCGAATCAGCGCTCACCGACGTCACCTACGTTTTCGACGAACCGTCGATCGGGCTTCACCCCCACGACATCGCCCGCATGAACCAACTTCTGCTCCGGCTGCGCGACAAGGGCAACACGGTGCTGGTGGTGGAGCACAAGCCCGAGACGATCGCGATCGCCGACCACATAGTCGACCTCGGCCCCGGTGCCGGAAGCGGTGGCGGGACGATCTGCTTCGAGGGCAGCGTCGATGATCTCAAGACGAGCGGGACCCTCACCGGGCGTCACCTCGATGACCGGGCGGCGATCAAGGAGGCGGTGCGCACACCGACCGGCGCCCTGCAGATCCGTGGCGCATCGACCCACAACCTGCGCGACGTCGACGTCGACATACCGTTGGGTGTTCTCGTCGCCATCACCGGAGTCTCGGGCTCGGGCAAGAGCTCGCTGATCCACGGTTCGATGCCCAAACAACTGGGCGACGACGGAAGCGACGCCGTGGTGACGGTCGACCAGGCCCAGATCCGTGGTTCGCGCAGGAGCAACCCGGCGACCTATACCGGTCTGTTGGACCCGATCCGCAAGGCGTTCGCCAAGGAGAACGGCGTGAAGCCATCGTTGTTCAGCGCGAACTCCGAAGGCGCGTGCCCCAACTGCAATGGAGCCGGGGTGATCTACACGGACCTGGCGATGATGGCCGGTGTCTCCACGACCTGTGAGGTCTGTGAGGGCAAGCGGTTCGACGCCTCGGTTCTCGAGTATCGCCTGGGTAAGCGCGACATCAGCGAGGTGCTCGCTATGTCGGTGGACGAGGCCAAGGAGTTCTTCGGCGACGGCGACGCAAAGACCCCTGCGGCCCACAAGATCCTCGTTCGACTTTCGGACGTCGGCCTCGGCTACCTGACGATCGGGCAGCCGCTGACGACCCTGTCCGGCGGTGAACGCCAGCGGCTCAAGCTGGCCACCCACATGAGCGACAAGGGCGGCGTCTACATCCTCGATGAGCCGACAACTGGTCTACACCTGGCAGACATCGAGCAGCTTCTCGGCCTTCTCGACAAGCTGGTGGACTCGGGCAAGTCGGTGATCGTCATCGAGCACCACCAGGCGGTCATGGCTCACGCGGACTGGATCATCGATCTGGGTCCCGGCGCGGGTCACGATGGCGGTCAGGTCGTCTTCGAAGGAACGCCGGCCGACATCGTCGCCGACCATTCAACGCTGACGGGGGAGTCTCTGGCGCAATACGTCAACGCCTGAGCGTCACAACGCGTCGTTATGGTGCAACCCATGACTGCTGAAGTGTTGATCATCGGACTGCTTGTCGTCGGACTGGGCGTGGCAACAGCGGCAGCGGCACTCTTGCTCGCCCACGCCCGCAGCGCTCTCGATGCCGAACGTCGGGCCGGCGCCGAGGCTGTTGCGCAAGCCGTCCAGCGCGAGACACAGCTCCAGGTCGAACTCGCCCGGGCCCAGTCCTCGGCGGGTACCGGCGCCCAACAGCTCGACGCGTTCAAAGCGGCCTCCAACGAGGCTCTCGCCTGGCAGAGTCAACAGTTCGTGCGACTCGCCGAAGCCAAGTACGGAACTCTGCAGGCCCACAGCGACACTGTGCTGACGAGCCACAGCCAACAGGTGGACGCTGGTCTGAAGTCGTTGGCGGAGCGACTCGCTCTGCTCGAACAGGAGCGGACCAGGTCGACCGTGGAGCTCAAGACGATGGTCGATGAGCTGTCGCGGGTAACCGCCGCAACCAGGGACGAGGCAAGCAAGCTTGCATCGGCAATGAGTGACAACCGTGTTCGAGGAACATGGGGTGAGGTCCAGCTTCGGCGTGCCCTCGAGCTCGCAGGCCTTGGCCGTCACGTCGATTTCGTCGAACAGGAGGGGGTAACCGACGGCTCCTCGTCCGGACGGCCCGACGTTGTGGTCAAGCTGCCGAACGACCGGTGCGTGGTCATCGATTCGAAGGTGCCGCTCAACCGATATATGGAGGCCGTCAACACCTCCGACCCTGCCGCAGAACGGGCCCTGCAACTCGAGCACGCCAAGGCAGTCACTGGGCACGTAAAGGCGCTGGCCGGCCGTGACTACGCCAATCTGCGGCCCGGGTCGATTGATCTGGTGTTGATGTTCCTACCGGGCGAGCCGTTCCTCTCGGCCGCCCTCGACGCCGACCCGACGCTCTTTGAATCAGCTGCCGCCAAAGGCATCTACCTCGTGACACCGTCATCGCTTATCCCCCTGTTGCGAGGCATCGCACTGGGCTGGAGGGAGCGCCAATCCGAGCAGGCCGCGGCCGAAATACATCAGCTCGGAGTGGAACTCCACGAGCGCATAGCGGTGTTCGCCGAGCACTACGCCAAGGTGGGAGCCCAGCTCGGACGCACGGTCGACGCTTTCAATACCTCGGTCGGTTCACTCGACAGCAGAGTCCTGTCCACGGCCCGCAAGCTGTCCGAGCACGGTTCAGGATCCACCCGGGCTCTACCGGAAACACCGCAGATCGAATCGACACCGCGCAGGCTGAAGACGCTGGGAATTGGCGAGCCATCCTCGCCCGCCACCCCTAGCGGAATCGGCGCAGGTGAAACCCGGGCTGACGCTGTTCCAACTCTGACTGACGCAAGCGGGCTCTGACGATGTCCTTTCTCGTCACGATCCCGACCAGGCGCCCGCCGTCGCAGACAGGGACGTGGTCGAGTTCGGAACTGGTGATCACGTCGAACACCTCAAGGACGCTGTCGCCCGCAGACACGGTCACCAACCGCCGGGTCTCCAGGGCAGACACGGTCTCGTCGGCGTCATCGTTTCCACCATCGATCAAGTCTTCACTCGAGACCATCGACACACACCTTCCATCGGCGTCCACAACGGGGTAGGCGCTGTGATGACGCTCCCGGACCAGAGCACGCGCCTCGGCGAGCGTCGTGTCGGGGGACAGCGTGTCGACGTCGCGACTCATGATCTGTCGGATACTCGTCCCAGCCAGGACGTCCATCCGGTACTCACCCTGGACGTGGATTCCGCGACGGCTGAGTTTCTCCGTCATCAGGGTTTCGTGCATCAGAGCCGACGTCACCAACTCGGCTGCGACGCTCGCCAACATCAGCGGCAGGATGATTTCGTAGTCACGAGTGAGCTCGAAAAGAAACACGATGCCTGTGAAGGTCGCTCCTGCTGCAGCGCCAAAGGTTGCCGCCATGGCCACCAGCGCAAAGGCCCCGGGCGTCACCTGGAGACTGGGAAACAGGTGGTTGACACCCGCACCGATGAGCGTGCCGAAACATCCGCTGATCAACAACAGGGGAGCAACCGTTCCTCCCGATGTGCCCGACGCGAGGGCGAGCCACCACGCAAGCAACTTCGCTCCGCCCAGGACGGCGATGGTCCCCATCGCGAGTCGACCGTCGAGAACGTCGCCGATCGTGGCGTATCCGACGCCGAGCGCCCGGGGAACCGCCAGGCCGACCAGTCCGAACCCCAGGGCGCCGATGATCGGATGCCAGAACAGGCTGACCGGCAAGCGGCGATATGTCGCTTCAAAAAGGAACAGACCGCGATTGATGACAACAGCCAGCAAACCGCAGGTGAGTCCCAGCAGCGCGTAGAACGGGAGCTTGTCGAGACCCGAGTAGTCCTGAGGCGGAACTGGGAATAGCGGTCCCGTCCCGAAGGCGAGCGAATGTACCCCTGCCGCGATGCTTGATGACACAACAAGAGGAATGAACGCTCGTGACGAGAACTCGAACAGGAGTAGCTCGATCGCCAACATGACCGCTGCGAGAGGCGCCCCGAAAGTTGCCGACATGCCTGCCGCTGCGCCGCAGGCGAGGAGGATCTTGCGCTCCGAAGGAGACGTCGGAATCCACTGCCCGATGAGTGATCCCAGCGCGCCGCCGGTGACGATGATGGGTCCCTCTGCGCCGAACGGGCCGCCGGTCCCGATGGCGATCGCCGACGAAACGGGCTTGGCGAGCGCCGTTCGCGGTGGGATCCGGCTCTCGTCTGTCAGTATGGCTTCCATCGCCTCTGGGATTCCGTGACCCCGAATCTGGGGTGCCCACCGGGCCATGAGCGAGACGATCACAGCTCCCGCGATGGGTATCAGAACGGTCGCGGGACCTGGTCTCAGGTTGTCGAAGTTCGGCAGGCTCCAGCTGAGTTTCTGCAGCAGAACCAGATTGCCGATTGCTCCGATCAGGTTGATCAGCACGAACGCGGCCGCTCCGCCGAGCAGGCCTATCACCACCGCCAACAGGCTCAGCAGCAGCAGCCGCGAGGGTGGGGTCCGTGATGGCAGCACCCTGAGCACATACCGTCGCAGAGCCGGCTTCCATTCGTCAGACCTTGCCGACGCAACGCAGGAGCCGCTGCGGTTGCACGCAAAGCTGGGTACGATCCCGAGTCATGTCGGGATTTGCGGATTATCAACTCGGGATCTACTTCGACGCGTTGACCGGGACGCAGTCGCCCTATCCGATGGATTACGCCACCCTCGAACGCAAGGCCCATGCGGCAATGTCGCAGTCGTTGTTCTCGTACGTGGCCGGAGGCGCCGGCGACGAAGCCACTCAGGACATCAACGTGACCGCGTTCAGCAGGTGGGGGCTCATTCCGCGGATGCTGGTCGGAGCGGCGCAACGCGACATGACCGTCGAACTGTTCGGGGACACGTTGCCGAGCCCGCTCTTCATGGCGCCGGTCGGGGTCATCGGGCTGTGCACCCAGGACGAGCACGGTGACATCGCCACCGCACAGGTGTCGGCCGAGACCGGAGTGCCGATGGTCGCATCCATCCTCATGGAAGACCCACTGGAAGACGTCGTCCCGCACGCGCAGGACACCCCCAACTATTTCCAGCTGTACACGCCCACCAACAGGGACCTTGCGCAGAGCCTCGTGGAGCGGGCCGAGGCAGCGGGGTACAAGGGAATCGTCGTAACCCTCGACACCTGGGTGCCCGGATGGCGCCCGAGGGATCTTTCGACCGGCAACTTCCCCCAGATCCGGGGGAGGGTCCTGGCGAACTACCGCACCGACCCGGTGTTTCAGGAGATGATCGAAGGGGACGACTCCAGGGTCGTCATGGAATGGGCCGGAACCTTCGGCAATCCGCTCACCTGGGACGACCTTCCCTGGTTGCGGTCGTTGACGAAGCTCCCCCTGATCCTCAAGGGGATCTGTCATCCCGAGGACGCCCGCCGCGCTCTGGCCGAGGGCGCTGACGCCATCTACTGCTCCAACCACGGTGGCCGTCAGGCCAACGGCGGCGTACCCGCAATCGAGTTGCTCCCCGGAGTGGTCGAGGCAGCCGACGGAGCGCCCGTGCTGTTCGACTCAGGAGTGAGGTCCGGGGCCGACGTAATCAAGGCGCTGGCCCTGGGGGCCACGGCCGTTGGCATCGGACGTCCATACGTCTATGGCCTGGCCCTCGGCGGGGTCGCGGGAGCGGTCCATGTGCTGCGATCGTTGCTAGCCGAGGCCGATCTGATCATGGCGGTCGACGGCTATCCGAGCCTGGCGGATCTGACCCCGGAGGCCCTGGTTCGACTCGACTGACGATGCCGATAATCTGGGCGAATACCTAGGGGGCATTTATGACGGTGACCGAACCGCCCATGACTATCGATCTGCTTGCAAACACGTGGGGACGCGGCGAGCCCCATGACCAGTTCGACTGGCTGCGTCGCGAAGCGCCCGTGTACTGGCACGAAGAACCGGGTGACACGGGCTTCTGGGCGGTCACGCGCCACGCCGATGTGCGCAGGATCAGCAACGACTGGGAGACGTTCTCGAGCGAGCTCGGAGCCACCTTCATCCCCACCCAGGAGGAGGCAATCCTCGCCCAGCTCCAACTGACGATCCTGAACATGGATCCGCCCAGACACAACCGGGCCCGTCGCCTCGTATCCAAGGCGTTCACGCCGAGGCGGATCGCTCAGCTGGTCGACGAGATCGAACGACGCGCCGAGGTCGTCGTTGACAAGGTGATCGACAAGGGGGAGTGCGAATTCGTCGAAGAGATCGCAGCACAGGTTCCGGTTCAGATGATCTGCGAGATGATCGGACTCGAGCCCGAGCTGTGGCCCCACATGTTCTCAGTCTCCAACGACCTCATCGGCGCTCGGGACGATCCGGAATACGCCCACATCGATCCCGAGGTGTCCTCGGCCGAGATCTTCGCACTCTGCGATGCCGTCGCCGAGGACAGGCGCCACAATCCCCGCGACGACCTGATGACCGCCCTCGTCGAAGCCGAGCTCGACGGGGAGCGCCTCGACAACATGGAACTCGACCTGTTCTTCATCACCCTGGTCGTGGCGGGCAACGAGACGACCCGCAACCTGATCAACCTGTCGACGCTCGCGTTGCTGGAACATCCCGAACAGGCCCAACGGCTGCGCGACGACCCGTCGCTGTGGGACTCAGCGGTCGAGGAGATGCTCCGCTGGGGCAGCTCCATCCAGAACTTCCGTCGCACTGCTACCCGTGACACCGAGATCTCGGGAGTTCCAATCGCAGCCGGTGACAAGGTCGTCATGTACTACGCGTCGGCCAACCGCGACGAAGACGTGTTCGAGAACCCGCATGTCTTCGACATCGCGCGCACGCCCAACGATCATGTGACCTTCGGCGGTGGCGGCGTCCACTTCTGCCTGGGCGCGAGCCTTGCCAGGGCTGAGATCAAGGCGACGATGCGCCAGGTCGTCGAACGCATGCCCAACCTCGAGCTTGTCACCGAGCCGGAGCGACTGGTCAGCGACTTCGTGAACGGCGTAAAGCGGATGCGGGTCAAGTGGTGACGGCTAGAGGCTGACCGTCAGTGGCTGTCCTTCAGCTGCTGACCTTCAGCCGGTAAAGGTGACCGGCTCGGACTTCGTCCCTGCGGCGGCCGGGGCGCAACAGGTTGCCGACTCACCGGTGGACAGGACCTGGTTGGTCATCTGTTCGGTATCTCCGGTCTTGACGTAGAACTCCCAGGGCGCGCCGTCGGGGTCGCTGACCCAGGTCTCGGTCTTCGACGCGAAGCAGCAGATGGTGTCGTCGACACCGGTCGTCTCCAAGCCGTCGCTGGACAGCCGCGCTTCGGCAGCTGAGACCTCCTCGGGCGAATTCGTCTCGACCCCGAGGTGGTTGAGGGTGCCTCCGCCCTCACCCTCGATGAGAACCAGCTTGAGGGGAGGGTCGGTGATCTCGAAGTTGGCATAACCCGGCTTGCGCTTGGCGACGGGCGTCGCAAACAACAGGGAGTAGAACTCGACGGCCTGGTCGATGTCTGAAACGTTCAGTGCGAGCTGCACACGTGACATGGGAGCCTCCTGGGCTACAATCATCGATGAGTATCGATATGTTGAATGGTCCCGCACGCATCGATGATTGTCAATATGTTTATGGACATTTCTTGACTGAGCCCCGATCCGGGACATACGAGATTTGAGGAGTGCGTCGATGAGCGATGACAGCCAGGTCGGGTGTTGCAGTCCGGTCACGTCCGTCGGTCTCGATGAGGCCGACGCGCTGGTGCTCGCCGACGCCTTCAAGGCACTTGCGGACCCGGCAAGGCTGCGGTTGCTATCTCTGATCGCCAACTCCAGCGGCGGCGAAGCGTGCGCGTGTGACCTGATCGAACCGTTGGAGCGCTCTCAACCCACGGTGTCCCATCACCTGGCAATCCTGGTCGATGCCGGCCTTGTCACTCGTGAGAAACGCGGGCGCTGGGCCTGGTATCGCCTGGTCCCAGACCGCCTCGAGGCGCTCCAATCGGCGCTCGCCCCGACATCTGCAGAGTTGGTGAAACAGTGACGTTCCAGACCCCTGCCGAGACAGACAGAAGGCTCTTCGACCTGCAGAACCGGTTTCTGAGCGAACTGCCCGAGCTGTGCCTCGAATGGCAGGCCGCGCCGGTGCCCGAACCGAACCTCGTGGTCCTCAACGAGTCACTTGCCCGGGAGTTGGGTCTGGAGCCGGACGAACTGAACTCAGCAGATGGCGTCGCGATCTTCTCGGGCAATCGTGTTCCGGATGGCTCCATCCCGGTCGCACTCGGTTACGCCGGGCATCAGTTCGGCAACTATTCACCCCGTCTGGGCGACGGTCGCGCTCTGTTGCTCGGCGAGCTGACCCCTCCCGCCCCCGGGCCTGGCGCCGCTGACACAGGTCCGGACGCCGCCGCAGGGTCGGATGCTCCCACAGGGCTGGTCGACGTCCACCTGAAGGGCTCGGGTCGAACCCCCTTCGCCCGCGGTGGTGACGGCAAGGCGACGATCGGACCGATGCTGCGCGAGTACATCGTCTCGGAAGCGCTCAACTCGCTCGGCGTTGCAACCACCCGCAGTTTGGCGGTGGTCACGACCGGCGAAATGATCCACCGCGACGGCCCTGAGCCCGGTGCGGTCCTTACCCGGATCGCCGCCAGCCACATCCGGGTCGGCACGTTCGAATACGCGGTCCGCCTGGGTGGCTCCGACCTGGTGCGCCGCCTCGCGGATCACGCAATAGAGCGGCACTATCCGCACCTTGGCCGGGCCGAGGATTCCGTCAACGGTCGTTACGTCGGGCTGCTCTCAGCTGTCGTGGACGCGCAGGCGAAGTTGGTCGCGGACTGGATGCTCGTGGGCTTCATCCACGGCGTGATGAACACCGACAACATGACGATTTCCGGCGAGGGAATCGACTATGGGCCGTGCGCGTTCATGGACCGCTACGACCCTTCGGCGGTATTCAGCTCGATCGATCACGCAGGGCGCTACGCGTACGGAAATCAGGCCCCTATTGCTGCTTGGAATCTGGCCAGACTTGCCGAGACGATGCTCGACCTACTGTCGGGCGACAGCAGCGAAGCGGTTGCAATCGCAACCGAGGTCGTCAACGGCTTCCCCGCCAGATTCAATCATCACTGGCGCTCGGCGATGCTCCGAAAGTTGGGCCTGGTCGACCAACCAATCGACGACGATTTGCTACTCGATGACCTGCCGGTCGCGATGCACGAGGCCGGGTCGGACTGGACCGGAACCTATCGGAACCTGGCCGCTGGACTCCGCTCCGACCGCAGCGAGGAAGGTCCACGTTTCGTCACCATGGACGGACCCTCCGAGTCACTTGAGAACTGGACACGCCGCTGGCGTCGACAACTCCAGCGCGAGGGACGCGACCTTCGAGAAGTTGCCGACCAGATGGATTCGTGCAACCCGATCTATATCCCGCGCAACCACCTGGTCGACGAGGCTCTTCGTGCCGCGACCCTCGGTGACGTGGCGCCCTTCAGGAGGCTGGTCGAAGTGCTGCGAGATCCATTTGTGGAGCGGGCGGGCCTTGACCGATACGCAGAGGCCGCCCCGACCGAATTTAACGCTGGGTTCCAGACGTTCTGTGGGACCTAAGGTCACACCAGCTGAACAGGCCAACTGCACAGGCCAACTGAATAGGCGAGCGGTACGCACAAGCTGAGAAGACCTGCTGAACAGACCAGCAATACAACCGTCCCGGAGGTGTTCCCGATGTCAGGCGAAGTTGGTGCGAACGAACCCGAATACGGACCACATGTGGCTCTGGTGGTCGTCGATGTCCAGAACGACTTCGCCGATCCTGCCGGGTCTCTCTACGTGACGGGTGGGGACGAGATCGTCGCCGGCATCAATGCCCAGATAGCAGCGGCCCGCGAGGGCGGCGCGACCGTGGTCCAGACCCAGGACTGGCATCCACCCCAGACTCCGCACTTCATCGAGGGCGGTGGCACCTGGCCGGTTCATTGCGTGCGCAACACCTGGGGTGCCGAGTCGCATCCCGGCCTGAGTGCGGAAGCCGATCTGGTAATCCGAAAGGGGACCGGGGGAGAGGACGGCTATTCGGCCTTCACCGTGCTCGACCCTGAGAGCGGGGCCGCTCGACCCACCGGGCTTGCCGGGTATCTGCACGAGCGCGGAGTCACCGAAGTGGTCGTCGTCGGACTCGCGGCCGATGTCTGCGTGAAGGCAACCGCCCTCGATGCGGTCAGCTCCGGTTTCGCGTCGGTCGTCCTGTGGGATCTGACCCGCGCGGTCGAGCTCGCAGACGGCGACGGTGAACGTGCCCGGGAAGAACTGCTCGGGGCGTCGGTGCAACTAATCGGGTCACCCGGGTGAACACCGAAGGCGGACCGGCCCCCCGAAAGGCGGCCGGACCGGCAGCAGGAACGGCAGCCGGTTCAGCGAACGGACCGGAATCCGGAGCACCGCCCGGACGCCAACCCGGGGCCGGTTGGCGCCGGGGGATGCTGTTCACCGATCTGTACCAACTTGTGATGGCCCAGCTCTACCTGGCTGAGGGTCTGGCGGATCGCCCGGCGCACTTCGACTACTTCTACAGGTCCAACCCTGACTACGGCAGCCATCAGGCCGGATTCTGCGTCTTCGCCGGACTCGAGGAACTGCTCGGCTGGATGGAGTCCGTGCACATCACGGACTCCGAGTTGAATGCCCTCGCCGAGCAACGCGGTCCGACGGGGGAGCCCCGCTTCAGTAAAGACTTTCTGGACTGGCTCGCCCAGAACGGTCACTTCGGTTCACTCGACATCCGAGCCGTCGGAGAGGGTCGGGTCATCCATCCCCATGTACCGGTGATCTCGGTGACCGGACCCCTGGCGGTCGCGCAGATGCTCGAAACCGTCCTCCTCAATATCTGTAACTACCCGACCCTGATCGCCTCGAAGGCGGCCCGCATCGTCCAGAGCGCCCGCGGCGGCGACGTCCTCGAGTTCGGGATGCGCCGTGGACCGGCGGCAGGTGTCGACGAGGCGATCCGGGCGGCCTTGATCGGCGGGTGCTCATCCACCTCGAACGTCCAGGCTTCGGTGGCCGCAGGGCGTGATCCCAAAGGAACGCACGCGCACTCGATGGTTCAGGCATACCTGGCTCTGGGGCAGGGAGAGGTCGGGGCGTTCCGTGCGTTCGCCGCCCGCTATCCCGACGAGTGCATCCTGCTGGTCGACACCATCGATACCCTCCGCTCGGGCGTACCCAACGCCATCGCCGTCTTCAACGAGCTGCGCGACGCGGGTCACACCCCTCGGGGCATTCGTCTGGACTCCGGCGACCTGGCCCACCTGGCGGTCCGGTCGGCCGGGATGCTCGACGAGGCCGGTTTCGAAGACGTGCGGATAGTGCTCTCCGGTGACCTGGACGAGCTCACGATCTGGCAGATTCTCACCCAGGTCGCCGAGGAGGCCGTTGGCGAGGGGATCGACCCCGAGGCGATCAGGAGCCGCTTGGTCTACGGCGTAGGCACCCGCCTGATCACGTCCGAGGGGGATAGCTCCCTGGGTGGGGTCTACAAACTCACTGCGATCCACGACGAGTCGGGGAGCTGGACCCCGGCGGTGAAGCTCTCCGAGGCAAGGGCGAAGATCCCGATCGTCGGACCGAACCGGTGTTGGCGTATCTATGACCGGGCGGGGCTCGCGACGGTAGACCTGCTGATGTTGGCCGACGAGGAGCCGTTCGCGGCGGGTGAGGTGATGACGCTGCATCATCCGATGGACGAAGGGGTCTTCCGCCGGATCAGCCTCGGGGACACCTCACGTATCGAGCTGTTGTCAGAAATGGTTGTCTCACACGGCAGGCGGGTACACGCCCCTGTCGGTATCGACGAGCTGTCCCAACGTCGGGCCGACGATGTCGCCGGTCTGGATCCGGGCGTCAGGAGGCTGGTCAATCCGCACGTCTACCACGTGTCGCTCAGCGATCGTCTGAAACGTCTCCAGGACGAAACCATCCGGGAATTTCGCTCCGGCATCTGACAATCAGAAAGTTCTCCACCCGGACGGATTACTGCCGAAAGATACAGAGTGACGTTCGATGCGGGAAGCGGGACAGAGCAGGACACCGAGGCGACCAAGTTGGTTTCCGACCCGACGTTTCTGACCGCGCTGTTGGCAAACTCGTCGGATCTGGTTCTGGTTGTCAATGAGTACGGAAAATTCCGGTATGCCAGCGCCGCCTCGGAACGGATCCTCGGCCTGTGGAACGACGAACTGATAGGCCGCAGTCTTCTTGAGTTCGTCCACCCCGACGACGTCGGCATGGCAGTCCAGTCACTTGTTGGAAGCGTCGACAGAGCAGGGAGTGTCGGCGAACACCTGACACTGCGCCTTCGCCATACATCCGACAACTGGCACGAGGTCGAGATCGTCGCCAACAACCTGATTGACAATCCGGCAGTCGGCGGAATTCTGATCAACGCCCGGGAACTCACAGGTAGACAACGCGGTGTCGATTCCGGCAATGCCCAACGGAGCTTCGAACAGGCCTTCCAGCGCAGCCCCATCGGCATGGCGATCACCACGCTCGACGGGAACTACACCAGGGTCAACCAGGCGCTGTGCGACCTGCTGGGCACGAGCTACGAGTCGCTTCTACAAACCTCGGTGCTAGAGACGACCCACCCGGATGACCTGCGCCCAACGGTTGATTCGGCGATCAGTCTGCTGGAGGGCAAGACCGTCAGCTTCTCGCTGGAGAAGCGGTTTCTGGCGGCCGGCAACAGGCCCGTCTGGACCCGTGCGACGACGACGCTGCTCCGCGACGGTGACGACAACGGAATCCAGTTCCTGACCCAGGTGGAGAACATCGAGGAACGTCGCCAGCTGATCGAACAGCTGCGGATCTCTGCCCTCCGTGACCCGTTGACCGGATTGGCGAACCGTGCGGGGCTCGAGGAGTACATCACTTCGCTTCCGGGCGAATTGACCATCGGCGTGATCGCCCTGGATCTGGATCGCTTCAAGGACGTGAACGACTCGGCCGGCCATGCCGTGGGCGACGAGGTGCTGTGCGCGGTGGCAGATCGGATCCGGTCGACCGTTCGCAATGGTGATCAAGCGGCGCGGACCGGGGGTGACGAGTTCGTCGTAGTGTTCGCCGAGCCCCCGGGTCGAGCCGATTTCAATGCCCTGGCTCGGCGATTCATCGCCCAGATTGGCGAACCGATCTGTGTAGGAGAGCGTGTACTAACCATCGGGGCCAGCGCCGGAATTGTTGTCGGCTCGGCTGTCAACGCACCAGCGATGATGATCCTCGCCGATCAGGCCAGCTACGAGGCCAAACGGGGTGGCTTCGATGTGGTGGCGGCACCCAACCTGGTTGCCCCGGACAAGGTGGTGGCCCCGAACCTGGCGGTCACGGACAGCCTGACAGCTCCGGACGGCGCCGTCAGCGGCTGCTGACCAGATCTACCGTCGCTTCCAGACACGCGATGTCGGTTGTCGCGGGAACGAGAATGAACTCGTCGACCCCGGCTTGTTCGGCATCGTCGAGCACCCTGAGCACCCGGTCCGCGGTCCACATCTCGGAGGCTTCGGCAACCGACGCCGCGAACTTCCTGCCGAAGATGTTGAGGTATTCGGACGTGAAGTTCTGCAGCGATCGCTGTGGGTCGGCGACGCCGAGTGCATAGAAGCACCCGCTGACCACCTTCGGTCCTTCGTTACGACCGGCGTCCAGCCAGGCCTGCGTCGCCGCCGTGGCAGCAGCAGACATTTCGGCGGCGTCCGCGGTGAGGGAGAAGCCTGAAATGCCGTCAGCCCATTGCGCCGCGCGTGCAAGTGCCTTGGGACCCATCGCTCCGGCCAAAATCGGCGGCCCACCGGGCTGCACACACGAGGGTCCAACCGGGTCTGCCGACTCGAAGGGTGCTTCGCCCGCCCACAACCGTCGCAATTCGGCCACCCCCTCGTCGAGACGCTGGTGCCGGTGGGCCATTGACGAACTTGCCGCGCGGTAGTCGTGTTCCCGACCGCCGATACCCACCCCAAGAGTGAGTCGTCCGTCGCAGAGGACATCCATCGTTGCCAACTGTTTGGCTATCACCGGTATCGGGTGGGTCGGCAGTACGACCAGGTTGACGAAAACCCGGACCTTCTCCGTCAGCGCCGCGGCCGCAGCGTTGGTCACCAACAATTCTTGATTGTGGAACGTGATCCGCTCACCGCACGAAATAGATGAGAACGGACCTTCGTCGATGCCTCGACACCAGTCGAGCGTCGTGGCCCGGGTGTAATCGCGGGCCATTGTCGGGAGTGCGACACCGATATCCATCCGGCGAGTCTAAGTCCCGCCCGACAGCGACCCTCAGGAACCTATGGCCATCATGTCGGACATAGACATCGTCGCGGACGGGTCCGGCGCAGCGAAGTCGAGAGTCGAGCCGTAGTCGGTGAAGGTCATTTCGTAGGCGAACGATCCGGGCATGTCCTCGCCTCCACCACTGAGGTTCATCTCGTAGGCGATGCGGCGGATCAGCCCGTCTTCGCCGACCCAGACGTTCATGTCGGATTTGCCGCCGAACATTTCGGCGGCCTCGGCGGCGTCACCGTCGAGAACCCCGTTGTCCAACGCGCCCTTCATCATGTCGTTGACGTCAAAGGTGTAGCGGTAGTGCACCGAGTCCATGCCTTCGATCTTGTCCTTACCGACAACCTCGACGTCCTCGCTCAGGTCATTGAGCATTGCGAGCGCGTCCTTGTTCTGCTCGGCCAGGGCGCCGGGGTCGATTCCCATGGAGCCCATCATGTCGGCGGAGTCCATCTTGACCCACTCCTTGCCGTCAGGGAGTCCGGGGAACTGGTAGTAGGCCACTCCGTCGATGATCATCATCACCATCTCGCCGTTTTCGTCGATTTCGGCGGACTTGATAGTCGACTTCTGCATCTTGCCGTCGGCCGAGGTGAGCGAGGTCATGTCCATGACCGTCACGCCGTCAGCGGACATCACCATTTGCATCTTGAACGACTTGTGTTCGGCGGTCGCCTGAGCAGCCCGGGTCAGAATGGCCTTTGGAGTCAGCTCCTCATCTGACTTCGTGCCGTCGGAATTCTGGCTATCGGCCTTCTGTTCGTCCGCAGTGGAGGCACCGCGTTGTCCGCTTGTCGCCTTGGCTGATGTCGGCTCGTTCTGCCCACACCCGGCGAGTGAAAGTGCAACGACCACCGAGATGGCGACAACCACACCGTGACGGCATCTTTGAAAACGCGACATTCGAACACTCCTCGTTGAGTTGGCCACCAGTATCGGCCAGTTCGGGGTGTTCCTGAAGTTCATCGGGGTGTCAGAATCTGGGAATGACGAATTCGGACAAGGCCATCGCCGCGGGAGCCTGGGTGCTCGAGACCGGCCATCGAGCATTGTTGGCCGTCACCGGGGGCCGCTTTCCCCGTTCCATCCTCGGGATGAAGCCGGTCGAGCTCCACACAATCGGCCGCAAGTCCGGTGAGCGGCGTTCCACGATGCTGACCGCGCCGATCTGCGACGACGAGCGGGTGGTGCTAATTGCATCCAAGGGCGGGTACTCCCAACACCCAGACTGGTACAAGAACCTGGTCGCCAATCCCATGGTTGAACTGACGATCGACGGCACCGTCAGGGCCATGACTGCCCGCACCGCGTCGGCGGACGAGAAGAAGTCGTTGTGGCCGACGATCGTCGCAGCGTACAAGGGCTACGAGGGATATCAGGCCAACACCGACCGGGACATCCCGGTGGTGATCTGCGAACCTGCCCCGTAACTACCTACGCCGGACTACTTGCACCGGAACTACTTGTAGCCGTTCGCGATGTGTTCGATCCACCAGGGTGGGGCGGCGTTCATGATGGTGCCGATGTCGAAGTAGTCCCACCAGCGGGTGACCTTTCCGTCGGCGACCTGCATAACCGACGCGAACGGAAGCGTGACGGTGATGCCCTCCTCCCAGGTCCAGGTCTCGGAGTGTTCGGTCACGACGAAGCCGTTGGCGGCGATGATCGGGCCGTCGTGGACCTCGTAGGCAGCGAGTGGCGCCAGGCCGAGTCGCAGTCGGGCGGCCGTTTCGGCGGGCCCATAGGCACCGACGTCAATGTCCTTGACGGGGACGTCGACGTAGTGGCCATCGGGTGCCATGAAAGCACCGACGCCATCGAAATCACGTACCGCGAGAGTCGCCCAGAACTTCTCGACCAATTCGACGGCTTCGGCACTCTGCGATGCGATGTCCACGCCTGTCCCCCTGTGATGACCGGTCGCTCATCGCCGGACTGACGCCAGCATCGTATCGGTTGTCGATGGGGCCGGACTTCCGGATGGGAACTGTCGGCGGGCCGCTTGTACATTCGACGCTGCCCACTGCGAGACGTCGAAGGTGAGAAATGAGCAAGACCAACCCCGGGAATTTCTTTGAGGACTTCGAACTGGGTCAGGTGATCCAGCACGCCACTCCCAGGACCGTCACCGAAGGCGACCGAGCTCTGTACGGTGCGCTCTACCCGACACGCTTCGCCCTGCCCTCCTCGGCAGCCTTCGCGGCGGCGTCCGGACTTTCGACTCCGCCGGTCGAGGAACTGATCGGGTTCCACATCGCGTTCGGCAAGACCGTTCCCGATGTTTCGCTGAACGCTGTCGCCAACCTCGGTTATGCCGAATGCCGTTTCCACCGGCCGCTGGCGCCCGGCGACACCATCGCCACCTCGTCAGAGGTGATCGGTCTGAAGGAGAACTCGAACGGTAAGACCGGCGTGGTCTATGTGCGCTCGACCGCCGTGGATCAGCACGGCGAGACAGCCATCGATTGGGCCCGCTGGGTCATGGTCCACAAGCGTGACCATTCTGCCGCCGCGCCCGAGGCCTCGGTCCCCGAGTTGGCCAAGTCGGTCGCAGCGACTGATCTGATAATTCCGTCGGGATTGAACTTCTCGAACTACGACTTCGTCGCCGCCGGCGAACCACACCGTTTCGGTGACTACGAGGTGGGGGAGAAGATTGATCACGTCGACGGTGTCACCCTGACCGACGCTGAGCACATGATGGCCACCCGACTCTGGCAGAACACCGCCAAGGTCCACTTCAACGTCGAGGCCCGCCCAGACGGCACCCGCCTGATCTACGGCGGACACATCATTTCAATGGCCCGGGCGCTGTCGTTCAACGGTCTGGCGAACGCACAGTTGATCGCCGCCATCAACGCCGGTGCCCACACCGCACCCGCCTTCGCCGGCGACACCGTCTACGCCTGGTCCGAGGTTCTGGACAAGGCCGAGACCGACGCTCCCGGTGTCGGCGCGCTGCGACTGCGCCTGGTCGCCACCAAGGGACGCGACGAGTCGATGACCCTACGCGGCGAGGACGGAAAGTACGCACCCGGCGTTCTGCTCGACCTCGACATCTGGGCGCTCTGCCCGCTCTGATCCCTCGTCAGCCGGCCAGTCGCGACTGCCGCACCGTCGCCAACAGGGTTCCATCGGGCAGGTAGATCCAGCCGTCCTCGACCGCGAAGCCGTCGTGTGAGTGGAACGCGTGCATGCGCGCTGCCAAATACTCGTCGTCGCCAAGGGTCCACTCACCCGCGGCGCTGTGGATCTGGATCGAATATTCAATCGTCACCGCTCGAACCGGCACGGTGACATGGGTGAACACCGCGGGCGGGAAGTAGTCGCCAAACATGACCAGCCACGCGGCGTCGAACGTGGAGCCTTCAAGCGGACGACACCAGGCAAGCCATTCGGCGCGCTCGGTTCCGGCGAACAGAGCTGTGTCGGGGTGCAGGTAGGTCTCGACGTTGTTCAGGTGGGCGGGTTCGTCACCCCATTTGAGCCTCACGGTTCCCTCGGGTCGAACGGGCATCGGTGGGGCATCGCTGAACTCGGCGCCGTCCCAGGGGGTCGAGTGGTGAAACCTGGCGACCGTCGTGGTCTTGTCACCCTGTCTCGTCCGGGCATGGGTGGTGACCATCGCCCGGCCGCGGCGGATGACCTCGACGTCGATGCCCAGATCGCCGATCGTGTTTCCGCTCACGTAGCCGAAAGTCGCCGCCCGAAGAGTTGTGACGCCGTCGACTTCAAGTTCGGCGAGCACCGCTTCAGAGGCTCGTAGGGCAAGAGCCGCGACAATCCCACCGTGGGCCCCCTGCAGCGAGGTCCAATGCTCGTCGACATGGGCCTTGAAAGTTCGTTCGCCGACGGGATCGATCGCGATTGCTTCGGACCAGTTCATCATCCCCGCGAGTGTGGTGCCTGCGCCGGGCCTATGCACGAGGACCCAAATTCGCTGACCGAGCAGAACTAGGCTCGCTGGAAGTCAGCCGGGACAACCGGCTACTGCCGACGAGGGTGTCCCGTACCGGCAGCTGCAAAGACGGGCTCAGGAGAAAAGATGTCCTGGATTCTGCTTGTTGGCGCCGGTCTGCTCGAAGTCGGATGGGCGTCGACCCTTCCGTCTACCAACGGTCTGACCCGGCCTCTCCCAACCTTGCTGTTCCTGATCATGTTGAGCGCGAGCATGTTGGCCCTTGCCAAGGCGACCGAGACGATACCCATCGGAACCGCTTACGGCGTATGGGTGGGCATCGGCGCCGTAGGTGCCGCGATCTACGGCATCGGGTGGAATGGAGAACCGGCCACAGCCGCAAGAATCGTATTTCTGGTGCTGCTGATCGTCGCCATAGTCGGGCTCAAGGTGACGGGCGCTCACTGAGAAGGCTCGCCCGTTTCGGCCAGGCCGTCATCGGCGCTCCTTGCCGTGTCCGGGGCGAGCCATGGATGTCTCATATTCATCCACCAGTTCCGCGATGTGTTCGGGAAGGCGGCGTTCGATCAGGTCCTGGAGGGTAACCGACTCGAGTACCCGTCTGAGACTTGCTCTGACCGCGATCCAGATGTCGCGCAGGTCAGCCGCCGGGCCGTTGTACGTCAGGTTACTGAGGCTCAGGTCGTGGACCTCGGCGAGAGGTCCGTCGATGACACGGAAGATGTCTGCCAGGGCGATTTCGCTGGCAGGACGGTCCAGAACGAAGCCGCCGTCCGGACCTCTTTGGCTGCTGACCAGGCGGCCCCGTCGAAGATCTCCCAGAATTCCGACGAGATAGCTGATCGGCAGGTCCTGGGCGACGGCGATTGCATCGGCCTTGACGGGCCCGTCGTGGGAGGCGATTTCGGCCATCGCCCGGATTGCGTAGTCGACCTTGGCCGGAATCCTCATTGCGCAATGCTAACAAAGGGGTATCTTATGGGCGATCCATTGCATTATTAGGTTCAAAGACTAACAATATGAATAACCATTCGGGGACTGGAAGGTTCTCGGCTTCCAGGGAGCAGGGCAATGACCAAGGGCATGACAAATCTGGATCAACTCGAATCCGAGTCGATCCACATCATGCGAGAGGCGGTCGCCGAGGCCGAGAACCCGGTGATGATGTACTCGGTAGGCAAGGACAGCACCGTCATGTTGCACCTTGCCCGCAAGGCGTTCTTCCCCAGCCCGCCACCGTTTCCACTGCTCCACGTCGACACGACCTGGAAGTTCAGGCAGATGTACGAGTTCCGGGACCGGGTGGCGCAGGAATCCGGGGCTGAGCTGCTCATCCACCAGAACCCCGACGCGATCGCCCGGTCGATCAACCCCTTCGACCACGGGTCAGCGGTCCACACCGATGTCTGGAAGACCGAGGGGCTGAAGCAGGCCCTCGACAAGTACAAGTTCGATGTTGCCTTCGGAGGGGCGCGCCGGGACGAGGAGAAGTCACGGGCCAAGGAGCGGATTTTCTCGATCCGGACGTCGCAGCATCGCTGGGATCCCAAGCAGCAGCGCCCGGAACTCTGGCGCACATACAACGTCCGTCACCGAGCCGGTGAGAGCCTGCGGGTGTTCCCGTTGTCCAACTGGACCGAGCTCGATATCTGGCAGTACATCTACCGCGAGGAAATCCCGATAGTCCCGCTTTACCTGGCCGCACCACGCCCTGTGGTCGAACGCGACGGAACCCTCATCATGGTCGACGACGATCGCTTTCCCCTCAGGGACGGCGAGGTCCCCCAGATGAGGAGCGTCCGATTCCGCACCCTCGGCTGCTACCCGTTGACGGGCGCCGTCGAGAGCAGCGCAGACACGCTCATCGATGTCATCCAGGAGATGCTCCTGACCACGACTTCGGAGCGTTCCGGGCGGGTGATCGACTTCGACTCCTCGGGGTCCATGGAGAAGAAGAAGCAGGAAGGGTATTTCTGAAATGGCCACCGAAGAGCAGGAACTCATCCGCGACGACATCGCCGGTTACCTCGATGACAACCTGAACAAGACGCAGCTCCGCTTCATCACCTGCGGCAGCGTCGACGACGGCAAGAGCACGCTGATCGGTCGGGTCCTCTACGAGTCCCACATGATCTTCGAGGACCAGCTCGCGGCGCTCGAGGTCGACTCCAAGAAGGTCGGCACCCAAGGGGATTCGCTCGACCTGGCGTTGTTGGTAGACGGACTCGCGGCCGAACGCGAACAGGGCATAACGATCGATGTGGCGTACCGCTATTTCTCGACCGCCGCTCGCAAGTTCGTTGTCGCCGACACACCCGGTCACGAGCAGTACACCCGCAACATGGTCACCGGAGCCTCGACGGCGGACGCCGCGGTAATTCTCGTCGACGCCCGCAAAGGAGTCTTGACCCAGACCAGGCGTCACACGTACCTGGTCAACCTGATCGGCATCAAATCGGTCGTGGTGGCGATCAACAAGATCGATCTGGTCGACTTCTCGGAGGAGACCTTCAACCAGATCCGTACCGACTTCGAGGAGTTCGCCGCAGAACTCGGATTGCAGGACACGACCTGTATTCCGGTGTCGGCACTGGATGGTGACAACGTGACCACCCTCAGCCCCCGGACCCCTTGGTACAGCGGCCCGGCGCTGATGCACTACCTCGAAACCGTCGACGTGGACAGGTCGCGGGGAACCACCAAGTTCCGTATGCCGGTGCAGTGGGTCAACCGGTCGAGCCATGACTTCCGCGGCTTCGCGGGTCTGATCACCTCGGGTTCGATCAAGGTGGGCGATGCCGTAACCGTTCTACCCAGCGGGACCGAGTCAACGGTGAATCGCATCGTCACCATGGGGGGAGACCTGTCCGAGGCGTCAGCCGGGCAGTCCGTCGTGTTGACCCTTGCCGACGAGATCGACATCAGTCGGGGTGATCTTCTCTGCGCCTCCTCGGAACCGGCGCAGGTCGCCGACCAGTTCGAGGCGACCGTGGTCTGGATGAGCGAGGACGCGATGCTTCCCGGTCGTCCGTATCTGATGAAGCTCGGCACCGCCACCGTCGGGGTCACGCTCCACCAACCCAAGTACAAGGTCAACGTCAACACCCTCGAACATCTTTCGGCACCGACCCTGGAATTGAACGAGGTCGGTGTCTGCACCCTGGCAACGGACAGGGTCGTGCCCTTCGACTCCTATGAACAGAGCAGGGACACCGGCGGGTTCGTAATCATCGACCGTCTGACCAATGCCACGGTCGGGGTCGGCATGCTCACGTTCGCGCTGCACCGCTCCCAGAACGTGACGTGGCAGACCATTGACGTCACGACCGAATCGCGTAGCCGCATCAAGGGTCACAAGCCGGCGGTCGTCTGGCTGACAGGGCTGTCGGGGTCGGGCAAGTCGACAATCGCCAACCAGCTCGAACAGAACCTGCACTCACTCGGGCTCCACACCTACATCCTCGACGGCGACAACGTCCGCCACGGTCTCAACCAGGACCTCGGCTTCACCGACGCCGATCGGGTCGAGAACATCCGCAGGGTCGCCGAGGTGTCGGCGCTGATGGCGGACGCCGGCCTACTAGTTCTGGTGTCGTTCATCTCGCCGTTCAGCGCCGAACGCAGGATGGCCCGAGAGCTGGTCGGGGACGGCAGGTTCTGTGAGGTCTTCGTCAACACTCCACTGGCAGTCGCCGAACAGCGGGACCCGAAGGGCCTGTACCAGAAGGCGCGGCTCGGTGAGCTTTCCAACTTCACCGGGGTGGACTCGCCCTATGAGGAGCCCGAGAACGCCGATGTCATCATCGACACCACGTCGTGCACTCCCCAGCAGGCGGCCGCTCAGATCATCGAACAGCTCGCGACGATGAACGTGCTGTCGATCTGATCGGCAGTGGGCCAACTTCTCTCTCGATCTCTACTTCAGGAGTGTCTCTCCGACACGTTCGCGCTGCCGGCCGGAATCAGGGGCTGGCTTCCGGGCGGGGGCGGACCGTCAGGGTGGTAAAACACATTTCGTCCTCGGTTCCCTCCGCGAACACCACGTACCTTGGGGACGGATCGAATCGTGTGCGACGATCCCAGTTGCAGGTAACCCTGATCACGTCCCCGTGCTCGATCGGCACATCGTCGACAGGTGAGTAGCCCATCTGCCACGAGAAGTTCCACGTGGGGATGTCGAGGAGGACCTTCTCGGCCGGAGTGTCGGGGTTGAGGGTCATCCGGTACGAGGAACCCATCTCGTGCATGTGCGCCAACATCCCGATGATGTCTCCACTCTGGCGAACCTTGAAGTCACACGTAGTGCTTGCCGTAATGCCATCTGAGGCGGCGGCGACCTGCTCGGGCGTCGTCCCGCAGGTGCGGTGCAGGACATCGGCGATCACCGAAGAGCCGGGACCGAAGCGGACATCTACATCTGCGAGTGAGGCCTTCCGGTCACACAGGGGACCCTTGCTGTTGGGCGGACACGGCACTTCGACGGGCCCTATGAGCGTTCTGGACTGCAGCGCGACGATGCCCTTGGCGTCCTTCGCCAACTCCAGGGTCATGCCCGACTGGTCCGGCGGGGCGGCGGGGTCGTAGTGGTAGTGGATCTGGGCGACCAGTACGTCGCCGGGATCAAGCTGGAAGCCGTTGCCCTCGGGGGCGATGAATGGTCGCTGGCCGGGCACCCAGCCAGCGATTCGTTGACCGGAGTTGCCTCCCATTCCCGTGAAGCAGGTCCAACCGGGTCCTTCGTCGGCCGCATCCTTCTGTTTGGCGAGCTCGAGCATCGGCCCAGCGGGCACTCGATTGACGATTGCGTGGTGGACGACCTTGAGGCTGTCCGGGTCGAAGGTGTATCCGGTCAGGTAGCTCGTCTCGGTGATTTTGGGATCGAGGATGAAACAGCGGTACTCGTCCTTGAGTTTTCCGTCGAGCTGGTAGGGCTCCGAGAGCTTCACGATACGGTCGGGCCTGGGCTCACGAATATCGGGCTCCTTAGGTGGAACGATTTTTGTGTTTCCGGCGACGTCGAGCTTCCCTCCGGCCTTGGCCCATCGTGAGATCAGGTCTATCTGGGCGTCGGTCAGACCGCGGGCGTGCTTGACGGGCACCCCGACATCGGAGGCCGGCCACGGTGGCATGAACTTCGCCCCTGTAACGACTGCCAGACCGTCTGCCACCGCAGCCGCGTCGGATGCGTAGTCGAGCGCCCACATCGAGGCGCCGATCTCTCCGCGACGATGACACGAGGCGCAGTTCTCCGAAAGGATCGGCGCGATTTCGGACTTGAAGCTAGGCCCGACATCGCTGGACTTCGTTTCGACAAGCTCGACGGCCAGTTTCGCCGGAGGTGTGAACTTCGAGGCGTCGACGGCGATTATCTCGACGCGTAGATCGATCTTGTCAGAGGTGCGGACCAGGCCAACCTTGTTGATGGGGCCGACTCCCAGGTCGGACATCTTCGCGGTGGTGGTGGCCGTGACCAATAACTCGTCGTCGACGACCCGGGCATCGACCTTCCACTCGGTCGGATGGACCTTGTCCTTCACCTCTAGGTCGGCTGTGAGGGTCGCACCCTTTACGGCGGTCGGGGACGACCCCTTGGGGAGCTTGACCGAGGCGTCGAGGAGGCGGACAACGGGATAGTTGTGTGTCTCGAGGAACTCGTGGCGGAGCATCTTGTCGCGCAGGGCGTTGTCGCTACGGAGCTCTCCGACGTTGACGACGAACTCCCCGAATCTGACCGCGGACTTCCCGGCATTGGAAGTCGCAACCTCGCCTCCCATGACCCGGGTCGTCAGTTCCACCCGTTTGTCCTTGCCCGCCAGGATCTCGTCCACCCCGACCTTGACGACCGACCGAGATGCATCGACGCGGTAGACGGTTTCGCCGGACCTGGCCTTTACCGGAGTGACCTTCGGCAGCGTCAGATCGTGTAGAGATTCCGGGGTGAGAGCCACGCGAATCACGTCACGACCCAAGAATGCTCCGGCGCCCAGCACAACCAGGGCGAGGATCGACAGCGTCCGGAACGGGTGCAGTCGAATTGGCCTGACGACGCGATTCATCGCGACACCCTGACCGACTGTGACGAGCTAGTCAACGAGGACGGTTCCAGAGCCTGGTGTCGGGGGCCGGCCGGTCCTGGTA
>JBATWQ010000399.1:0-3962 GCA_049672765.1 Microthrixaceae bacterium | reverse complement strand
GTGAACTGCTGGCCGACGCCACCCGAGCAGTTCGGGGCGCAACGATCTGGTTGCGCGAGCGGCTCCAGGCCGACCAAGCGGGTCGGGAGGATGCGCTGGCAGGTGCAACCGCGTTCCTGGCGGTGTTCGGAGACCTGGTCGGCGGTTGGCTCCTGGCCAAGCGGGCGGTCGAACGCGAGTCTGCTGGCAGGGACTCTGCTGGCGGGGATTCTGCTGGCGGGGATCCGGCCGATGCCCTGGCGATTGCCGAGTTCTACGCGCTCGAGAGGCTCAGCACGATCCCCGGCCGTTGCACCGTGGTCACGGCCGGAGCGCGTCGCCTGTTCGTCTGAGCGGCACTCGCGACCGGTGGCCTGCGTCCTGGGCCCTTTTCGTCTGAGCGGCATCCATCACCGGCCTCCCGTCCTCCGTCTGACTGGTAGACAAGGCAGTTCCAAATCCCGATGTCACTCGTCACCGTTGTCGGGCCAGTCAGCACCGGAGGATTCGTGCCGCACCCCCTCGATGAGTTCCCGATCCATCAGGCGCCGTTGTCGATATCCCATGTGGTCTCGTCGGACCCGAACGCCTATGACCGGTACTACTTCAATGCCCACGGCCGCAACGGCGACCCGTTCGCTCTGTTCGGCCTGGGTATCTACCCGAACCTGGGCGTCATTGACGCCTATGTGACCGTCAGGACCGGCGATCGTCAGATCACGGTGCGGGCTTCGGATGCACTCGAGGACAGCACCGACCGGATGGCTCCGGCAGTTGGACCATTTCGCATGGAGATCATCGAGCCGCTCAAGCGGATCCGGATGATCTGTGACGGCGACGACCACGGGGTCGGCTTCGACCTGACCTGGGAGGGCTCGTTCCCCGCTGTCGATGAGGCACCCCACGTCTGGCGTTCCGGTCAGCGCATCCTGCTCGACGCGCAGCGGTTCGCACAGGTAGGAACCTGGGAGGGCGAACTCCGGGTCGACGGGGTGACCCATGCGGTTGACCCCGGGACCTGGCTGGGCACAAGGGACCGATCCTGGGGAATACGGCCGGTCGGGGAGCCCGACGCGCCGGGTCGGGCGTCGGCGGAGCCGATCGAAGGGTTCTGGTGGAACTACGTTCCCCTGCGATTCGACGACTTCATGATCATGGTGATCGTCCAGGAAGACCCGGATGGGCACCGTGTGCTCAACGATGCTCTGCGGGTTTGGCCAGCGGAGTCGGGCAAGCGCCCCGAGCAACTCGGCTGGCCGCGGATCGATGTCCACTACAAATCCGGAACCCGACACCCCGAGGGTGCGACCATCCACCTGACAGAGCCCGACGGAACTCCGCTGACCATCGAGGTCGAGACCCGCGGATTTGTCGCCCTCAATGCCGGCACCGGCTACGGCGGGTCCTGGTCCCACGGGTCTTGGCAGGGCCGCGACTGGGTCGAGGGTGTCGATATCGACATCACCGAGCCCGAGGTCGCGTCGATGATTCCATTCGGCCTGTTGGATCACGTTGCATACGCAAAGATCGGCGATCAGGAAGGCTGGGGCCTGTTCGAACTCGGCACCTTCGGACGTCACGACCCTTCCGGCTTTGCCGACTACGGCTCAGTCGCTCCCTGATCGGAAGGCCCCGTCGGTAGAGGTCCTTCTGAGGTCGTGGGCGGATCTCCGGCTCTGCGTGGTCGCCCAGCGCGCCGGGACCGAACTGGCTGTCATCGCGGTGTCTGGAGCCGCGTCGGCGACAGCCAGAACGGTGACGGGTGGGCAAAATCGGTGACCCCGACGCCGTGTGGGGTACCGAGCGTGGTGGTCAACCGCGCAAAGGTGGTGAGTTGGTGGCCATGGGACACCTCCGCCAGCCCCAAATGCGTATTGCTACATGAGTCAGTCGAAGTCGCCGGAGTTCTGGCGGAAGCGGTAGAGGATCTGGAACAACACGGCCTGGTCGTCGGGATCAAGATCGATCCTTTCGAAGACCTGCTCGTTGAGCGCGTGGCTGGCTTCACGGGCCAGATCCCTGCCGGCTGCTGTGAGGGTGGCCAGCACGGTTCGTCCGTCATCAGGGTGGCTGACGCGTTTGACCAGGCCGTCCTTCTCGAGGCGGTTGACCGCGTTGGTGACGCTTGCCGGGTGGACCTGTAGGCGTACGCCGATCTTGCCCAGCGGAAGCGCACCCTGACGGGAGAAGTCCAGGAGCGTGAGCAGCTCATAACGGGCGAAGGTCAACTCGAACGGTTTGAGGACCAGGTCGATCTTGCTCAGGAGAATCTGCTCGACCCGGATGATCGAAGTGACGATCGCCATGCCGTCGGCAGCTTTGTCCCAGCCATGTACGCCCCACTGGCGATGGGCCTCGGCGATCGGATCGAAGGCAAGTGGCGCCTTTCCCTCAGACATGGCATTGACCCTACCGGCTCGAAGTGTCGTCACAGACCGGCTCCGGGGCGGTCGACCTCACGTCATCCAGAGTGAGTAGCTATAGTTATGTTGACGTCCAACTAATTCGCAACAGGTCGAGAAACTCGGCTTCCAGGGGACAAAGATGACTGACAAGCCGATTCTTCATCGACCAACCAACCCGGTTCGATTCGTGACAGCTGCCAGCCTGTTCGACGGCCACGACGCAGCAATCAACATCATGCGACGAATCCTGCAGTCCCAAGGCGCTGAGGTCGTGCACCTGGGCCACAACCGTTCGGTAGACGAGGTGGTCACGGCCGCAATCCAGGAGGACGTCCAGGGGATTGGGCTCAGCTCATACCAGGGCGGCCACATCGAGTACTTCAAGTACCTGATCGACAGCCTGAAAGAGCGCGGGGCCGGCCACATCCGTGTCTACGGCGGTGGCGGCGGGGTGATCGTCCCTGAAGAGATCGCCGAACTACATGACTACGGAGTCGCCCGGATCTTCTCACCCGAGGACGGCCAGCGAATGGGTCTGGTCGGGATGATCAACTCGATGATCGCCGAGTGCGACGTAGACCTTGCGGTCGCCCCGGCGGAGTCCGAGTCGCTGCTGGGCGACGTTCTGGGTGGCTCGGTCAACGGCTTGGCGCGCATGATCACGTCGCTCGAACAGGGCACCGTGCCCGAGGGAATCATCGAACAACTGGGCCAGGTCGCCCAGTCCCGTGGAGTTCCGGTTCTGGGGATCACCGGAACCGGTGGCGCCGGAAAGTCCTCGCTGACCGATGAGCTTCTGCGGCGGCTGCGCCTCGACCAGGAGGACAAGGTCAAGGTCGCGGTGATAGCGATCGACCCGACCCGTCGGCGTGGTGGCGGTGCGCTCCTCGGGGACCGCATCCGGATGAACTCCATCAACACCCCGACGATCTACTTCCGCTCGATTGCAACCCGCTCCACCCAGAGTGAGGTGCCGTCGTACCTGTCGTCGGTTCTGAATGCCGCCAAGGCATGGGGCGCAGATCTGGTCATCGTCGAGACGCCCGGTATCGGCCAGGGTGACGCAGCCATCGTGCCCTACGCGGACACGTCGCTCTATGTCATGACCCCCGAGTTCGGAGCTTCCTCGCAGCTCGAGAAGATCGACATGTTGGACTTCGCCGACGCTGTCGCGATCAACAAGTACGAGCGCCGCGGCGCCGAGGACGCCATGCGCGACGTGGCACGCCAGATGGTCCGCAATCGTGAGGCGTTCACTTCGTCTCCCTCGGACATGCCGGTGTACGGCACCGTCGCCTCGCGCTTCAACGATGACGGCGTTACGGCTCTCTACCAGTTCTTGCGCGCCGAACTACAGAAGCACGGTCTGGACGCGGCTCCGGGCGCGCTACCCCAGGTCGACGTCAAGGCTTCCACCGGTCTTAGCCAGATCGTGCCCGCTGCCCGCAGTAGGTACCTCGCAGAGATCGCAGAGACCGTCCAGAAGTACCACGCCGAAACTGCCGTTCAGTCGGCCACCGCCAGCCGGTTGCAGCAGCTGAACAGCACCGCCGAACTGCTCGCCGAGCGGCAGTTGCC
>JBATWQ010000398.1:0-5809 GCA_049672765.1 Microthrixaceae bacterium | reverse complement strand
TCTTCGGTGTCGCGGATCGCGTTCGAAAACGGGATCCGCCTGGTCGAACTCAGCGAAACGACCCAGTCGCTTGAGGACAGCTTGCTCGCCATGACCGGTCCGACCGCCGAGTTCGCCTCCGCCTAGCCCTCAGATCACAACGGCCCTCAGTTCACGAAACAGAAGGAATTCAAAATGACCACCAATACAGTCAGTACAAGTGCAGCAATGACCTCGCCGGCAATGACCTCGCCGGCGATGACTCCACCGGCAGGTGACAGCCCGACCGCCCGGAGGGCCAGGTTCGTCCAGGAGTCCGTCGACAAATCAGATCTCCGTTCATTCGGCGACGATCTGAGGGCAACGCCGGGAGCGCTCAGGAGCGAGTGGATCAAGCTCGCCTCGTTGCGGGCGAACAAGGTGATATTCACAACGGCCCCGCTGGTTGGCGGCCTTGTCGCCTGGGCGCTAGCGGCGTCCGACACCGAGGGCAGGCTGTCGGCCTCGGAACTGTTCATCTTTCCCCTGCCACTCATCGCAACCTTGGCATTTGTTACCGGCATCCTCATGTTCACCGCTGAGGCCCAACACGGCACGGTCGCAGTCATGCTGACCGCCCGGCCCGCCCGGTGGGTGATCGTGTCGGCCAAGACGGTTGTGGCCACAATGGTCGGATTGGCGCTCGGCGCCACTGCGATGGCGGCAGGCTTCGGGGGAGCTCTTCTCGGCGGCGTCGATGTGGGTGACGGGTCCGGGGCCCTATCGCGAGCATTGTGGGCACTTCTCTACATCGCGCTGGCAGCGGTGATCGGGTTGGGTGTGGGCATGATCGTCAGACACAGCGCCGGCGCGATTTCCGCCCTGCTGATGTGGTCGTTCGTGATCGAGAGCCTGTTCGCTCCCGCCCTGCCGGAAGGTGTCGTCCACTTCCTGCCATTCAGCGCCGGATACCGGCTGCTGGACGCGGGCCCGGAGTTCCAGCCGCCCGTATCAATCGTCAACGAACTGACGAGGCCGCAGTACGCGCTGATCTTCGGTAGCTACGCCCTGGTGAGTCTGGCCATCGGAACCGTCCTGCTGTACCGGCGGGATTCCAACTGACAGCCGCAGTGCTCGTCAACGCCTTGAGCCCGGGCCAGTCGGCCCGGGTTTCACGCGTCCGGCGTCTGGCGTCCGACTCGGCAACTCAAGTCGCGCTGGGGATCAGGGTGCGCTGATTGCTATCGCTCGGGTGAAGTTGCGGTACTTAGAACTGACCACCCGGACGTTGGTTCCTGGCTTTGCTGCCTCGATGATGTTGCCATCAGCGAGGGCGATTGCGACGTGACCGGGGTACCAGACGATGTCGCCGGGCTCCGCGTGGTTCATCGGGATTTCGACGCGGGGGCCGCCCGGAGTGACGATCGCGGACGAGACGTTCGCACCGATGTCGATTCCGGCTTCGGCATAGGAACGCCAGACCAGTCCCGAGCAGTCGTAACTGTTGAGACCCAGGCGATCGGCTGTGCTGTACGGCTTGCCGATTTGACCGAATGCGAAGGCTATGGCCCGCCTCGCCGTGCCGGATCGTGCGAGAGATACCGATCTTTCGCACTGTGCAAGATTCGGGCCGACCGGGCAGTCTCCCGACGTCGCAACTTGTCCCGGGTTGGGCTGGAGGGCGGGGGACCCTCCCGGTGCAGGTGCGCACGCGCAGAGCGAGAGCGAGACCGCGAGCACCGCAAATGGCAGCAGTAGTGGCGGCAGACCCAGCCTCCCTCGTCTGATCGAGAGGCGGGTCGGTCGATTGAAAGTCATGTAACTCCGGCGGTTGGACGACTGCTACCAATCGACGCGCATCAACCCGACCCTTAACCAAAGGGGCCAAATGGCCTATTCGGAGGGTCGGGTTGATGCACTTCCCGCCTAGAAGTGGACTATCGGTGAAAATTACTGATGACGCCGTTCAACCACCGTGTGGCCGGGCTCGCTCACCGCCTCGGTGGTCGTCTTTCCGCCGATCAGAATCGGAATCAGCGTGACCACGGCTGCTACGGCCCCAACGATCATCAAGATCATCCCGACCGTCTCGAGCTTCACTCCGCTGACCGTCGCTGTAACGGCGTATTTGAGAATCGCTCCTGCTGCGATGAGCACAAGAGCGAATATGAATCCTGAGATTGCTGATCTTCGTTCCATGCGAAGTCAAGTACCCACTTAGGAGAAGCTCCAAACATTTCGCCTCCGGTGACCCACATAGGTGACGATGGATTCATTTAGCGCTAAATTACGAGTCGTCTACAGAACGCATGTCAATCTTTCGTCGGAGGTGCAATTGACTGATCGGGCATCCCGATGGCTCTCGGTGAGATGACCCTCAGTCAGGCTGCCGAGATGCTTGGCGTCCATTACATGAGCGCCTATCGATATGTTCGGACTGGGCGACTTCCCGCCCGTCAGGCGGGTGGTAGATGGGTTATTGAAGCCAAGGACATCGACGACTTCTTGAGGAACAAGTCGCTCTCGGCGGATCTCGGGGCCAACAACCGCTCCAACATCCAGCTGAAGGATCGGACCAGTTCAAATGCGTCTACGAATCTGGCCGATCGGCTCGAAAAGGGCGACGAGGGTGGTGCCTGGCAGATCCTCGAAGAACTTGCTCTGGCTACCAGGAGACCTAGTTCGGACTGGGTACTAGTTCTTGCTGAAGCAATGAATGAGATCGGCGAGCGGTGGGAAGCCGGGACGACCTCGGTTGGAGACGAGCACCGGGCGAGCATCGTCGCCATGCGACTCATCGGTCGCCTGGGCGCATACGGTCGTCGCCGCGGTCGGCACAAGGGCACGATGATTCTGGCTGCCGCGCCCGGCGATCGTCACGGTCTGCCCACCGCGATGGCGAGCGAGGTTCTTAGGAGCAACGGGTTCGTGGTGATGGATCTGGGCGCCGATGTTCCCCCAGATCAGATGTGGCGGGCAGCCATTGAGGCGGACCGTCTACTCGGCGTCGGATACTGCGCCACCAGCGATCTTGACGAACTCTCTACCAGCGCGCTTAGTGAGTCGGTGGAGCAAGTCCGAAGCAGGGTTGGATGTCCCGTGGTCATGGGCGGCGCGGCGATCACCGATGCCACCCATTCGGCCAAGATGGGGGCCACGGTCTGGACGTCTTCGGTGCACGAACTCGTCGAAGTAGCAGAACGTCTGCACTCAGAGGGCGCAGATGCGCTCACGTCAATGACCGAGAGCGTCTCATGACACGGACCGCAGAGGCCTTGACGCGGGCCCCCAACTCGAAGGAGAGAACCACATGCCCCTAGGGCTTCGTGAGATGCGACGGATGTGGGGACGCTTCGTCCTACTGGCAGGTGCCGTGGCGTTACTTGTCTTTCTGATTCTTTTCCAGCAGTCCATTCAGAATGGGCTCATCACTGCGTTCATCGGCGCGATTCGCAACCAGACCGCTCCCGTTGTCGTCTACAGCCTCGAGGGTCAGCGCACTCTCCAGGCGAGCTTCCTGTCGAACGAACAGGTCGAACAGATCGAGGCCGTCGGTGGAATCGAACGGACAGCACGGGTCCAGCAAAGCACCTACACAGTGGACGTGGCCGACAGTGATGTCACCGATGCCTCGGTCATTGGAACGAGCAACCCCAAACTATTCATGCCCGCCGCGCTGTCATCTGGACGCATGCCATCGGCCTCCGGCGAGGCCGTGGGGAGCTCGAGCGATTTCAGGATCGGCGACGAGGTTCAGATAGAGCCCTCGCCGAGGGGCAAGGCCGCATCGATCAAGGTCGTCGGCCTGGCAGATGACATTCAGCTGAACGTCACGGCGACCCTCTTCACCGATATCGACACTTCCTCAGCCGTAGCCAAGGCGCACAACCCGCAGACACCTGGGGGCATCACAAATGCCGTCGCGGTGCAGCCCGAATCCGGCATGAGACCCTCAGCCGCGGCGGCAGCGATCGAGTCATCCGTGGGCGATATTGAGGCCCTCACACGCGACGAGGCAGCCGACAAGTCGCCCGGCGTTGCACAGGTGCGGCAGTCGTTCCAGGTGATCTTCCTTCTCTATGCCCTCGTCGTGCCCCTCGTGACGGGCCTGTTCTTCCTGATTCTCACCCTCCAGAAGGCTGGCGCACTCACGCTGCTGCGGGCCATGGGCGCCCAGCCGGGGTTCCTGGCCAGATCCCTCCTTCTGCAGGTCGGAATCGTCATGGTCATCGGGATACTCATCGGCGTAGCAATGTTCTTCCCCCTTTCCCAACAGAATCTCGGCGGCATATCGCTCAGCTTCGACGTCTCAGCGGTCCTCACCTGGGCCACGATCTTGATCGTCCTCGGACTGGTGAGCTCTCTGGCTTCGTTGCGACGAGTCTTGAAGATCGATCCGATCAAAGCGGCGACCGGAGGAGTGGACATATGAGACTCGCTCTGACCGAACTGCGTCGCCGCCCGGGTCGATTCGTGGCGGCGACCGCAATTCTGACCCTTATAGCAATCCTCCTGATGTTCATCGGCGGACTTCTCGATGGGCTGCTCGACTCCTCGACAGGCGCCTACCGCGCTCAGCGCGGAGAGCTGATCGCCTACTCCGAGTCGGCTAGCGAGTCCCTGCCCAGGAGTCAGATTCCGGTCAACCTGAGGAAGGCGGTGGAATCAGTATCCGGCGTGACCAAGGTGGGAGGACTGGGCACTACACAGGTAGCGGCCCGACCAGGGGACGACCCCGAAAGCCGGGACCTCATCTCGACGATCCTGATCGGCTCCGAGATCCCTCCACTCGGACTGGACGAAATTCCCGAAAAGGGAACTGCCTTTGCCGACTCGAGCGTCAAGGCTGACGGAATCAAGGTGGGCGACACCCTGCTCCTGGGGGCGCCCAGAGTGCCAATCAAGATCGTTGGTTTCGTCGACGACTCCCGCTATGCCGGACAGGTTTCGTTGTGGGCGTCGCTCGATACGTGGAACGAAGCAGCGCAGCAGATACGACCCGGGACCGGTGATCCAGAGTTCGTCCAGGCGATGGTCATCGGGAGTGACCGACCCGATCTCGCGTCCCAGATCGCCGACATCGAGAAGGCAGCCGACGGGCACCTTGAGGTACTGACCATTCCAGATGCCATCGAGGCCCTTCCGGGAGTTTCCACACAACGTTCGACAATCAACCAGATCATCGGAGTCACCGTGTTGATCGCCCTTGTTGTCGTGGCGCTGTTCTTCGCGCTGATCACCATCGAGCGAACCGCGCTCTACGGCGTGCTCAAGGCAATCGGAGCGTCGAGCATGACCTTGTTCGCGGGCGTGACCGCACAAGCGGTCGCGGTGACCCTGATCGCCTCAACGATCGCGGCGGCTCTCGCCATAGCCCTGGCGGTGGCGATACCGCCGGGTTCCCTGCCGTTCTCATTGACTGCCGCCCGAGTTCTCTTCAGCGTCGGGCTACTGCTCTTCGCCGCAGTCATCGGGTGCGCCTTCTCCCTTCGCAGAGTTCTGAGGATCGATCCCGCCACGGCCATAGGAGCCTGAATGCTGAACCCAACACGACAGGAGCAGACATGAGCGACTCCACCTCCGCTCTCGAACTCAAGGGTGTCCGTAAGACATACCAGATGGGTGACCAGGAGGTCGTTGCTCTCGACCGGGCGGATCTCACCGTGGTCGAAGGCGAGATCGTCCTACTGGTGGGGCCCTCCGGGTCCGGAAAGACCACGCTCTGTTCCATCGCCGGCGCCCTGTTGAGTCCGACCGAGGGCACAGTCATGGTGGGCGGTCGAGATATCAGCGAATTCGGATCCAAGGAACTGACCGACTTCCGACGCAGTGAAGTCGGCTTCGTCTTCCA
>JBATWQ010000397.1:0-14960 GCA_049672765.1 Microthrixaceae bacterium | reverse complement strand
GGTCCACCCTGTGGCGGCTGATCGACGGCGGACCAGGCGGATTCGCACTGGTTGGGCCTGCGACCGGATACGTCCAGGGCGACGAGGTGACCGTGCGGGTACCTCGGGCCGATGGCGCAACGATCACGCTCCACGGCACGGTCGCTGCAACACGCAGCTACGGCCACGACGACGAACTGATAGGTGTCGAAATACGACGTGTCGAACCCGGATCATCGGCTTGGGCCAGGACCCTCACCGACGCCGCTTCGCGCGCACCTGCGGACGCATCCGATACGTCGATATCCGCTCCGGTGGGAGAGCACGTCGAGCAGAACCGCTGGGGCCACCAACTCGACCGCCTGGCCATCGGTCTGGTTATCGCCATGTCGATCGCCGTCGTGCTGAGCCTGGGTATGGTGCTCGTCGGGCTACGGCCACTTGTCATCCGCAGCGGCTCGATGATTCCGACCTACGAGGTGGGCGACGTGGTGCTCGTGGCCTCCGAGAAGGCGGGCGAGATTCATACCGGACAGGTGGTGACCCGATTCGACGCCCCGGAGGCCGCCGACAGCCTGACCCACCGGGTGCGTCGTGTGTCCCGCACGGGCGAACACGTCGACGTCGAGACTCGCGGCGACGCCAACGAGTCGTCCGAATTTTGGTCAGCACCTGTAGACGGACATGTGGGAGTGGTTGTGGGGTCGGTGCCCGCAATCGGCATGCTCCTGACGGCGGTGCGCAGTTCGGTCGCCTGGGCGGTCATCGTCGGAGCCCTGGTCCTGACCGTGATCGGCATGCTGCTCCGACCTCGCCGTCGCTCAAAAGGACAGGGATCATTCCCGGACGGATCACTAAAGCCCGCAGGCACAGTGCCGACTAACTCTTCGATGACCTCTATCGGAGAACGCAAATGACCGACGACAACTCTTCCTCGACACCTACGTCGCGCCCCGGTGGCAAAGCGTCGGCCCGCGCGACCAGGGGCTTTCGTGGCGGTATTGCAGCCATGCTCGTCGGTGCGGTCCTGGTGAGCGTCGGGGCACTCTCGACGACCTCCGCTGCCAAGCCGGCGGGTTGCCCCGACGGCACCACGACGATCGCCAGGTACCACGTCGCCAACGACGTCTACCAGGCCGATACCGGTTCAGATGTCGTGACTATCCACGACGGCACCAAGTCCGGCGGGACCTGGACATCGACCAAACTCGTGTCTGCACTGGTGGTAAAGGGCGGGCCGAGTTCAGCGATCACGACGATCGACCCAGCCCAGTTGGCAGGAATCTTCGACAGCTCGCAACTCCAGACGCCGAACCCCGGCACACCAGACATCCTTGGTGTCGAGTTCTGCGGGCCCGACACCCAGACGGATCAACTGCCACCGTCACCCAAGCCCTACACGGTGACTCTGGCCGCCCGGACGTGCCCCACCTACGGCGACATCATCGCCAATCGCAGCCGCAACAACATCCAGGAGAGCCTCGAGGACCTCGGTCCTGACACGAACTACTCACCCGAGGAACTGGTGAGCCCCGCCAAGGAGGCCGCCGCACCACAGGACAATTGTTCGCCGCTGACCGGGTGGGATTTCCAGTGGGGAACCGGCTACACCGGCCCGTCGGAGTCGACCGCAAATCTGTCGACCGTCACCGGTGAGAATTCGATTGCATCGACAACCGCATCGGCCCCGGAACTGGACGGTGCCGGCAACGACACCGGCCGAACCCTCCAGGGCGCAGTTGTCTATACACTCAACGAGGCCCAGGCCGCCCAAGCCGCAACCGGTTCGCTGTGGCTCCAGGGTGGGACCAGGGCAGCACCGTTGGGAGACGGGTCCCAGTCGTTCGGTGCGCTGCGATGCGCCACCGACAACTACAACGGGGACAACGTCGAGTACATCCGCTATCCGGACGGTTCGAGGAACGTGTTCTGCTACGCCTACTACCTGGCGAAGCCCGCAGCGCCGGTGAGCATTACCGTGCGCAAGCAGTTGGCCGACGGCGCTCCGGGGGGAACGACCTTCGACTTCACCGGGGACACCTCGTTCATCCCCGGCGGCAAGTTCTCGCTGCGGCCCGATCAGAGTGGATCTTCGGCAGAGATCGAATTTGTGCGTGCCGCTGGCGTCGCCTGGACCGTGTCAGAGAGCGTGCCGACAGGCTGGACCCTTGCATCGCTTCAGTGCACGGCACCGACAAGTGGCCGCCAGGTGGTCATCGATGGCGCACAGTTCACGGCCAATCTGGCTGCGGGCGACTCGATCGTGTGTACCTACACCAACGACAAGTCCCCGTACTCGACGACGTCCACCACCGAAGCCACGACTACGACCGAGGCGCCGACCACCACGACGGTCCCTCCGACCACCGAGGCACCTACAACCACGGTCCCAGCTACCACGGTTCCGGCTACCACTGAAGCGCCGACCACTACTGAGGTCACACCGACTTCTGGGGTACCCGGGACCACCGAAGCCCCGGCGACCACTGAAGCCCCGGCGGCGACGACACCACCCGATGTCGCTGGTGAGGTGCGCTTCCGTACCGAAGTCATTGCCGACAATGCCCGAACCACTCCGGGAGCGCTCGCCTTCACCGGTGGTAGCGCGACCCCGCTGCTGGCCCTCGGCATCGTCCTGCTGATCGCTGGAGCCACCATCTCGGCGGTGTCCTGGCAGCGACGAAGGACTGCCTGACGCACATTGTTGAGCTTCTGACTCGACACTAAGTCGTAGCGATCCAGCACAGATGCCCGTCGACCAACTCTCATTCAGAGAGCGCGGCGGGCATCTTTGCTGGGTCCGGGCCAGGCGAGGCGGGCGAACGACCTCCTGACTCTCCGGGTACCTCACAGGTCCGATCTGGTGTCAGTGCTTCATTTGAGGGGATGGCGTCGTCGGAGCCGACGCTTGGCGAGGGCGTCCACCGAGAGCAGGAGCATCGGGGAGGTTGCCACGACAATCCACCCCTCCAAGGATGGCATCCGGTGATCGAACTGACGTGCGATGGGTGGTACCAGGATCACCAGTAGCGAAACCGTCAGGCCCACCGCTACTCCTGTGATCAACAGGGGGTTGCTCAGCCATCCGAGTGAGCGGGGTGAACGTGTTGAGCTCCTACTGGCGAAAGCGTTGGCCGCCTGGCCGGCGACCACTGCCATGAACGCTGCCCCGGACGCCGTCGCAACCTGCCCGGGGGTGGCAGTAGCCCCAAAGCTCCAGTCCGAACTCCAGAGGGATACGAGGAAGGCTGCCATGGACGCTGTCGCGACGGTCGGACCGAGGATCCCGAACGCGCGGACGAGGACAGTGCGGTTCATCAACCTTCCCGTCACGGGAGGTCGCTCGAGCACCCGGTCCGAGGGTCGCTCTGCGCCGAGCGCCACCGCCGACATCGTGTCTGTACCGATATCGATGGCGAGGATCTGCAGCACTCCCAACGCAAGTGGAATCTTCCCCCCAGTCAGCGCCCAAACCACGAAGGGTGCCACCTCAGCGACGTTGTCGGACAAGTGGTATGTGAGGAACCGGCGGATATTGAGGAATGTCGAGCGTCCCTGCTCGATACCCGAGACGATCGAGGCAAAGTTGTCATCCAACAGCACGAGGTCGGCGGCTTCACGTGCCACGTCGGTACCCGACTGCCCCATGGCGATGCCGATGTCTGCCTCGCTGAGTGCTGGACCGTCGTTTACTCCGTCACCGGTCATCGCAACGACATGTCCGCGTTTGCGCAACGCCGCCGCTATACGCAATTTCTGTTCCGGAGCGACGCGCGCCACGACGACACCGTCGATATCGAGTAGCTCACCCAGCGCGGCATCGTCATCGGGCAGCCCATCACCCAGGTAGACCGGACCATCGGCGCGACGCAGCCCGATCTCGATCCCGATCGCGGCAGCCGTGCTCGGATGATCGCCTGTGATCATCGCGATGCCCACCCCGGCTCGTCGACACTCCGAGATGGCGTCAGCGATGTCTGGTCGTGGTGGATCTTCCATTGCAACCAACCCGACCAGTCGGAGATCGCGTTCGGCTTCGTCGGCGGTTGTGGGAACGCCGGCCGGCCCGGGGTCAGCGAGCGCGCGGTCGGCCACCGCCAAAACCCGCAGACCGCGGGCGGTGAGCAATTCCAATGCTGCGGTCGACGCGGGTTCCGGGGCGCACAACGGCAGAACCGCTTCCGCTGCGCCCTTGACCAGGACTCGACCGCCGACGGCTACGGACATCCGCCGTCGCTGTGGATCGAAGGGGAAGGTGGCGCCGAGTTGGTGATGGGCGGCACGACCGCGTGGCGTGTCGATCCCCAGACGACGTGCGAAGACGTCGAGGGCTGCTTCCATCGGGTCACCGTGTGAGACCCATGTCCCGTCGCGAAGCTCCGCAAATCCGAACGAGCACTGCGCGGCACACGTCGCCAAATCTACGATCGAGTCGCTCCCTCGAGGACTGGTGAGAACCGGTGCCGAGGGGTCGTAGCCTGCCTGTTCGACCGTCGCAGTTGCAGTGGGTGTCCAGGCTTCGATGACTGTCATCTGGTTCAACGTGAGCGTTCCGGTTTTGTCGGTGCACACCAAGGTGGTCGATCCGAGAGTCTCGACCGCTTCGAGGTTGCGGACCAGCACCCGGCGCCGTGCCATCTGCTCCGCTCCCCAGGCGAGCGACAGCGTTACTGTCGGCAAGAGAGCTTCGGGCACCAGCGCGACGGTCACACCGACAGCAAAGATGAGGCCGTCCGAGGCCCGGTTGCCGAGCAATACCGACAGGCCGAAGAAGACCGACCCGACTCCGATAGCGATCATGGCAATGACGCGTACGACGCGTCGCAGCTCAAGCGAAAGAGGTGTGGCGGGCCGAGCCGTCGCCGTGGTCAGTTGAGCGATACCGGCAAGCCTCGTCGAGGCTCCCGTAGCATTCACTACAGCGGACCCGGTTCCCTCCACGACGAAGATCCCCGCGTAGATCATTTCTCCCGCCGCGAGGGCGATCGGTTCGCTCTCGCCGGTGAGTGTAGAAGTGTCGACCGACAGGGCGTTCGCAACCAGCAACTCCGCGTCCGCGGGCACCTGATCGCCAGGCTCGAATAGCACCAGATCGCCGACGACGACATCTGACGCGTCGAGTTCCACGCGTCGACCCTCGCGCCGCACAGTGACACGTCGGGGAAGTAGTTGCTGCAGCCGCTCCGCGGCACGATCTGCACGGTGTTCCTGAAGGGCCGCGAACAGGGCATTCACGATGATCACCGCCACGATCGCAATAGCCAGTTGGGGTAGTTGACCGAGCAATGCGAGGCCCGCGGCCGCCCACAGCATGAGGGCGAAGAAGTGCACCAGCTGTTGGAGCAGACGGCGCCCAAGAGGCATTCGCCGGGGCTTGGGCAGGGAGTTGGGCCCAAACTCGCGAAGTCTCTTTGATGCCTCTTCGTCGCTCAGGCCCTCGCTGGGCGGGAGGGGATGTCTTGTCGCCTGGGTCATGCCAGACGTCATGTCACTCCTTCCAAGGGTGCTCGTCATCGGGTCAACGGAGGCACCTACGGCCCACTACGACAATTTGGTGTTAGACGTTCGGCTGCTTCGCGCCGAGGACAGCACTGATCGAGCGTGCCCACTGGTCGATGTCGTCCCAGTCACGGTGGTCGCCGTAGCTACCCCCGCTGAGAAGGAAGAACGCCCGCCCGAGGAAGTTCCAATGGGACTTTTCGATCTGGCCGGCGAAGAACCGATGCTCGCCACCCGCTCCGGCGACGTCAGCGGGAAGCGGTCGACGCTGTCGGGCGATGCGTGATAGGCGTGGTCCCAGGAAGCTCGTGGTCTCGCCGATTGTGCATACGCTGAAGAGCCATAGCGGGACCGCGTCCTTCTCATTGATCCGTGTAAGGAGCGCGGCAGCGGGAGTCAACCATCGGCTGTTGTGGATCGCACTCCCAAGAACGACCGCGGAATAGCCGGACAGGTCGCTCACGTCATCGGCGGCCCGGAGGTCCACGCTGATTCCCTCGGCTCTCAGCTGCTCGCTGATCCGACCGGCGACTCCCTTCGTCGAACCGTGGGCAGTTGCGTACGCGACGAGTACAGCCATCGGGTCATCATCCGCCCGCGTGCGCAGTCTGTAAAGGCCCGCTCCACAACCTCTCAAGGTGCGGAAGCACGAAGCGTCAACAGCCACTTTTCACTCCTGTTCCGGTCCGAGCTGGCAGTAGCGTCTGGATGGTGGAGCGACCCCTTAAACCGAGTGCTCTGAGCTGTCTCCTAGTCGTCGCGATCGCCGGTCTCATCTCAGGCGGCGGATTCTTTCTTTCGGGTAACAACGAGTGGGCACACGGGATCTGGGCCGCCACAGCTGTGCTGGGGATCGGCCCTGGTCTCTACTGGGTGGGGTCTGCGCTGCGCCGCCGTCAACTCGGCGTTGACATCGTTGCGGTCCTGGCTCTGATCGGTGCCCTCGTCGTGAATGAGTATCTCGCTGGGGCGATCATCACTGTGATGTTGGCTACTGGCCGGGTGCTCGAAGCTGCTGCCAGCGCCCGTGCTGAGCGCGATCTCCATGCACTGTTGGACCGTGCGCCCCTCCGGGTCAGTCGTTACAACGGCGACGGACTGGAGGAGGTCGCAGCCGAGGACGTCTTGCCAGGCGACGTTCTGCTCGTCAGGCCAGGAGAGGTCGTCGCGGTCGATGGCACGGTTGACCGCGACGTTGCCGTGCTCGACGAATCGGCGCTGACCGGCGAGTCCTTGCCCGTCGAGCACCTGGTGTCCGACTCGGTCCGCAGCGGAACGGTCAACGCGGGCGCCGCGTTCGATCTACGAGCAACGACCTCTGCCGCTGACAGTACCTACGCCGGCGTGGTGCACCTGGTCGAGGAGGCACGAGCCACGAGCTCACCGTTCGTCCGTATGGCGGATCGGTTCGCGGCATGGTTCCTTCTGGTAAGTGTCGGCCTCGCCGGAGCTGCGTGGGCGATCAGCGGCGACCTCGTGAGGGCCGTTGCCGTCTTGGTCGTGGCCACTCCGTGTCCGTTGATCCTCGCCGCACCGGTCGCCGTCGTGGCAGGCCTTTCGCGGGCCGCTCGAGCGGGGGTGATCGTCAAGGGCGGAGCTGCGTTGGAACGCCTGTCGCAGGGCACCGTGCTGCTCCTCGACAAGACCGGGACCCTCACCGAGGGCAGGCCCTCCGTCGCCGAGGTCATCACGGACGGGACCATCTCATCTGAGGAGGTGCTGCGCCTCGCTGCGTCGCTCGACCAGTTCTCACCCCACGTACTTGCAAGTGCGATTGTTCGGGCGGCGCGATCGCGCGAGCTCACGTTGGATCTTCCTAGCAACGTAGAGGAAGTCCCTGCACACGGACTCCGAGGAAAGGTGGGGGACACCGGGGTAGCGGTGGGCAAGGCGTCATGGATCCTTGACGATGCAGTCGAGGAGCCCTGGGTTCGGGCTGCTCGACGGCGGGCCGATCTCGACGGCGCTCTGTCGATGTTCGTGGGGCTTGACGGTAAGGCTGTCGGAGCCGTCATCCTCAAGGACTCTCTGCGCTCTGACGCACCGCGAACCATCCGCACCCTGCGGCGGAGCGGGATAGACGAGGTGGTGATGATTACCGGCGACCGTGCCGACGTAGCGCAGTCGGTGGGTTCGATCATCGGAGTGGACGTTGTGCTGGCAGAGCGAACTCCGGCGCAGAAGGTCCAGGCAGTGACCGAAGCTGGGAGCCGGGGCGTGACGATGATGGTCGGTGACGGCATCAACGACGCTCCGGCACTCGCAGCAGCGGACGTGGGAGTTGCCATCGGTGCGCGTGGGTCGACAGCATCGTCGGAGGCCGCCGACGTGGTGCTGACCGTGGACCGACTCGAGGGGCTCGCAGACGGCAAGGCGATCGCCTCCCGGTCACAACGCATCGCCCGGCAGAGCGTTCTGGCAGGCATTGGCCTCTCCGGCGTCGCAATGGTTGTGGCCGCGTTCGGCTACCTACCGCCGGCATGGGGGGCCTTGCTGCAGGAGGGTATCGATGTGGCAGTGATCCTGAATGCCCTGCGTGCGCTCTCCGGTGGTCGCTCCGACCACCGCCGACTCGATGAGGCGGGCACGGAGCTTGCCAGGCGGTTCAGTGCGGAACACCGTCTTCTCGCCCCCGAACTCGACCAGTTGCGTGCGGTGGCCGACTCCATCGGCAGCGACGGTTCGGCATCCTCCCTCGAAGGAGTCCGTCGCGTGTACCGGTTCCTCAGCGAGGACCTGTTGCCTCACGAGGAGGAGGAGGACCGAGCTCTGTACCCGGCAGTTGCCCGCGCTCTCGGAGGATCAGATCCCACAGGCGTGATGTCCCGCGGACACGTCGAGATTGCCCAGCAGATTCATCGGCTGGGCAGGATGCTGGAGGACCTTCCAACTGGGGGTTCCGTCGAGGACGAACTTCTTGAGATGCGGCGCCTGCTGTACGGGCTACACGCCATCCTGCGGTTGCACTTCACCCAAGAAGATGAGGGCTACCTGTCGCTCGCCACAACGGAACCGGAGTGAGGAGGCCGTCATGACCAAGCAGGCGGCGGATGGGTCCACAACGGTCCGACCTGATCGTCGGCGGACGTTGCTCGTCGTAGTTGCGGTGGTTCTGACTACCGCAATCGTCTTCGTGGTGTTCGTCACGGTGCGAGATATTCAACGCAGTGGCCGCCCCACACCTAGCTTTCCCTCGCTCAGCGAAGCACCCGACGTCTCCCTGCACGGCACCGTGGCGTTCATCTCGGAGGCGAAGCACCCGGGGGACCCACAACGACAGGCGTGCGCTCGGATCGCTCTCGCCTCGGGAGCCGCCGCCCGCGACGTCTATTGCTGGTCGATCGATGAGCCCGCGCAGGCCACCGCTGTGTGGGGCGGCAAGGGGCGACTGCTCGTGACCTCGTTCCGAGCACCGAAAGGCGATCGGCCGCCCGAGCCGGACTGGGCGAAATATGTCGACGTCGCCACGGGACACGGCGAGGAGGTGACGTTGGGGCGCCTCGGCATCGTTGCGGAACCGGCCTCGGGCGACAGGACCAATCCAAAGGGTCAGCACCTGATGCTTGAGGGGGGGTGGAGGGGAGGCGGTGATCCATCTCTTCGGACCAGGTGACCGGTCTCGCAACCTGCTCGAGGTCACCGAGGCCAACCCGGACTGGAGCATCCAGGCCGGACCGGTCTGGTCGCCGGACTTCGCCTGGGTCATGAGCTGGGACAGCCGTCTGCTCATCACCACTGCCAGCGGTAGGGCTCGGACGCGGGTACTTGCCGAGGAGGCCAGTGCTTCTCCCTACGGCTTCGATCAACCCAACTTTTCGATAATCGAGGAAGACCTTGAGCTCGGTTGAGCGGCAAGAGGCAGCCGACTCTCGCCATGGCAGCGACTCTGCGAAGGAACCACCGCAGCCGCAATCACCCACGCCGCCGGGAACCCGGCGGGCGTGGTCATGTGTGCAACCGGCACGCAGGTCCAACGGCTGATTGTGGCTGGCTGATCCTGGCTGGCTGATCCTGGCGGACGCCGGTCGCGGCCCAAATAGGATGGCGGGATGACAAACGTCCTCATTACAGGTGCCGGCTCGGGATTCGGCAAGGGTGCGGCCGTTGCCCTTGCCGCAAGGGGTCATCACGTGATCGCAACCACCGAGTCTGAGGAACAGGCAGAGGCACTTCGATCAGAAGCACCCGAGTTCCAGGTCGAGAAGCTCGATATAACAACCGACGATGTCGCAAAGGTCGACGCCTGGGACATCGATGTGTTGATCGACAACGCCGGAGCGGGACAGTTCGGTCCGCTTGCCGACGTTCCACTCGACATCGTGCGTCGCCTGTTCGAGGTCAACGTCTTCGGAACCCTCGCAATCACCCAACGTGTGCTGGCGGGCATGATCCCGAGGGGTTCCGGGCGGGTGATCATCGTGTCATCGGTGGCTGGGCTCGTGTCGGCTCCCGCCATCGGACCGTACGCAATGACCAAGCACGCCCTTCAGGCGATGGGCAAGGCAATGCGCGCCGAACTCGCGCCGCAGGGGATCGACGTTTGCCTACTTAACCCCGGCCCCTACAACACGGGCTTCAACGACCGCATGGCGAATGCGATGTGGGACTGGTTCGACGACACCAGCCTGCAGGCTCCGGTCAAGGACACCTTCAGCCTGGTGAGTGACTTCATCACGGTCGACCAGCTCGACCCGATCGAAGTTGTCGATGCAATGGTCGAACTGGTCGAGGCCGAATCGACCGAAGAGATCAACCTGGTGCCGCCGGACGCCCTTGGTCCGGTCGCCGACGCACAGGCCCAGGCTGGCTAAGTCAGTGCGAAAGCGGTGTCAGGTCAGGGGAACGTTGATCGTCGGCAGCGGAATGGTGATGTCCGGCAGGCTGAAGTCGGCATCGAGGCCAGCGAAATGCAGGCCCACTCCGGTGACGCTGAACGACGGGTTGGACAACGTCAGAATCCCGGTCGCCAGATCAAGCGTTGCGTCCTGCACGACGGCCTGAGCCGGGAAGGTGATGCTCACATCCCCGGTCGGCAGGTTCACCGCTGGAAGGCCAGCGATAGAGCATCCGACGCTGGCCGAGCCGACCGACAACGTTGCAGCAGGAATGTTCACCGTCACATTGGGAATGGTGACTGTCGCAGCAGCGAGGTCCAGCGTGACCAGGGGAATGTCTGCGGTGATGTCGTTGATGAAGAACGCGGGAGGCGTGTAGCCGGCGTTGCAGGTCCCGCCCGGAATGGCGGGACTGTAGGTGGCCGGAATTTCGGGGCTGTACGTTGCCGGAATCGCCGGGCTGTAGGTAGCTGGCACCGCTGGGCTGTACGTGGCCGGAACCTCCGGGCTGCATCCGACGAAGGGAATGCAAACCGCCGGAATGTATGGGGTGAGCTCAACCGGTGGGATGTACGGCGTCAGCTGCACCGGGGCGATATACGGGGTCAGCTCGACCGGCGCAACATACGGGGTCAACTCGATGGGAGGAATACCCGGAATATCAACCTGGTAGTTGACGGGAGCGGCTTCCGCTCCGATTGCGGGCAACGGCACCGTGAACGGCCCGAAGTTGAAGGTGCTTGGAGGAGGAGCACAGCTCACTCCGACAAAGGCGATCACACCGACCAGAGCCACCAGTATGGCTCTGCCCCGGATCGCCGAACTCGACCTTGACGCCCGATTCCCCATTGCACTCTCCCCACGCTCGAATAGTTGGCAGGACGGTACCACGGGCGCTGAAATGCGTCGTCGGATTCTTTTAGGCGGAAGTCCTCAGAACCTTCGCCAATGGTTTGCCCTTCGCCACCTCGTCGACGAGCTTGTCGAGGTAGCGGATCTTCTGCATCAGGGGGTCCTCGACGTCTTCGACGCGCACTCCGCACACGACTCCGGTGATCAACGAGACGTTCGGGTTCAGTTGAGCGTCGGCGAAGAAGTCCTCGAAAGTCGTCTCCGCCTCCAGGTGGGACTTCAGGGCTGTCTCGTCGAAGCCGGTCAGCCACTCGATCACCTCGTCGAGTTCGGCCTTCGTTCGGCCCTTCCGCTCGACCTTGTTCACGTAGTGGGGGTAGACGGAGGCAAAGCTCGTCGTGAAGATCCGGTGCACGCCTGGGAGGCTAGCTGCAGGGTCGGTTTGAGGTCGGTGCCTCGACCGGACCAATCGCTGGGTCGTCCATAGGACCGCTAGATTCTGCGCCATGCTGCACGTGCCCGGAAGCCCTGTCTGGTTGCGTGACAGCTCCCATTCTGCAGTGCTCGATTACCACCTGAGCATGCTGCATGACACGGACCGGATGGATTCGTTCCGCCGTGCCATCAATGCCTCGGTGAAGCCCGGAGATGTGGTGGTCGACATTGGCTGTGGCAGCGGTGTCCTGTCGTTCATGGCCTGCGATGCGGGGGCAAGCAAGGTCTACGCCGTCGAGGGTGGGCCTGTCATCGAAGTAGCCCGAGAGTTGGCTCTCGACAACGGGTTCGCCGATCGGATCGAGTTTCTGCGTGGCTGGTCGACCGACGTCGATATCCCGGAACCTGCAGACGTGCTCATCTCAGAGACGATCGGCAATGCGGGACTGGATGAGGGGATCGTCGCCTGGGCCGTGGACGCTCGGGCGCGACTGCTTCGCCCCGGTGCTGTCCTTCTGCCCCAGCGCCTCCGGATGTGGGTGGCGGCCGTTGAGTCCGCCGATGACCACGCCCTGGTTGCGGACTGGCGCTCAACCAATCTTCCCTACGACTACTCGGCCGCCTATCGCCGGGCGGCGGGGACCCTGTGGTTCGCGGACTTCACCCCGAGCAACCTTCTCGGGCAACCCGAACTCGCTGCGGACGTGGATCTGATGACGGTCGGCGATGAGACGATCGGCGCCTCGGGCAGCCTGCAAGTGGATCGTGCGGGCACTCTGCACGGCCTGGCCTGCTGGTTCGATTCGCTTCTTTGTCCCGGTGTGACGGTCGACAACTTGCCACCGCGGACCGGGTCGAGTTGGTCCCACGGGTTCCTGCCTCTGGCTGAGCCGATCGACGTAGCGGCGGGTTACCGGTTCACATGGGAGTTGTCGGTGTCTCCCGACGGCGAGCATTGGGCTTGGCAGGTTGACCGGGTCAACGTCCATGCAACCTCTGATTAGGTCTCACCTAATCCAAAGATGAGCCCCGATTCTATGATTAGTGGTCGTCACCGAGTTCTCAATTGGGTCGTTTGGCCGCCTGGGTGGCCATGACGCCGGAGATGGCGTCACCGCTCCGGAGATGGCGTCACCGCCGAGTCGCTTCAATTAAGCGGCGGGAGTTCCGCTGGCGGCACAATCTTGGATGCGGGCGCAGACGTTTGATTCAGCTGTGCTCGGAGGTGCTTGGCTACAGGGGAATCGATCGGTACCAGAGTATTTGACCCACAAACAGCGCAGACCTTTTCCATAGACGTCAGCCGCCAGAAGCTGTAGATAACCCCCGGCACGATCAGCAAAATCCAAAGTAGAAGTTCCATTATGAAACTTCCCTTGACGCGTGTCTTCGGCTTCATCTCCGACCCGCACGTGAGACACATGGCGAGCTTCTTCATTTTCGGACCTCCCGCCATGGACTGACAGGGGACCATAGACGCACATCCCCGTCTCTGGTTCCCTTCGCCTCATACCCTCTCCGCTGAACAGCGTCGAAGTGCGCTTCGGACACGGGCTCAACCGGTATGGCGGCCGGACCTCGCGATCAGACCGCCGGTGACCCGGCCGAGGTCATCCCCAACCGGCCGCGGGGGTTGCGCAGGTGTTGCCGTAGTTACCGCTGTAGACGAGGTTGGGGCACAGGGTGTTGGCTCCCCAGTTGGTCCCGACGGTTGACGTACCAGTGGTGGTTGCATAGGCGAACGTATTGGACACGAAGGTCGCAAAGTCGAACGACGCGGAGGTCAAGTCAGCCGAGATGAACTCGGAGTACTGCATCGTTGAGTAGTCGAACGAAGCCCCAACTATCGAGGCGCCGTTAACTCTGAAATCGTGGACGAACATGTGAGTCGCGTCCAGGTCAGTGGCGATCGTCGAGTCGAGGATGATCGTCGAACCAGTCACATAGCCGAAGTTCGCCCCGGTGAGAGTCGCTCCGGTGAAGTCAACATTGATGAGCTGCGCTACAAAGAAACTCGATGACGTCAACTCCGAGCGAAGGAATGACGAGGCCGAAATATTCGTTCCGCCAAGAAGTGCCCCGTAGAGATCAGCATCGTTGAAGTCTGCGTCGGAGATATCTGCACCGGTGAAATTCGCTCCGGAGAGGTCAGCTTCGGTGAAGTTGGTTCCGTCGATGTTGGCGGTGGAGAAGACGACGTCCTCCGCGGAGGCTCCGCTCAGGTCCGACCTGAGGAGGTTCGTGCCGGTCAACGTCGCGTCGGTCAGGTCGGCTCCGGAAAGGTCCGCGTCCGTCAGGTCCGCATCGGTGAAGTCGCGCCCGGACAGATCGCAGTCCGAGTAGTCCACACTCGGTGCAGGTGAATCGCCACAGCGCGCCGGCTGCGACGGAATCGTCGTGGGTGGCGTGGTGGTAGACGGAGTGGTCGTCGGTGGCGTTGTCGAGGGGGGTACGGCCTTTGTCGGAGCGACTGTCTTGCAGCCGAGGAGCGCGTGGTCACCAGGGCCAACGTTCACAACGGCGACACAGATTGAGACGTCACCGGCGGGCACGGTGAGTTGACGGGTAAACCCGGTCCGTTCACCGCGACCTGTTAGGAGCTTTACGTCAGGACGGGATCCGTCTGCCTTGGTTGCGCCAGGCACCAGCTTGCCGTTGACGAAGAAAACGACATCGACCGGGGCTTTCGTGTTGCGATCTCCGGCCCAACCGGTGACGGTGACTCTGTTGCCGACACGGACGACGCTGTCGAGGCTGCCTGAGGGAACGTCGGAGGTCCAGGGTGCCGATGCCGGCTGACATGCGGCGACGATGAGTGCAGCGACGACTACGGCGGTCGCTGTGAGAGCCCGGAGGCGGGACGATGACATTTCGGCGGGCTCCAACTGGATAAGGGCAGCAAAGATGCTGAATATCGCTTTGCCGCCAGAAATCTGATTCCCTTCGCTATCGACCAGATTTCTGCGAATGTGAGTGAATGGCCCGAATTTTGATCACCGGCTCCACAACGGGTCTGGGCGCTGCGGCGGCGCGCGAGCTGGTCGATAGGGGCCACGAAGTAGTGCTGCACGCACGCAACGGAGAGCGTGCCCGGGACATTCCAGATCTCGCCCAGCGTTCTGTCAGCCTGGTTGTCGGCGACCTCGCAGGTGTCGAACAGATCCGTGGACTCGCCGAACAGGCCAACGACATCGGCGGAATCGACGCGGTCATCCACAACGCCGGCATCTATGTGGGACTGCTGCACGATCCGGTGACAGGTTGGGTTTGGGGTCAGGCCGCCTGATCGGCGGCGGGTTTGATGATGGCTTCGTATTCGATGGGGGTCAATCGACCGAGGCGGGCTTGGCGGCGTCGACG
>JBATWQ010000396.1:0-21501 GCA_049672765.1 Microthrixaceae bacterium | reverse complement strand
CGTTTGAAGCGCAGCGACGCCTCGGAGTGCAGGTTGAGTCGGGCCGCAGTGGCAGCGACCACCTCCGGGTTCCACCATGCCGACTCGATCAGAATCTGGGTTGTCGACCCCGAGATCTCGGTCGAGGCTCCGCCCATCACGCCGGCGATACCCACCGGGTTGTCGTCGCCGTCGACGAGGACCCCGTCCGAGTCCTGTAGAACCCGATCCGCTCCGTCGAGGGTCTGGATCTTCTCGCCGTCGCGTGCCCAGCGGACACCGAGCGTCGCTCCGCTCAGCTTCTCCAGGTCATAGGTGTGGGTCGGTTGCCCGAGTTCGAGCATGACGTAGTTGGAAACGTCGACAGCATTGTTGATCGGGCGCATCCCGGCGCCGATCAGCCGCTGGGCCATCCACCGGGGCGAAGGACCGATCTTGACGTTGGATAGCACCAGAGCGCTCAGGGTCCCGCAGAGGTTGGGGGCGTCGTTGCGCACCGAAGCGAAGTCGGAGGCGTCCGGCCCGGTGGTTGCAGGGCGCGGATCGGGCTGGGTCAGGGCGACCTTCTGGTGCGCGGCCAGGTCGCGGGCCACCCCCAACATGCCCAGCGTGTCGGGCCGGTTGGGCAGGGTGTCAAAATCGAAAACGACATCGCTCGCAAGGTCCAACGCCTCTTTGATGGGGGTACCCAGCGCCAATTCCGGATCCAGGATAAGAATGCCGGCGTGGTCGTCACCGACTTCCATCTCACGGGCCGAACAGAGCATTCCGTTACTCGCCTGGCCGCGCATTTTGCGCTTGGCAATCTCCATGCCGCCCGGCATGGTCGTGCCGATGGTTGCGAGCGGAACGAGATCACCGACGGCCATGTTCGACGCGCCGCAACAGATCTGCAGAGCCTGGCCGTCGCCGGTGTCGACATCGACAAGACGAATCTTGTCGGCGTCGGGGTGTTCACGGATATCGAGCACCTTGGCGACGACTATCCCATCCAGACCGGTGCCGATCTGGTGCACGGAATCGAGTTCCATCCCAAGGTCGGTGAGTTGGACCGCGAGTTCGCCCGGTTCACCCTCGATCGGGGCAAATTCGCGGAGCCAGTTGAGCAGAACCTTCATCTTTGGGAGCCAATCCTCTTGGAACCGAATGTCTCGATGTCATTGATCGTGACCGGGCACGCCATTGCCGAACGAACGGCGGCGCTGACCGGTGTCATCACGTCACGCATCAGAACTGCGAAAGAAAACGTATGTCGTTGGCCACGAATTCACGCAGGTCACCCACCTGGTAGCGGATTTTGGCCAACCGGTCGATACCGAATCCGAACGCGAAGCCCGACCATTCCTCGGGATCGAGTCCACCCGCCCGAAGGACATTCGGATGGACCATTCCGCAGCCGCCGACCTCGAGCCAACCACCGTCGGGTGTCGAAATGTCGAACTCGGCCGAAGGTTCGGTGAATGGGAAGTACGAGGGCCGTAGTCGGCTGGTCATCTCGTCGCCGAAGTAGGACTTCACGAAGGATTCGATGGTTCCCGACAGATCACCCATCGTGATGTGTCGATCGATGACCAGGCCTTCGATCTGGTGGAACACGGGCAGATGCGTCGCATCAGCGGTGTCACGCCGGTAGACGCGCCCCGGACAGACGACGTAGAGCGGGGGTCCGCTTCCCTCACGGACGGCCTTCAGCATCGTGCGGATCTGGACGGGCGAGGTATGGGTTCGGAGAAGCAGGCGCTCGTCCCCGACGCCGTCGAGCCCATCTGAGTCCAGATAGAGCGTGTCCCAAAGCGAGCGAGCGGGATGCGATCTGGGGAGGTTCAGCGCCTCGAAATTGAACCAGTCGGTTTCTACCTCAGGTCCGTCTGCAACCGAGAACCCCATCCCACAAAAGACGTCCTCGAGGCGCTCCCAGGTCTGGGTGATGACGTGATCGTGGCCGACCCCCGCCCGGCCCAGGTACTCGGTCAGGTCCAGGCGTTCGGCGGCCAACTGCGCAACCCGAGCCGCCTCTTCGAGTTGGCTGCGGCGAGCGGCGACCGCTGCCTCCATCTCGCTCCTGGCCCGGTTCATCGCCGCACCGAGTTCCTTGCGCTGGTCCGGGTTCAGATCGCGCATCGACGCCTTGAGCGAACTCAGTTGGGACTGTTTGCCCAGATAGGCGGACTCAAGTTCGTGGAGTGAATCGAGATCCTCTGCCGCCAGGATCTTTTCGCGGCCTTCTTCGGCAACCCGCGCGGCGTCAGCGGTCATCTCTCACCCATCGTGTCGACATCATGGCGACGCCAGGGTTCGCCGAGACCCCGAGATCGGGCTTTAACCCCGTGTCGTCGGCTTCTGTCTGCGTCGCGTCCTCGCCAGAGCGGCAGTTCAATGTTCCGTCCTTCTTCACAGTGAATCATTGTGGCCCAATTCGGGACTCGGACCGCACCCCATTCGACCGCCGCTGTCTGGCGGCTTCGAAGAGGACCACCGCCCCGGCTACACCGGCGTTGAGCGATTCGACCTTGCCCGCCATGGGTATCGACAGAGGAACTGAACTGGCTTCCACAGCGTCGGCGCCGAGCCCGCTGGCCTCACCACCGATCAGGAGTGCCCCGGCTCCGCCCAGATCGGCGTCCTCAAGGTTCGTTCCGCCCGACACGACCGTTGCCCACGTCGGAATGCCCGACGCCGCGCAGCTGCTGAGAACCGCAGCCAGCTCTACGTTCTGACAGACGGGCACGCGGAACAACGATCCGGCTGAGGCGCGCACCGTCTTGGGATTGAAGAGGTCAGCAGATCCTTCGGTCAGCACCACTCCCACGGCTCCGGTTGCCTCGGCGGTGCGCAACAGCGTCCCGACGTTGCCGGGATCGGCGAGCCCCACCAGCACCAGCAGGGGACGTTGCCCGTCCGCAGCGGCCGTCGTCAGGTCCTGCAGGTCAGCCGTGCTGGTGTTGGCGACGGCCACCATCGCCCTGGGCGAAACAAGGTCCAGGACCTTGGCGAGTCCACCGTCGACAACGTCGCGCACGTCGACGCCGGCGTCTCTTGCGTCCCAGACGACGTCGTCGGCGAGCGCGCTCCGCTCGACGTAGAGCCGGACGGGCGGGATGCCGCTAGCCAGTAACTCGGCCACCAGGGTCGGCCCGTCGACCAGGTACTCACCGGCCTCGGAACGAGCACTGCGGCGCCTCGAAAGGCGCCGCAGTTGCTTGAGTTCTGGATTCGATGGGCTGAGCGAACTCAGCTCTGCGCCCCTGATTCGGCGGAAGTCGCTTCAGATTCGAGCGCTTCCTGGGCGACCTTGACGAGAGCCCCGAAGGAGGCGTCGTCGCGCACGGCCAGGTCGGCGAGCGACTTGCGGTCGATCTCTACCTCGGCGATGCGAAGACCGCTGATGAAACGGCTGTAGCTGATGCCGTGGTTACGGCAGGCAGCGTTGATCCGCTGGATCCAGAGCCGACGCATTTCACCCTTACGGGCGCGACGGTCACGGAAGGCGTACTGCCCTGCGTGCATGACGGCCTCGTTGGCCGAGCGGAAGCTACGACTCCTGTTGCCGTAGTAACCCTTCGCCTTGCCGAGTACGGCGCGACGCTTCTTCTTGGCGTGAACTCCACCCTTGACGCGTGCCACTGGGTGCTCCTTTCGTCAGGTTTGGATCAGATGCCCAACTGGCGTCGTGCGCGGGCGGCGTCGCCCTTGCTCAACTCGGTGGACCCGGACAGCCGGCGCTTACGCTTTGGCGACTTCTTTTCGAGAATGTGGTTGAGCCCGGCCTTTCGGCGCGTGATCTTTCCGGTCCCCGTGACCTTGTACCGCTTTTTGGCACCGGAGTGCGTCTTCATCTTTGGCATTGTTGTCCCTCGTCGTTTCATGTCCGGTCGGTAAGGACCAGGTGGACAATCCTCAGAACCTCTCGGTTGTGCGGATCAGTTGGCCTCGCCCGCTACTGCAGGCTCCACCTCTTCGGCCACGTTTTCATCCAGCGCAGGTGACTCATCCGTAGCGCTGACTTCTTCTGGCTGGACTTCTTCTGGCTGGACAGCATCTGAATCTGCCGGAGCCGTGTCGGCCTGAGCCGTAGCGACGGCGCCATCGACTTCGGAAGCCGGGCTTTCGGAGTCTGCGGCTTCACTGGCCTTCTTGGCCTGGGCCTTCGCCAGATCTTGGGCCTTCTTGTCAGGACCAAGAACCATTGTCATGTTTCGACCATCCTGCTTGGGCATGATCTCTACCTTGCCGACGTCAACCACCTCTTGAGCGACACGATCAAGGATCCGGCGACCAAGTTCGGGATGCTGCATCTCGCGGCCCCTGAACATGATCGTGATCTTGACCTTGTGACCTTCGCCAAGGAACTGGGCGACCTTGCGCGTCTTGGTGTCGAAGTCGCCGCCACCGATCTTGGGGCGGTACTTCATTTCCTTGACGACGATGTTCGTGGCCTTCTTCCGTGACTCCTTGGCCCGCTGCTGTGCCTCGTACTTGAACTTGGTGAAGTTCATGATTCGGCACACCGGCGGTCGGGCGTCGGGAGCTACCTCGACCAGATCAAGTTCCATCGACCTTGCGATGGAGAGCGCTTCGGGAAGCGCCTTGATTCCCAATTGCTGACCATCGGGATCGATCAGACGCACCTCACGGGCCCTGATCCTCTCGTTGGTCCTGGTTTCGTCACCATGTGATGCTGCTATGGCCGGTCACTCCTCAAAATCACGTCCTTTCTGCAGGGATCGCGTCGGTCCTTTCAACCGGTGACTCTGCTCGAAAACGAAACGAGCGGATGCCGGAGCACCCGCGGAGCAGAGTTCGCGCCAACTGCACGAACGTCATCAAATTCCTTACGCACCAGAATGTGGGAAGGAGGGGCGGGAGCCCACTTACTCAGTTGTGCGGTCTACTGTAACAGCTGAACCGTATTGACTCAGCATCGCGGCGAGCTGGTCCAGCCAGCATCGCTGTTTGGGACGCAGAGTCGATCACAACCCTCGGAGATTCAATGAGTTCACTGTGGACACCGGACGGCGAACGCCATGTCGCAAAGGCATCGCCAGAATCCGGAGCTGCCGCATCCGGGTCGTCAGCTACCGGCACAGGGCCTACCGACGACACGGCACAGTCCCATATCGACCCGGGTGATCCCCTCCGCGCCGCGGCCAAGGAACTCGGGATCGACCTCGACACTCTCAGCGATGAGGACCGGGCACAGCTCCAGGCCGAACTGGCTGAGATGATGCAGGTTCGTCGCCAGGTAGCAGCAACACCGGCTTCCGAGATGGTGGCCAACCACCTGATGCGCCTTTTCGACCTGGCGACGATCTATCTGGAGAGCACTCCCCCGTCGTTCTCCGACGCCGCGACGGTCATCGAGTCGTTCCGCGCCGTGGTCGAGAACGTCGGCGACCGACTTGGTGAACATCAGTCGATGCTCATCGAGGCGCTGAGCCAACTCCAGATGGTGTTCGTTCAGGTCAAACAGGCAGCGGAGTCCGTGCCCCAGGACTGAGTCGGTCTAGCCGCGCGGCACTATCTGCGACGCCTCGATACGGCCGCCGTGGGTGGCCCTCAAATCGAATGTGACCTCGACGTCGGCATCGATGTGTCGGGAGCCGTCGACGATCGCTGTGCAGTGGAAGTCGAACGCGGACCCGTCGGCCTGATCACGCACGGTGCCGAGTCCCGAATCGTCATCGAATTCCAAAATGGTTCCGACTCTGGATCTTCCCAACGCCATGGGCTCCCTAACCGTCAGTGGACGATCTTCTCGAGCGGTAGCTCGATCAGGTCGGTCGCACCGGCGTCCTTGAGAGCTGGAATCAGAATGTTGATCCGCCCCTTGGGAACCACGGTCTCGACCGCATAACCAACACCGCGATACAGCTCGTTGACCGTGGGCGTCTTCATCGCCGGGAGGACACCGATCACGTCGTCGAGATGCTCGGCGGTGACGTTGAGCTTGAGCAGAACGTGCCCCCGTGCCTCCATGACGCCCAGCAACAGCGTCATGACCTGCTCCATCGCGTGACGCTTCTCGGGGTCGGCATACGAGACCGGATTGGCCACCATCTCGGTGTACGACAGCAGAATCTCGTCGATGATCTTCAGGCCCGCGGCATGCAGGGCTCGGCCGGTCTCGGTGATCTCGACTATGCAGTCGACGATGTCCGGGACCTTCGCCTCGGTCGCACCGTAGGACAGACGGATATCCGCATCGACGCCGAGGTTCTCGAAGTACTTCCCTGTGATACCCATGTACTCCGTCGAGACGCGCACCCCGTTGGGAAGGTCCGCAGCGCTCGTGTACGGCGAGTCCTCGGGGACGGCCAGGACCACACGGATCGGCTTGCTCGTCGCCTTTGAATAGCGCAACTCGCCAAGTGTGACTACGTCGGAGCTTGTCTCCTCGATCCAATCCCGACCGGTGATTCCCAGGTCGAAGAGTCCGTCAGCCACATAGGTCGGAATCTCCTGGGGCCTCAGGATTCGGACGCTGTCGATACGTGGGTCATCGATACTCGCCTTATACGCGACCGAGGAACTCCGCTGGACCGGAAGGTCCGCAGCTTCGAAGAGCTCCATGGTCGCCTTCTCGAGCGATCCCTTTGGAAGTACGAGCTTCAGCACGGGTCGAGGGTAGCCGCACGGCAGCTGTGAGCCGAAGTGGGTAACAATCCAACAGTTTTCCTTGGCATCGTGCTATAGGTGTGCTTGAATCCCTCCCGCAACGTTCGGCGCCGTCGGTGTTGCTGGGGCGAGCGTGTCTGAAGGGCGAGACACGTGACAACAACTGAATCAAGGGTCGACCTCTCCATTTCAAACGAAATCGAGATCGATCTCAGAGACCCACTGCGGCTGTGGGCACCTGAGCCTCTGGACGGGGCTTTGCGAACGGAGCATGTCTCGCCATACAGCGAACTGGGCGACCGGGCCGAACAGTTCGTCTACGAGCAGTATCGCGAGCGCGGATACTGCCGCGAATCACCTCGCAACTGGATAGAGGAGACCGAACCGTGGCGCGAGGGATCCACCCTCCACGTGATTTGTGAAGGCGAGGAGGTTCTGGGTGTCCTCCGGACGATCGTCGGCCCGTTCGACAAGCTTCCGGTGAGCCAGTTCGAGCCGATCGACACCATGCGCGAAGGACTCTTCCTCGACGGGGGATCTCTGGCGGTAAAGGCGGATCATCGGGGTATCGGTCTGGCCACCGAGTTGTATCGACACTGGGTCGAGGTCGGTGTCCGCAACCACGTACGTGGATTCTGTCTCCTGATGGATGACGGCCTCGTGGACTTTCTCCACACCATGTTCGCACTCGAGACCCACCCATTTGCCCAGCGTAGGGATTACATGGGTGGCGACATAGAGCCGTTGGTGGTCTGGATGCCTGACATGTTGCACCGCATGGCTGTGGTTCGACCCGAGCTCTACAAGTTCGCGACGAAGGGCTTCACCCCCCAGGAAATCGTCGACTTCGATCTCCCGATAATCCTGCCCTGATGAGCGTCCAGTCAGAGACCCAACTGGGATCCGACGAGTTTTTGGTCGCTACCGCTACGGTTGGAAGCCTGACGCCAGACAGTTCTTCACCAAGGGGTAGCAAATTGATGGTCGGATTCAAGCAGCGCGTGCTGGGGGACATCAGCTCGCTGGGTGGATTCGGACGCGCTTGGGTCATCGGCAACATCGCATTTTCGGCGGGACGTGCGTTGCTCGCCTGGCCGACCCTTGGTAAGTACGGGGTCAACCCCGTGGCGTTCCTTGCTCTCGACCTGATTACGGCGCCTCCTTACGGACTTGCCCAAGCCGTCACCGTGAAAATTCTCCGTGACCCGGAACGTCGTCGAAGCGACGCCTTCGGCTGGGGAATTTTGGTTGTAGCGCTTTTTGTCGCTCCGTACGTCTACATTTTCGCTGCCTCGGGCGACCTGCCTGTTCTGGCGTATGTGGGGGTATTTGTCTGGATGGCCATTTTCGGTGCTTTAGCCATTCTTCGAATGCGGCGAGATGTTGCTGCCGGCCCTCTGGGCGGTTCGGCATAGAAGCCGTCCTCGGGGGCACAGTGACCAATCCTCACCCGGGTCTGGGCCCCAGAACCCGTTAATCGGAATTCTCAGTACTTACTCCTCCATGCCGATTGGGAACTATCCCTTTCGACAGGACCGGTGATGTCCGTACTGAGTCAAACGAGTAATTCCAGCTGGAGGTCGATGTTCGGCCCGCCTGGGGAGAATGCAAAGTTCCGCATTGTCGCGCTCGGAGCAGCCATCTGGTACGTCGTCTACCTGGTGTTGTCCGGTCTTCCACAGGGCATCTGGTACGTCGTCGGCGGCGTTGCCGCGGTGACGCTCGTAGTTCGTCGTTCGCTCGCGCTCCCGAACAACGTCAGCGACATTGCGAAGCTTCTCGGCCTTTCGGGAATCTTCGCCATCGCTGGTGGGATAGTCCGCAACGTCAACGGAATCATCATTGACTCCCCGTATGCATTTCCATCCGTTGCCGATGGCTTCGTACTGAGCACCTACATCGTCCTGGCAGCTGCGATGATCCTGATGGTCAGGCGCCGTGTACGTCACGTGACGATGGATCCGGTGCTGGACGCACTGGTCGGCTGTATCGCCGTGGCGGTTGTGCAGTTGAACGTCGTCATCATTCCCCACATCGCCAAGGCGTCGAGCAACACTCTGGCACTCGCCCTGAACCTGACATATTCGGCGGGATCGCTCCTACTCGTCGGACTCGCGATCTTCGCCCTCGTCGCCGGTGGCCATCGCTCTGCGAGCAACCGCCTGCTCGCAGTTGCCCTGTTCTTCACCGTCCTGATTGACGCGACAACCACGCTCGCACTCGCCGGCGCCTTCCACCGCGATGTGCAGGCGGTCTTCGTCCCGCTAGGTCTGATTTTCGGAACCGCCGGACTGATGCACCCGTCGATCGTCAACGTCACCAACCGCCCCTCCGACGCATCCCAGATCCGACTCCTGACGCGCAAGCGCATCGGGGTGCTGGGACTGGCTCTGCTTACGAGTCCAGCGGTCCTGATAGTGAAACTCCTCGGTTCCGGCGGAACGGAGAGCTATTTCCTACCTGCCATTGCCTCGTTGGCGCTAACTCCCCTGGTTATCGTCAGGCTCGGGCGACTGGTTCGCCAGAACGAGACCATGGCGACCCTTGAAGCCTCGCTGAGGGCCGTCGGAGAGCATCTGGTGAGCGTCGAGACGAGCAACGATGTGCTCACGGTGATTTCGAACGGAGCCGCGGATGTCCTTGGTCGTTCATACATCCGTGGCGGATTGATTCTCGACCCCCTCGGAGTGCCCGAATACGCAGCCGACCCGCCGCCGAACGAGTCGGAACTGTTGGGCCAGGTTCGCGCCTACGTCTCAATGAGTCCCGCCCCTACCACCGGCGATTTCTGGAATCTCCACGAGATCTCCGGCGAAGGCCGGTACTGGTCGGTGGGTATAGTCGTGGAACAGGGAGCGCTCACCGCCGCGCTGTTCGTCGCCACCGAACGCCCCCTTGACGAGAACCAGACCAACGGCCTGATAGCCCTCTGCCGCGAGGCTGCCATTGCCTTCAGGGCAGTCGAGCAGACTGAGCTTCAGGTTCGTCTGCGGAGCGAGGCCCGGTTCGGTGCACTCATCGACAACTCCTCCGACATCGTCGCGGTACTCAACGACGACATCGACTTGACCTACGTGTCACCGGTCGCCAGTCGTCTACTCGGGTACCCCGACGGTTCGATGGAGTCCGGCCACGTCCTGGACATAGTCCACCCCGATGATCTGGATGCCGCCCGCGAGGTTTTCCGCACGATCAGGGCTGGAGGCGGCCGCCCTGTCGAACTGCGGCTCCGCCACTTTGCGGGCACCTACGCATGGTTCGAAGTCGTTGGTGTCGACATGAGCGATGATCCCAACGTCCACGGAGTGGTGATCAACGCACGCGAAATCGGCGACCGGAAACAGGCCGAGGAACAGTTGCGCATGTCAGAGGCCAGATTCAAGGCCCTCGTGCAGAACTCCACCGACCTCGTTGTCGTGATGGACCGCGAGGGGATCATCAGGTACACCAGCCCGTCGATCGGCGAAATTGTCGGCCTTGAGCCCGACGAGGTGATGAACCTCGAGTTCAACGAAGTCTTCATGGACAACACGCTCGACTGGGAGTCGCCTGGTCTGTACACACAGGTAGACGCCAGCACCAAGCTCGTCGAGTTCACGTTCATGAGCACCTCCGGGGAGATCCACACCATCGAGACGACGGTCTCGGATCTGCGTTCGGAGCCGGCAATCAACGGGTACGTCCTCAACGCCCGTGACGTCACCTACCGAAAGAAGATGGAGCAGCAGCTCCGCTACCAGGCAACACACGACGAGCTGACGGGGCTGGCCAACCGTGTCCACGCGGTGGAGGACCTCACCGGCATTCTCGAACGCAACAACGGGTCAACCACCGTCGCCACGATCCTGGTCGATATCGACGAGTTCAAGGACATCAACGACTCGCTCGGGCACGACTTCGGAGACGAGCTCCTCATCGCCATCGCCGAGCGGATCAAGCAGATGCTCTCCTTCGGCGACGTCGCGGCACGGATTGGCGGCGACGAGTTCGCGATCATCGTCGAGCGTTCACACGGCGAGAGCCAGGTCATGGAACTCGCCGAGGGCCTGATGGCCGATCTTGCGACCTCGTTCACCATCGACGGACGAGAGATCTCGATCACCACCTCCGCCGGCATAGTCTTCGACCACGACCGCACCAGCAACGCGGAGTTCATGCTCCGCAACGCCGACACCGCGATGTACCGCGCCAAGCAACTCGGCAAGCGCCAGGTGGTGGTGTTTGAGCCGTACATGCACACGGCTTCGTTCGACCGGCTTGAGCTGAGGGCCGACCTGGCACGTGCCGTCGCCCACAACCAGTTCGTCGCCTACTACCAGCCGGTGGTCAACATCGACACCCGCCGGATCGTCGGAGCCGAGGCCCTGATCCGTTGGGAACACCCCCAGCGCGGACTCCTGGGACCCGGCCTTTTCATTCCGTTGGCCGAGGAGACTGGGCTCATCGCTCCTATGGGTGAGTGGATGCTGGAACGGGCATGCACCGACCTGTCGATGTGGCGCGACGACTACGGATCCCAGGTCGAGAAGTTCACGATGTCGGTCAACCTTTCGGCCCAGCAGTTGCATCACCACGACATCGTCGGCAAGGTCACCGAGATCCTGCGAAGCACCGGCCTTCCGGCCGAACGTCTAGTCCTGGAAGTAACCGAATCGATGCTGATCACCGACACCGATCAGGCCGGTGCAATCATGAGGAAACTCCGGGAACTCGGCGCACGACTCTCGATCGATGACTTCGGAACCGGCTACAGCTCCCTCGGCTATATGCAACAGTTCGAGTTCGACGTGCTGAAGATCGACAAGAGCTTCGTCGACGAGATCCACCAGCTGACGAACCAACGCATCGTCAGTGCCGTGCTGGCCCTGGCCCAGACGTTGGAGGTCAAGACCATCGCCGAGGGCATCGAGGAGGAATCCCAGGCCGCCCAGCTGCAGGAATTGGGCTGCCACCTTGCCCAGGGATACCTGTATTCAAGGCCGGTCCCGGAGGCCGAATTCCGTGAGCTTCTCGACCGGGAACGCAGACACGCCCTGCAAGGGGGCAACTGAGCGTTGACCATCGGTCTCGGGCAATATCGTGCATGGAGATCATCACCGATCCACATGACGAACGCCTGGGCGACTTCCGCCATCTGAACGATCCCGCGGCCAGGCGCGACATCGAGGAGGCAGGCCAGGGGTTCTTCATGGTCGAAGGCCTGCTGGCACTCGACCAACTTCTGGCAAGCAACCACCGGGTGCGGTCACTCCTGGTCACACCAAATCGCCTGACCCGCCTGTCCCACCAGATCGAATCGCTGCAGGCGTCGGGTGCCGAGGTTCTGGTCGCCGACCGGTCGGTCCTGCGCGAAGCCGCCGGCTTCGACGTGCATAGGGGTGTTCTGGCATCAGCGGACCGACCGCGCCAGCAATCCGTGGACACGCTGCTGTCAGGTGCGCAACGAGTCGTCGTGCTCGAAGGCGTCAACGACCACGAGAACCTGGGCTCGATCTTCAGGAACTGTGCTGCTCTGGGGATCGAAGCGGTCATCCTGGACAGCACAACTGCTGACCCGCTGTATCGGCGCTGCATCCGGGTTTCGCTCGGCTGGGCGATGAGAGTCCCCTACGCGCGCTACGAATCGACCGAGACCGGAATGGCATCGCTACGAGCGAATGGATTCCGCATGGTCGCTCTCACTCCTGGGACCGACGCGCTCGATGTCGACGAGGCGGCAGAAAGGGGTCTACTCGATGACCGCGTCGCTCTGTACCTGGGAGCCGAAGGTCCAGGACTGCACGCTTCGACGATCGAGGGGTGCGACGCGAAGGTGAGAATCCCGATGCACCCCGGCGTAGATTCGCTCAACGTCGCAACATCATTGGCCGTGGTCGCCACGTTCGCTGCCGCCAGGCGGGGATGGGCCTGAGAGGCAGGTCTCGGCCGGGCTGATGGGCTTGAGAGGCAGATCTCAGCCGGCGCGGATGGGCGTGACAGGCAGGTCTCAGCCGGCGCGGATGGCCTCAAGGGCGACGATCATGTCGAGAGCGGTGGCAACCGCCTCGCTCCCCTTGTTGTCGCCCTTGAAGTCCGAGTCGACCACGGAGCGGACCAGAGCCTGTTGACGGGCCTCGACCGTCAACACGCCAAAGATCACGGGTACATCGGTTGCCAACTGCGCCTGCAACACGCCTTCGGCCGCGGGTCCCGCAACGTATTCGAAATGGGCGGTGTCTCCGCGGATGACGCATCCGAGAGTGATGATCGCCTCGTAGCGGCCCGTCGCAGCCATGACCTTGGCCGTGAGTGGAATCTCGAACGCCCCCGGTACCCAGACGACGTCGACATCGGAATCGTCGCCACCGCGGGAGTTGAGCTCCTCCAGGGCTCCCCTCAGCAACCGACGCGTGATGGCATCGTTCCATCGGGCGATGACAATCCCGATCTTCCTACCGTTGGCCGGGACCAATTGGCCCGCGGCGTCCGTCTCTGAGTCATCCCTGGTCGCACGGAAGTCGATGCCCATCAGTCCAGCCCGTCCAGAATGTGGCCCATGCGCTCACGCTTGGTGCGCAGGTAGTCGAGATTCTCGGGATTCGGAGCGGATTCGAGAGCCACCCGCTCGCTGATCTCCAGACCGAAACCTTCCAGGCCGCCGTACTTGGCCGGATTGTTGGTCATCAGCTTCATCGTCGTGATACCGAGGTCGTTGAGGATCTGGGCACCGATGCCGTACTCGCGGCTGTCGATGGGTAGACCCAGTTCGACGTTCGCGTCGACGGTGTCCCGGCCCTGCTCCTGGAGGCTGTACGCACGGATCTTGTGACCCAGGCCGATACCTCGCCCTTCGTGACCACGCAGGTAGACGAGGACCCCCAGCCCGGCGTCATCGATTGCCTGCATCGCCGAGTGAAGTTGAACTCCGCAATCGCAGCGCAACGAGTGGAAGACATCACCTGTGAGGCACTCGGAGTGGACCCGGACCAGAACCTCGCGTTCGCCCTGGACCGCGCCCTTGACCATCGCGACGTGCTGTTCGCCGTCGAGCAGCGATTCATAGATATACGAGGTGAAGTCACCCCAGGGCGTCGGGATGCGTGCCTCGGCGATGCGTCGGATGAGCTTCTCGTTCTGGCGGCGGTACTTGACCAGCTGCGCGATGGTGACCATGAGCAGCCCGTGCACCTTGCAGAACTCGACCAGATCCGGGACGCGGGCCATGGTTCCGTCGTCATTGACGATTTCACAGAGCACCCCGGCGGGCGACATTCCGGCAAGCCGCGCCAGGTCGACCGCCGCCTCGGTGTGTCCCGCACGCTTGAGGACGCCGCCCTCGGAGTATCGGAGGGGAAAGATGTGACCCGGGCGGGCCAGGTCGGCGGGCTTTGTCGACGGCTCGATCAGCGCACGGATTGTCGCCGAGCGGTCGGCAGCTGAGATGCCGGTGGACGTGCCGTGCACGTAGTCGACCGAATAGGTGAATGCGGTGCGATGGGACTCGGTGTTCTCGTGCACCATCAGGGGAATCTTGAGTTCATCCAATCGTGCTCCGGTCAACGGCGCACAGATGACACCAGAGGTGTGCCGCACGAAGAACGCAATGTTCTCGGGACTTGCGGCCTCTGCCGCCATGATCAGGTCGCCTTCGTTCTCGCGGTCCTCGTCGTCGACCACGACGATGATTTCACCGCGGGCGATCGCCGCTACGGCGTCCTCTATCGATGCGAAGACCGAGTCCTCGTCACCCTGCTTGGCAAGTGGTTCGCGACTCATGTCGTGGGTGCTCCTTCGGACTGCGAGGTGCTCGCATTTTCCAACTGTGCGGCGAGTAGCCGCTCGGCATATTTGGCCATTACATCGACCTCCAGATTCACATTGTCGCCGGGGCGACGCAGACCCATGGTCGTCACCTCACAAGTATGCGGTATGAGCGCCACGGTGAATCCATCGGCGAGGGCGTCAACGACCGTCAGGGACACGCCGTCGACCGTGATGGAGCCCTTTTCGACCACGTACCGCAGCAGGTTCGACGGCATCCGTACCTGCATCTCGGGGGCCTGCACGACGACCGTTCCGACGGCGTCGACATGGCCCTGTACCAGGTGGCCGCCCAGGCGGTCCTCGAGCCTGACGGGACGTTCCAGGTTGACCCGGTCCCCCGTCTTGAGCGACCCGAGCGAGGTCCTTGAGAAGGTCTCGTCGCTGACGTCGGCCTCCCACCAGTCATCGCCCCAGGCAACGACCGTCAGGCAGCAACCATTGACAGCGATCGAAGCGCCCATGGAGATGTCCCCAAGGACGACGTCGGCGCCGAGGCGGAGTCGAGGACCGTCGAGAGATTCGACGTGTCCCAGTTCTTCGACGATTCCGGTGAACAAGGCCCAGCTCCTCGACTACGACGACTCTGAGGGCGACGACGGTTCTGTCGGCGCCAGCACGATCTTGAGATCGTCCCCGACCCGCTCGACCGAGACGAACTGCCCCCTCCACAGATCACCGATGTCCCAGGCGCCGGTGCCGCCAAACAGGCCGTTGGCGTCGTTGCCGCCGAAGAGTGCGGGCGCGACGTAGATCACATAGCGATCAACAAGGCCGGCCCGGTGGAAGTCGCCCGCCACCCCTGCGCCCCCCTCGACCAGCAGCTGGACGACACCGTCCGCTCCGAGCTCATCGAGAATAGCTCCGAGGTCGCCGGACATTTCCTTGCATGGCCGGACCTTGGCGTCTTCGGCGACCTTGCCCAGAACGACCCGCATGGGGTCGACGGAACCGCTCGACGGGAGAACTGGTGGCCGATAGTCACGAACGGTCAGCGACGAATCGTCACGCCGGATGGTTCCGGCGCCAACCAGAATGGCATCCGATTCGGCGCGGAGGCGGTGGCCGTCGACGCGGGCAGAGGTGGACGTGATCCACTGACTGGTGCCGTTCGGTGCGGCCGTACCGCCGTCGAGCGTGCTGGCCAATTTCAGGACAACCCATGGCCGACCTGTGCTGCGATGCTTCAGATAGGGGGCCAGTTGTGCCCGTACCTGGTCCTCCTGGGCTCCCAGTTTCACCTCGAGCCCCGCCTCGCGCAGACGGGCGATGCCGCTGCCGGCGACCCTGGGGTCCGGATCCTCGATGCCAACCACGACCCGTCGCACACCGGCCGCGATGATCGCATCGACGCAGGGGCCCGTCCGCCCCGTGTGACTACAGGGCTCCAGTGTGACGTAAAGGGTGGACCCGACGGCGTTCTCTCCCGCCGCGTCCAGAGCCACGACCTCTGCGTGGGCCTGTCCGGGTTCAAGCGTCGCGCCTTCGAACATCTGACCATCGTCGGTTCGCAGCAGGGCACCGACCCACGGATTTGGAGAGGTGATGCAGCGAACACGAGCCGCCGAGGCAATGGCTCGTGTCATGCATTCACGGTCAACGGCATCGGTCCTGGAAGGCGAGCTCATGATGGCCCCATCGTAGCCTTCCGAGATCCCGTCGGTCGAATTGGTTCCAACTGAACAAAATTCGACCGCGGGCCCGTTTGCGGGTCTGACATGTGATGACGGACTGCGGACGTGGCTTCAATCCACCGTTGTCAGTTCGACGGCATCTGTGGTCGGAATCGAGCCACCGCCCAGGAGTTCGACTGCTTCGGGGACCACGTCGAGGACGGCGTCGAGCATGTGGACCGCACGCTCCGGGTCGGCTGAGAGGTTCAGGATCAGAGCCGCACCCCGGGTTCCGGCGATTGCCCGGGAGAGCCGCCCCTTGGGAGAGGCCTTGCGCATCGCCTCGGACATTCCCGGTGCGACCCGGTCGAGGATCCGCTTGGTCGCCTCGGGTGTGAAGTCGCGCTGGCCGAAACCGGCGCCACCCGTCGTGATGATCAGTCCGTTGAAGCCGTAGGCCATGGACGACAGGGCGTTTGAGATCTCTTCGATGTCGTCGGGAACAACCCGGGTGTCGATCACGGAATACGAGTCCGACTCGAGTTTCTTCGTGAGTGCCGATCCACTCGTATCTTCACGGCTTCCGGCGGCGATGCTGTCGGACACCGTAAGCACCTTCGCTTGCCGAACTGTGTCCTGGGCCATAGCGACTCCTGCTTCGTCATTTTGGGAATTGGGACTCCGGTATTCGGCGTCCTTCATCGACTGTACCGGTACCTGAACAGGCACATCCCGTCGGTGCCTTCCGACTGGGGCAGCAGCATTGCTCCCCTACCCCACCTACGCCAGGGTCCAAGAGGAATCTCGAGTGGCTCCAGTTCGGGGTGACCGGATGCGATGTAGTCATCGACTCCGAGGCTCTCGACGGCGCTCAGGGTGCACACGCTGTAGATCAGGGTCCCACCAGGCTTGAGGGCCGCCAGCGCGGCAGTGACCATTTGTTTCTGGAGCTCCGCGAGCCTTTCCGGAGCGTCCTTTTCGACCCGCCAGCGGGCATCCGGTCGCCGCCTCAGAACGCCGAGGCCCGAACACGGGGCGTCGAGCAGAATCCGGTCGGCCACTCCTCCACGAAAGGGTGGCTGCAACGCGTCGGCGACCATTGGAGAGACTCTGCCCTGACCGAACTTCTGGGCGTTAGCTGCGATCAGTCCGACCCGGTGGGGTTGTAGATCGGCGGCGATGACTTCCGCGCCGCCTGCGGCGATGCCAGTGGCCTTGCCGCCCGGCGCGGCGCACAGATCCAACACCAGTTCGCCGGGCCGTGCGTCGACCAGTCCGACGACCTTCTGTGACGCCGGGTCCTGGGTGTATCCGTCGCTGCGCACACTTTGGGCAGCGGATTCGTTCATCTGCTCCAGGGCAGCAATGGCGTCTTCACGACCCAGGTCGCGGACGAGGAGCTCGATGATCCAGTCCGGGTACGACAGGCGGGTCCCCTCGTCGGGAAACTCCACGGCTGCCGACGAAACGTTTCGGAGCACTGCGTTGGTCAGCCCGCGGAACCGCTTCGGGGCAGCGTCGACGGTCGCCGAAACCGCCGCATACGTTGGGATGTCGGGACGATACGCCAACTGGTAGGCCCCAAGGCGCAGGACCAGTCTCGCCGCTGGAGGCGGGTCGGAGCTCAGAAAACGGTCGACCAGGTGGTCACAGGACCGGCGACGACGGAGCGATCCGTAGACAAGGTCGGTCACGAACCCGCGGTCCTGGGCGTCCATCGAGGACTCCGAAAGTGCGTGGTTCAGAGCCAAGTTTGAATAGGCGCCTTCATCCTCGACCCGGGCGAGGACCGCCAGGGCAAGCCTTCGGGTCGCGACCCCCTGCTGGTCCAACTCCTGCTTCTGAGGCGCGTGTTTCCCAGGCCCGGGCGCCCCGCCCGCGTGTTTCCCAGGCGTGTTCTGCTTCTGGCTCATGTGCCGATCCGTTCGCCGCTGGGTCGGGCGCCTCGCGCCCAATCGAGTGCCGACATCTCTGCCTTACCTTCGGGCTGCACTTTCACCAACTCGACGGCGCCATCGGCGGTCCCCAGCAAGGTGTCGCCGATGAATACCCCAGGGGCGAGTTGCCCGGGTTGGCCGGGCTGGTCCGCGCCGGCAGCCGCACCGGGCTGGTCCGCGCCGGGCTGGTCCGCGCTGGGCTGGTCCGCGCTGGTTGCCGCTCCGATTTTGAGCCGCTTGTCTCGAAACTCGGTCCACGCGCCGCCGATCCGAACCACCCGGAGGAACTGCTCGGTCGTCATTTCGGAGCGCAGCATCCGGTCCTCTGTGCGGATCTTCTCGGCGTAGGTGACTCCCTCGTCGCTCTGCGGGATCGGCTCTCCCAGTCCCTCGTCGAGCGTCCTCACCAGCAACTCGGCTCCGACCGTCGTGAGCCTGGAGCGCAACTCGGCAGCGGTCTCCCCCGGTTCGACGACAACTTCCTCCCGTGCGAAGACGCCGCCCGTGTCGAGACCCTCTTCGACAGCCATCACGCAGACACCCGTCGTCGGATCCCCGGCGAGGATCGCCCGTTCGACCGGTGCCGCTCCACGCCATCGGGGAAGCAGCGAGAAGTGCAGGTTGACCATCGACAGGTGGGCAAGCATCTCGGGTCGAATGATTCGTCCGTAGGCGACGACCACTCCGAGGTCGGCGGAGACTTCCATGACATCCGTCAGGCTGTCCGTCACCGGAAGCCCGAGTTCGAGTGCGGCAGCCTTGACAGGGGTTGGAGTCAGCGACCTGCCCCTGCCACGTCGCTTGTCCGCACCGCTAACAACCAGCACAATTTCGTGCGAAGCGGCATGCAGTGCACTCAGTGGGGCAACGGAGGCCTCGGGCGACCCGAAGTACACGAGTTTCATATGCGGCGGCGAAGTTCGATCAGCGGAACTTCAGGAACGAACGCTTGGATTCACCGTTGGCAGCGAGTTCCGCGCCAGGACCCTCCATGGCTCGCTTACGGAGCGTCTTCTTGGCCTCGCGACGCTGCTCGTCGTCGAGGTGATCGAGCAGCAGCACCCCGTCGAGGTGATCCATCTCGTGCTGAAGAAGCCGTGAAAGCAACTCGTCGGCCTCGAAGGAGACGTCATTGCCGTCGATGTCGATGCCCTTGATGTGCACCGTCTTGGGTCGAACGATGTCGAATCCCATACCCGGCACGGACAAGCAGCCCTCGTAGTACTCCCACTCCCCGTCCGATTCGGTGATCTCGGGGTTGATCAGAACCTGAGGACCGTCGCCCGCTCCGAGGTCGTAGACGAAAAATCGCTTCTGGACCCCGACCTGAGGAGCGGCCAGGCCGAGTCCGGGGGCCTCGTACATCGTCACGACCATGTCGTCGGCCAGTTTGACGAGGCGACCGTCGATATCGGTCACGTCGTCGGCGCGCTGACGCAGAACGGGATCTCCGACGATTCGGATGGCATAGGGGGAGGCCATGGCAACAGGCTACCGTGAGCGGCGTGGACCTACCTGAGCGCGACGGTGAGGCATCCGTAGCCACGGGCGGCGGGCACTACTTCACCGATGATCCGACGGTCGGGTCGAGGCCCTCGACGGTCCGGCTGACTCTCCCTGATCTGAGCATCGAGTTGCACACCGACCGGGGTGTCTTCTCGGCCGAGCGGATCGACCCGGGGACGAAAATTCTATTGATGGAACTTCCGGAGTTGCCGGCGGGAGCGGTTGTCGACGTCGGCTGCGGTTACGGCGCAATTTCGACGACGCTCGCCCTGCGGCGCCCCGGTCAGCCGATCTGGGCGGTCGACGTCAACGGCCGGGCGCTTGACCTGACCCGCAAGAATCTGAAGCACCACGCGTCCGTCGACACGCCGGTTCACGTCCTGCGTCCCGAGGACATTCCCGATGATCTGAGGGTCACGGCAATCGTCTCGAACCCGCCGATCCGGGTCGGCAAGGCAGCGCTCCACGAGCTGCTCGAATTCTGGTTGGATCGACTCGAACCGAACGGCGAGGCGTGGCTGGTCATCCAGAAGCACCTGGGAGCCGACTCACTCGCCAAGTGGCTCACCGGACTCGGCTTCGAGATAGAACGTGTCAGGTCCCGTCAGGGCTACCGCTTGTTCCGGGTCACACATCGTGCGGCGGAGCCGGGCGGCTCAGCGACCTAGGCGCATCGGGTCGACCTGCAGCTTCAGGCGACCCGGCGGACGATCCACCGATGCGAGGGCGTCCTGGAGCCGACCCGCGTATCGAGATCGGACCATCCATTCGCCTTCCCCCGAGTCGCCGACCGCTACGCCGTCCGGGCCACCCAGCCGTTCGATGAACTCCGGGGCGGCCTCGTATCCGAGTACTGCAATCGACGCGGCAGGCGGAAACCCCAAAAGGCGTCGACGGGCCAGTTCTGCGTTGGAGACCAGACGAGGATCGGCCCTTACGGCAGCTTGCACTGCCTCGTGTTCCGGAAAGTGGGTCTGCACCACGACCAGGCCCCCGCTGTTGCGTCCGCCCACCTGACGCGAGGCCGTGGCCAGCATCCCGAAAGCCTCCTCGGCAGCCCGATAGCGAGGTGCCAGCAGTTCCTGATCGATATCCAGGAACGCGACTAATCCGGCTCGGTGCCGCCGGTTCAGCACAGCCCTCGTGCCGATGAGAACCGGAGCCTGGTCCAAGCCCTGGGCGTCCTTTTCGCGGGCGGTCACCGACGCAACGGGGACCCGTAGCAACGCCTCGAGTTCCTCACGAGCCCTGGTAACACCGACCCGCAGCAGGGCAAGGGCGGTCGATCCGCATTCGACACAGATCGCCGGTCGAACCGCTCCGCAGCGCATACAGACCAGCTCGCCCTGATCGTTCTGGTAGACCGCAGCGCCGCATTCGGCGCACGCAGCGACGGTCGAACAGCTGCGACAGGCGAGCAACCGCGCCCTGCCCGTGCGGTTGAGTACGCAGATCACGGAACTGCTACGCGCCAGTGCCTCCTTCATCAGCCCGACGAGTTGGTTCGAGAACAGACCGCTGCGCCCGGTGTCTTCACCGCGTCGGTCGATCACCACCAGCGGGGCCCAGCCGTCTCTCGTCAAACCTCGTGGAAGCCGTCCTCTTGGTTGGAGGAAATCGTCGCCCATGGCGACTGCGTCGTCTGCAATCAGCGCCCCCCACTGTGCTGTGAATGCTTCCAGCGAAGGGCACGGCGACACCAGCAGACACGGAACTCCGGCGCGTCGGGCGCGCTCCACGGCAACCTCTCGCGCGTTCCAGGTGGGTGAGCCCTCGTTCTGGAGCAACTCGTCGTGCTCATCGATGACCACTACCGCGGACAGCGCAGGCATTGGTGCAAACGCCGCAGTTCTACCACCGACGACGGTCGCTCCACCCGCTGCTGCTGCCCAGTCACCCGGCCACCTGGCGATGGCAGCACCCCGCTTGCGCAGCCCCCGCGCCAGGCGGTCCCCCTCTGCTATGGATGGGGTGATGACGAGGGCCTGCCCTGTCGCCGCTGCAGCAAGCGCCACCTGCAGCGAATCGCTCGTGGGTGAAGCCTGCAGCAC
>JBATWQ010000395.1:0-2882 GCA_049672765.1 Microthrixaceae bacterium | reverse complement strand
CTCCATTAGGGAGACGATCGCCCTGTGGCGGTCGATGACTTCGGGCGGCAGTACGTCGGGCGACTCGTGCAGGTTCTCCGAGGACAAGAGTGGGCTCCTTCAAGACGACGTCAGATCGAGGCTAGCCGATGGGCTTTCCACGGGTCCGAGCCCGTCCGGGAGACAGGGGTGCGCACCATCAGCCTGGATCGGGTCCTCAGATCCCTTCCCAGTTCTCCCGATTTCCAGTCCAGAACGTCAGTTGCCCCGACTCTGTGAGCCGGGGCAACTCGGATGTCTTGGACATCCACGCGGGTGGAGGTGATGAGAATCGAACTCACGACCTCTTCGATGCGACCGAAGCGCTCTAGCCAACTGAGCTACACCCCCGCGGGTACCGGCGCTGCCGGCTCGGTCACTTTAGCCCGACGGGTCGGTCAGGTCACAGAGCGACCGTCGAGACTCAGCGTGGGCGAACTTGAAACCGATTTGACGGCTCTGGTCAGTTGGCGACGCGCCGTGGCGCCGGGGTGACCTGACGAACCGTCGCGGTGCGCAGCCCGTAGTCGTTTGCCGGCGAATAGCCGGACGACAGCGAGTTGCTGAAGGACGGGGCCGGGGCCTTGTTGGCCTGGACCACCAGAGCGACGTATGCGATCAGCAACACGTCGGCGATGACATGCAGCACCAGGAAGGCGGAGCCGAAGGCGATAGTGCAGAGAAGTGTGAGAACTGCGACCGAACCCAGGGTCGTCATGACTTCCTGGCGACGCTTACGAACCGCCGGCGAGACCTGGACCGAACCGCTCTGAGGAGCCGAGGTGGGCCGGTTGGTGCGGCTTCCGTTCATGCTGATCACGTTGGATCGCGAGCTGGCGCCGGCCATTCCCTGGTCGCCCTGACGACGAAGCGCTGAGAGCTGGTGGTTGAACGTACGGATCGAGTCGGAGCTACGAGTCGCTGACAGCTTCCGCATGGCCTCTGGGAGCAGGACAATTACCCAGACGACCGCCAGGCCCAAGAAGATCAGCGTCGAAGGGTTCATCGAGAAGTCACGTCCTTTTGCTCAAACCGACTGAACCGCACTTGTCTCGGGGACCAGTTTGACTGATCATTCTGAGGGAGGCGCGGATGCTACAAATCCGTCGGCAATCTTACGGTCGCGCTTCGAGTGTTACAAGTTGTTGACGAAATACATCGCTGTAACTCAGCGAGGATGATCAATCACACCGGCAACCACCCGGTCAACGACTAGCGATCCAGGACATCCTCGGAGTCGTCACCGGTGCGGCGACGGAACGTGCCTGAGCGGCCGCCGGTCTTTTCCCACAGGGCAATGTCACCCATGACCATGGCGCGGTCGACGGACTTGCACATGTCGTAGATGGTCAGGCACGCGACGGATGCGGCGGTCAGCGCCTCCATCTCGACGCCGGTTCGGTCGACGGTCTCTACCTGGGACTCGACCTCGATGAACGTGTCCTCGATCCGGAAGTTGATGAGCATTGCGCCCACAAGTACCGGATGACAGAGGGGAATCAAGTCCGAGGCCCGCTTTGCCGCCTGGATTCCCGCCACCCGGGCGACGCTGAGAACGTCGCCCTTGTTGATCGCCCCGCGGGCGACGAGCGAGGTCGTCTCGGTGCTCATGAACACTCGTCCTCTGGCGATGGCGCGCCGGTGGGTCGGGTCCTTCGGCGTCACATCGACCATCCGGGCACGCCCAAGTGGGTCCAGATGGGTCAATCCTCTGTCAGACATTCCCGCAGCTTAGAACCAGGCACGCTCTGATCAGACGATGAAAGACCTCGTGACGACCCAGTGGGCCGGGGAACCGTCGGTCGACCGACCCCCAGGGTCGAAGAGAACCACCGGTTGCGCGAACCGGACTAGACGAGTCCTTCGCGGTGGGCGATCTCGGCGAGGAGCTTGCGGAAGTCGCCACCGAGGTCCTCGCGGCGGAGCGCCAGTTCTACCGTCGCCCGCAGGTAGTCCAGCTTGTTGCCGATGTCGAAGCGCCCTTCGGTGAAGATGTAGCCGTTTACCGACCCGCTGCGCAGAAGTCCCGCGATCGCGTCGGTGAGCTGGATCTCGCCCCCCACTCCGGGGGTGGTCTCGTCGAGTCGGTCGAAAATCTCCGAGGTCAGCAAATACCGCCCCATGACCGCCAGGTTGGAAGGCGCGTCTTCGGGTTTCGGCTTTTCGACGATCCCGGCGATCTCACAGAGCGACCCGTCCCGGGAGGCGACCTCGACACACCCGTAGGACGAGATCGCCTCAGGAGCTACCTCCATCAGGGCGATCACGGAGGTCCCGGACTCGTCGAAGGACTTGATCATGTTGTCGAGCACCATCGACCGCTCGTCCATGATGTCGTCGCCCAGCATCACTACGAAAGGCTCATCGCCCACGTGCTTGCGGGCGACGGAGACCGCATGTCCCAGTCCCAGAGGCTCACCCTGACGGACGAAGTGGATGTCCGCGAACTCGGCCAGTTCGACGACCTCGTCATAGTCGTCGAACTTGCCCTTGGAGCGGAGATGGAACTCGAGCTCAAAGTTGCGATCGAAATGGTCTTCCAGGGAACGCTTGTTGCGACCGGTGATGATGAGGATGTCATCGAGACCGGCCCGGACGGCCTCCTCCACGACGTACTGGATCGCAGGTCGATCGACGACTGGCAGCATTTCCTTGGGTTGTGCCTTTGTGGCCGGTAGGAACCGCGTGCCCAGTCCTGCCGCCGGTATCACTGCCTTACGGACCCGACTCATCTTGATCCCCGTTCTGCGCCACGCGGCAAATGCGACAGCCAATGTTCCCCCCACATCGTACAGGAGCATCCACGATTTCGTACTAGAGACAAAGGACCCGGGAAAGGCGTCGGGACGCAATCTGGTTGTAGC
>JBATWQ010000394.1:0-3759 GCA_049672765.1 Microthrixaceae bacterium | reverse complement strand
GCTCTGGGTGACCTGCCACACCGGTGACGATGAGGCCGAGAAGGTCTGGACCGACGCCGTCGGCTTCCCGCGGGAACGGATCCAGCGTCTCGACAAGGACAACTTCTGGGAGATGGGCGAGACAGGTCCGTGCGGGCCATCGTCGGAAATCTTCTACGACTTCGGTCCCGAGATGGGCCCGGAAGGTGGCCCCGCAAACCCGCTGGCCGAGAACCGCTACGTCGAGATCTGGAACCTGGTCTTCACACAGTTCTTCCGCGGAGAGAACGGCGAACTGAGCGACCTGCCCCAGCGCAACGTCGACACCGGCGCCGGTCTCGAGCGGATTCTTGCGGTCATGGCCGGTAGCCACACGCTCTATGCGGCAGACGTGCTTGCCAGGCTCGTCGAGTCGGCCCAGAAGGTGACCGGACAGGCTCTCGGCGACTCCGAACTCGGCGATATCGGCCTGCGGCTTCTGGCGGATCACACCCGTACTGCCTCGTTCCTGGTGGCAGATGGGGTGGTCCCCTCCAACGAGGACCGGGGCTACGTGCTGCGTCGGATCATCAGACGAGCAGTGCGATTCGCGTACATGCTCGGTGTCGAGAACAGGGTCATGCCCCCACTCGTCGAGAGCTGTGTCGACATCATGGGTGGCGCGTACCCGGAACTGGTCGACCAGCGTGACCTGATCGTCGAGATGATCGGTCGCGAGGAGGACAAGTTCCGCCAGACGCTCGCTCGAGGTTCGGTCCTGTTGGACTCCGAACTCGATTCCCTGCAAGCCGGTTCGTCGCTCGACGGCCACGTGGCCTTCGTGCTGCACGACACCTACGGGTTCCCCCTTGAGGTAACCGAGGAGATGGCAGAACTCCGCGGCGTGAGCGTCGACATCGACGGCTTCAACGCAGCGATGGCCGAGCAGCGGGACCGGTCCCGGGCGGCCGGCAAGAAGACCGGTGTCGCAGCCGGGGACGACGTCGAGTCCGAACGACGGATCCTCGCCGAGGCGGGACCGACCGTATTCACCGGCCGTGAAGAGAACTCGACCGAAGCGACCATTGTCGGAATCGTCGGCAACTCGGTGTTCCTCGACCGGACGCCGTTCTACGCGGAGTCCGGCGGACAGGTTGGCGACACTGGGACCATCACGACCTCTACCGGTCGGGCCGAGGTTCTCGACACCAACTACGCGGTTCCGGGAGTTCTGAACCGACACGTGGTGGAAATCGTCGACGGCACCATAGAAGTCGGCCAGAGCGCTCTCGCCGCCATCGACATCGAACGGCGATCGGCCATCCGTCGTAACCACACGGCAACCCACGTTCTGCACTGGGCGCTGCGCGAGGTTCTCGGGTCCCACGTGAAACAGCAGGGCTCCCTGGTGGGTCCGGACAGGCTCCGTTTCGACTTCGCGCACTTTGCGGCGGTGACAGACGACGAGATAGCCACGATCGAGGACCTGGCCAACGCCGAGGTCCTTGGCAACGACCAGGTTCACCACTTTGAAACATCGATGGATGAGGCCCGTGAACTGGGGGCGATCGCGTTCTTCGGCGACAAGTACGGCGAGCGGGTCAGGGTCCTCCAGGCCGGTGATCACAGCACCGAGTTGTGCGGCGGAACCCACGTGAGCGCGCTGGGGGACATCGGGATGATCAAGATCATCTCGGAAGGATCCATCGGTTCGAACATCCGCCGGATCGAAGCCGTGACGGGCATGGGGCCGCTGAAGAGGATGCGTGCCGAAGAGGCGACCGCGAATCGGGCCGCTGAGTTGCTCGGGGTGACACCCGAGAGCCTGGTGGAGGGTGTTGAACGCAAGCTCGGCGAGCTCAAGGGACTGAAGGACGAGCTGAAGTCGTTGCGACAGGAACTTGCCGGATCCCACGCCGAGGACCTGGCCGCCCAAGCCGTCGACGGGGTCCTGGTGGGAAGGGTAGACGTCGAGTCCCGTGACGAGCTGAGAGACCTGGCGGTCGCGCTGAGGGACCGGCCGGGAATGCGGGCGGTTGTCCTGGCCACATCACCCGGAGGAAAGGGCGTGGCGTTCGTTTCGGCCGTCGCGCCGGATTCCGGGCTGAACGCGGGTGAGTTGATTTCCGACGCGATCCGGGTTGTTGGAGGCGGCGGAGGCAAGGGAGCCGAACTGGCAGCAGCCGGGGGACGCGACCCTGAGAAGATCGACGAGGCGCTCGACGTTGTCCGCTCGGTTCTGGGATCGTTGTGAGGCTGGCGACTTCGGTAGGTGCATGATGAGGGCCTTGGGACTGGACCTGGGTAGCAAGCGAATCGGAGTGGCGATCTCCAATACCGAAGGGACCGTTGCGGTCCCGTTCGAGGTGATTCAGCGTTCGACCGACCGTCAGAGCGATCACCGACGGATCCTCGATATGGCAACCGAAGTCGAGGCCGAGTGCATCGTGGTGGGAATGCCGTTCTCGCTCGACGGCTCCGTCGGCCCGGCGGCCAAACGTGCAGCGGCCGAGGTGAAGCTGATTCGCAAGGCCGTCGAGATTCCAGTTGAAACATATGATGAGCGCCTCAGCACCGTCACTGCGGACCGCTCGCTGCGCGAGATGAATCTGGGCGCGGCTGAGCGTCGCAAGATGGTGGACGCCGTGGCGGCGTCGGTGATTCTTCAGGCCTGGCTCGACTTCGAACGCGATAAGGAAAACCAGACGTGAATCCCCCCGATCAGTTCGACCCGGACGCAGTACCTCCCGTGGTACGGCGTCGTCCAACAGGCCAGGAGTCGACCGGCGAGGAAGCCTCGGATGAACGAACCGGCGGTCGACAGGGTCAAGGTCGACAGGGCCAAGGTCGAGAGGGTCAAGGTCGAGAGGGCCAAGGTCGACAGGGCCAACCCGGTGGCTCCCGTGCCGCCACCTCGGGGCGGGGTGGACAGCGACCCCAACGGTCCGCTGGCAACCCGGGACGCAAAGGTCCTCAGGGTGCTCCTGGACCAGGTCCCGCCAAGAACCCAGGCCGCCCCAGGAACGGTGGCGCCGTCAGGAATGCGGGCCCCGCCAGGAACGCGGCTGCAGCAGGGAACGATGGCGCCGTCAGGAACGCGGGCCCCGCCAGGAAGGCGGGTGGAGCAGGGAACGATGTTGCCGTCGAGCCCGACTTTGGTGAGGAGTACGTCGTGCTTCCGCGCGACACGAGCAGGGCCAGGCGGGTGCTTTCGGTCTTTGCAGTGATCGTGCTGGTCCTCGGAATTTTCGCCGGCGGTGGACTTCTTTGGGCGTCGAAGAAGATCGACCCTTCAGGACCACAGGGCGAGGAAGTTCAGAAGGTCGTGGTCCCCAAGGGTGCCTCGACCGCATCGATCGGGAAGCTGCTCGCCGACAAGGACATCATTTCCAGTTCGAGTATCTTCACCTACTACGTCGGCTGGAAGAACGCGGGCCCGTGGAAGGCAGGGGAGTACGTCGACTTCAGAAAGTCGTCCAGCTTCGATGAGGCGATCGAAGTACTGGCCGCCGGTCCCGTCGCAGCGGCCTCCAAGGTCGTACGTGTGACCGAGGGTCTACGCCTCAGCGACGCGCTCAAGGAGATCGAATCCCAGATGGGGACCGTCACGGTCGCCCAGTTGCAGCAGGCTCTCGACTCCGGGCAGGTCCGCTCCTCCTACAAGCCAGCCGAGGCCGGGTGGGAGGGGTTCCTGTTTCCGGACACCTATGAGTTCGACGAGAAGGACACAGCACCCGTCGTCCTCCAGAAAATGGCCGCCAAGATGGACTCCGTTCTCGACGAACTCGGCTACGACAAGGC
>JBATWQ010000393.1:0-2608 GCA_049672765.1 Microthrixaceae bacterium | reverse complement strand
GCTCCGACCTGATCACCATCGTCGTCCTCGTCATCCTCACCGAAATCCAGATGCTCGAAGAACTCGCCGCCCAAATCGTCATCGTCGAAATCGGCGTCAAAATCCTCTCCGCCGATCCGGTCTTCGGATCTCCGCCTGCCAACCCGGCTGGTGCTGGGCTCGTCGAAAGGCTGAACGTCGAGGGTGTCATCTGATTCGTAGTCGAAGCTGAAGGTCGATATGTGCACGACGTTGCCGTTCTTCGCACCGGCGCGCGCCAACGCCTTGTCCACCCCGAGTCGGGTCAGGCGCTCACGCGCCTCATCCAGGGCCTCCGGATTTGTCAGATCCGAAAGACCGACCGCCCGGGCAGCTTCACGGCCGAGGACCTCGAAACTGCCGTCGTCTCGCCGGGTGATGGTGATCCCTTCCGCAACCGGTCGCAGCGTCACGAATCCTTCTGGCTCGGGCATCTCGGATCGAGCCTCAGAAACGAGGTTCCTCAGTGCTGTGAGCAGTTCATTGAGCCCTAGTCCCGTCACCGCCGAGATGACGAGGCCGTCAAAGCCCTCGACCACGTCGGCCTCGGCGACGTCTGAGCGCGATCCGACGAGGACCCGTGGACGTTCAACTAGTTCGGGTCTGTAGGTCTCAAGTTCGTTGAGCAGCGTTCTCATCTGGTCATCAGGGGTGCTCAGAGCGAATGGAGACAGATCGATCAGCAGGACCAGAACCCGGGCGCGTTCGATGTGGCGGAGGAACTGGTGGCCCAGGCCCCTGCCTTCTGCGGCGCCTTCGATCAGGCCGGGAATGTCGGCTACGACCATCTCGAACGCCTGCCCGCCACTCTCGGGAAGGGAGACCACGCCCAGGTTCGGCACGAGCGTGGTGAACGGATAGTCGGCAATCTTTGGACGGGCCGCCGAGATCCGGGAGATCAGCGTCGACTTGCCGACGTTCGGAAAACCCACCAGTGCGACGTCAGCCATGAGACGGAGCTCCAGTCGGAGCCATCGTTCCTCGCCGATCTCACCCTGCTCGGCGAACCCCGGGGCTCGCCGGCGGTTGGACAGAAATCTGGCGTTACCCTTGCCGCCGACACCCCCCTCGGCGGCCATCCATCGGTCTCCGTCGTTGACCAGGTCGGCCTGCAGGGTCCCGTCCTGGCTACGTATCGTCGTTCCGACCGGTACGTGGACCAACAGGTCATCCCCGCCGTGGCCGTGCTTCTTCTTTCCCGATCCGTGGGTCCCGCTCATCGCCTTGCGATGCGGATGATCCCGAAAGGACAACAACGACGCCACGTTGCGGTCGGCGACCAGCCAGACGCTCCCTCCAGTGCCGCCATCGCCGCCGTCCGGGCCGCCAAGTGCGACGTGGGCTTCACGCCGGAACGAGACGCAGCCAGCACCGCCATCCCCGCCCTTGACGTTCAGTCCACACTCGTCCACGAAGTTCGACACCCGACAAGGATAGAGGTAGTCGCGGATCGTCGGGACGGGCTGGCATTGGCACGCTACGACCTGGTTCGCCTCGACCCGTTCAGTGGTCGGCGATAGGTGGAGATCCTGACCATGTCGAAGGTACGGCATGGGCCCCACGGTGGCCCGCGTGCTGACTGAAGCGTGCTGACTGATCCATCCCAGGATGACCTGATCGGATGTGGCTGCGATGTGGATGCCAACTGGGGTCATCCCCACTCAGATCTCACTCAGATCTCACTCCGAGTAGTCAAAGCGCACCCGCGGACGCGTTTCTACCACTCTCGGCAAGGTATCCGGCCGTCGCACCCGCTCAAATGAGTGTCACACCTGATCGGTAGGCTGATCTCACGGTTTCGATCAGCTACCTCCGCTGGCCGGAGCCCATGTACAAGCGCCGGCAGGTCCTGGTCTCTTAAGAGGCAAATATTCGAGCTTCCCCCTCACTTTTCTCCGATCGGGCTCCCCTTTGGAGTTCGTTCGGACTGTCAGCGGGAGCCACGATGTCGGTGTTAAACCCAGGGCCACAGTCAGATCGAGGGCCAGAGCCAGTTTCCAGCCCTGGCCGTGATGGCTACAGCCGCGGCGACGCGTCACACAACACACGAGACGGGGGTCCGGTCCCCACGGGGGCCGAGCTCGAGTGCCGGATGCGCCAACTCGGAATGAAGCTCCGGACCCTCCACTACCGGATTGTCACTACCAGCGCCGCCTATGACAACACCGGCATCTGGGCCCGGACGCGCCACAGCACCTGCGCCGGGTGGATAGCTGAAGAACTCGAGATCGCCTTCGGCACGGCCCGCGAATGGCTCCGAGTCGGCCATGCCCTCACCCGCCTACCTACTATCGACGGATCATTCGCATCTGGACGGCTCTCCTACTCCCAGGTTCGGACCCTCACCCGCATCGCGGTCGAGCACCCCGAGCGGGATGAAGAGCTGTGCGACCTCGCCGAGAACACACCGGCACGCGACCTCGCTGTCCGACTCGCCCAATGGTGCGACAAGAATGAAGACCCCGAGGACACCGACAAGCGCCACAAGAAGAACACCGGACTCTCCTGTCGCACAGAACCGGACGGCATGGGAACCATCAGCATCCGATTACCACCACTCGACCATGCGAGCGTGATGGCAGCCATAGAT
>JBATWQ010000392.1:0-3106 GCA_049672765.1 Microthrixaceae bacterium | reverse complement strand
CCGAGAAGTCGACTGATGCGTCCGCCGATATCGATGAGCAGCGGCTCAAGAACCAACCGGAGGGGCAGGTCACTGCCGGCCCCGTGGGATCGATGGAAGGCACCCCGCGCATAGGGTGCGATCCGGTCGCCGATGGGTACCCGACGGAACCAAGGCGCTCCGGCGAGGATGAGAGCGACGCCGGTTCCAATGAGGCACGCCAACAGGACATCGATCGCGTTCATTTTTCGAATACCCGCCTCGGCTCGGGCAGCCGCATTATCCGGCTGGCCCAGAACCAACACAGCACCACCAATGCGACCCCGACCGACACCAGAATCTGTCCCGTGGAAGTTCGGTAGGCAGCGGCACCATCTCCCACACTCAGACCCGCCAGGGCCATTCCACCGGGAACGATGATGACGAAGATCCGAGCGAACTTCGCTCCGGCCTGCTTGGCCTGTGCATCCTTGCGTCCGAGTAGGTCCTGTCGTCGGTCCTCGGCAAGGGCGGCGAGTTTGGAATCCAGATCTCCTCCAACCTGGACCGCAACCAGAAGGGTCTCGAAGGTGGCGTCCGCTGCTGGGTCAGCCAGGCTGTGCTTGAGCACCGAGATCATCCGACCGAAATCGGTTGTCAGAGCCCATTCCCTCCTGGCAGCGATGAACGCCGGTCGGAGTTCTTCCGGCCCGCTGAGTCCGACTTCGATCAGAGCCTGCGGAATTGGTCGGCCGGCTGAGCCTGTCAGAACCCGGAGCTCGTCGATCAGCCGCGGCCAGGAGTCTCTGGCGACTCGCCGGGTGACCTGACGGCGTCGCCGCCAGAGGACCGACGGGATCGTCGCTGCACACCCGCCGATAATCAGAGTCGAAGGACCTGGTCCGAAGATAATTGCAGAAGGAACCATCACCAGTAATCCGACCGTTAGTGACGCTCCCGTGAACTGTGTCGGAGATACACCGTCGAGCCCTGCCCGGGTCAACGCTTCCGAAAGTCGCTGATGGGGGTTCAGTCGGCGTGGCCGGGGCGTTGAGGTGATGTGGTCACCAGCGGACCCGAGTGTGATTCGGCTCTGCTGCGCGGTGAGGAGCACGTACAAACCGACGGCCGCGCACGCTGCAAACATCAGGGAAGCCATGTCAGGTGACCTTCTCGCCGAGCAGCGTTCTGGTGTCGAAGCCGAATCGGGCCATCTTCTTGGTGGCCCGGAGGGGGATGAGCCCCGTGGGTTCCAGGGAAGCGTGCTCACGGTCTCGGGAGAAGAGTTCGGTGGTCGTGAAGTTGACCGCGTCAGGTCCGGAAGTCAGATCTTCAACCGCCAAGATCGAGCTGACCTGAGGTCCGGACGACGTCCGTTCGGTGTGGACAACCAGATCGACCGACTCAGAAACCATGCTGTTCAACGCCGCAACGGGAATGTCCTGGCGATCACCCAGTTGGGCGAGGAACTTGAGCCTCGTCAAAGCTGAGTGCGCGGAGCCGGAATGAATGGTGGTGTAACCGGTGACGCCAGATGAGAGCGTAAGAAGCAGGGGAAGCGCTTCACGATCACGGACCTCGCCGACAATCGCCACGTCGGGAGCCATCCTCAGGAAGCCTGCCACCAGCCGACGAAGATCGACCTCGCTGCGATCCGAGCGCGCCGGCCGGGTCTGCATGCTCGCGACGTTGAGTATCGGCACGTCGGCCTCGAAGACCTCCTCGGCGACGACAACCCGCAGCGATGGATCGAGTTCGGCGGCGCAACACGAGAGCAGCGTCGTCTTACCCGCACCCGGTGCCCCGGCGAAGATGATGCTCATACGGGACCGGACGGCCGCGCTCAGAAACTCGGCTGCGTTCGTCGTAAGAGAACCACGGCGGACAAGTTCGTCGAGTCTGGTGATGGAGACGCCCGAGAACTTCCGAATGTTGAGGAGCAGATGGCCGCCCCGACTCAGGTCACCGTGGACCAGGTGTATTCGTGCCCCGCTGTCGAGTTGTGCATCCTGGAGACCCTCCTTGGGGTCGAGTTTGCGGTGCGATGTTCCGGAATCATCGAGAAGTTTGGTGATGGTCCTGGTCACGTGTTCGTCGTCGTGGAAGACCTCGTCGTGGAACCTGCTGCCACCGGAGTGACGCCGGACAAAGATCGAATCGGGGGCGTTGACCATGATTTCCCAGACGTCATCGTCGTCGAGGAGTTCGGTCAGCGGTCCGTAACGGGCCAGGTTTCTGAACGCTCGATCGGCCACACCCTCTGGGTCGGAAAGAGCGATCTGACGCTGTCCCCTTTGATGCTGGGCGGTCCACTCAAGGACTGTCTCGTCGATCATTTCTCTCAGGCGGGCGCGTCCATCATCGGAATCGACATCGAGGGAGAGTGATGTCGCTCGGGACTGCACCGAGCGTTCGATCTGTTCGAGCGGAGTGGTGGCTTCGAGCATCACGCGACCTCGATCCGGGAATGGTCATGCGAGCCGAGCTTCGAGGGAGATCCCTTCACCGCCGCCGTCGTTGCGCCAACGGCCGGAATGAGATGGTCCACTGCACGGCCAAGGTGCGACGTGAGATTGGAGGGCAGCCGCGATGCGCAGTTGTGGACGTCTTCGAGTGAACGGACGGGCGGCAGGAAGATGGGAGGGCTGGTCGATTGCCCGTCCAGGTCGGTGAGTTGAGAAACCAGTCTCGTCAGAGCGGCTCGGGCCAGCGCTCCCCGCGGTGCAAAGTTGATGATCGGCAGCAGCTTGTCTCGGGGCACTCCGAATTCCGAAAATGTATCGACGAGTTCGGTCAGGTCATGCATGCCCTTCATGCCGGGGCGTACCACCAGCAGCACCAGATCGGATAAGCCTGTCGCTACCCGCGTGACACCGTGGTGGTTCTCGATGTCGATTGAACCGGTCTCATCCTCGCCGTCGAGTTCGGGGTCGACGTCGATGACCACGGTGTCGAAGGTCCGCCTGACGCCCTCTATTGCGGCGGAGGTCGAGATTGGTCCCATCGAAGATGCATCGCGCGCTCGTCTTCGCCCCAGCAGGAGGGCGTAACCGCGATCTTCGATGTTGAAGAAGAGGCGGCGGATCTCATCGGGGTCGGGTCGATCTCCGCGATGGGCGTCCACCAGTTCGGGGAGTCCGGGGATGAC
>JBATWQ010000391.1:0-4913 GCA_049672765.1 Microthrixaceae bacterium | reverse complement strand
GCCATGAAGGCGGGCTTGAGCTTGGCCAGCACCTCCGCTGTCGTGCCGGGGCGGATTCCCTCGTCCCGGATGTGCATGGTTCCGAGGTTCTTGATCTCGCCGGTCTCCTTGTCGCGGATGCGGGCTTCGACGGGAATGATCTCGTTGTCGAAGCGGCCTTCGTCGGCGGCCTGCTGGGCGAGTTCCTGGGAGCGGAGGCCGAGAGCGTCGAGTTCCTCGCGGGAGATGCCCCACTTGTTGGCGATGATCTCGGCCGAGATTCCCTGGCCGACCAGACCCTTGTGACCGGGCATCTGCTCGACATCCTTGTAGCGGTCAGCTGCGGCACCGAACGGGAAGCCGATGTCACGACCGATGGAACCGCCCATCGGAACGACGCTCATGCTCTCGACGCCCGCGGCGACGACGATGTCGTACGCGCCGGCCATGACTCCTTGCGCTGCGAAGTGATACGCCTGCTGAGAGGACCCGCACTGACGGTCGATGGTCGTCGCTGGAACGGTCTCGGGCCAACCGGCTGCCAGCAGAGCGCTGCGACCGATGTTCAGAGCCTGAGCTCCGGCCTGGCTGACACAACCCATGATGACGTCATCGACCATGGCAGGATCGAGATTGTTGCGTTCGACCAGGGCCTTGAGCGTCTCGGCGGCGAGATCCACCGGGTGCCAACCCGATAGCGCTCCGTTGCGCTTCCCCGCAGCTGTCCTGACCACATCGACGATGACTGCCTCTGGCATTGGAAGTTCCCTTCTGGTGATCTCTGGAGTTTCCGGGCCCGTTCCCTCGGTGATGTCCGGAGATGCACCCGGGGTCCGAGAATCGGGTTGAAATTCCGAAGCCGATCACTCTTGACCGGTCAGTCAAGAGTCTCTCGGTTGGGAGGCTCCCGTCAATGCCGTCTGTGCTCCCAGGCTGGGAAAGGCGCCCAGATGAACCGCATCCGCGTCGCCGGGAAACAAGACGTGGGACCGCGCGGTACAGTCCACGGAACTGACGAGGAACCGCGCCAGGCGGTCCCATGAGGACTGGGGTCATTCGACAATGCCGACGAACGAGGACTTCGAAAAGCTCGCCGAGGGGCGCACCGTGCTGACGGAGTTCCTCCAGACCAGCTCGGCCAACGCCGAAAAGGTCGCACTCAGGTGGAAGAACGAAGACGACACCTGGACCGACTTCACCTTCGCCGAGGTTGCCGCAAACGTGGCGAAGGCGGCCGCCGGCCTGAAGACCCTCGGTGTCGGTCACGGCGACCGGGTGCTGCTGATGATGCGCAACATCCCGGATTTCCACTGGCTCGACATCGCCGTTGTCTTCCTGGGAGCGACTCCGGTCTCGATCTACAACTCTTCGGCCCCCGAGCAGGTTCAGTACCTCGCCACCCACTGCTCCGCCAAGGTTGCGATCGTCGAGGACGACTCCTTCCTCGCCAAGTTCACGCCGATCCGCGACTCGCTGCCGGAACTCTCGACGATCGTCGTGCTGCACCCAGAAGCATCCGTTCCGGACGGTGTGCTCGGCCCCGAGGTCCTTACTTCGAACGATCCGATTGACCTGGCGAGCTCACTGGACGCGGCTTCACCCGACGACATCGCAACGATCATCTACACCTCGGGCACCACCGGAAACCCGAAGGGCGTGATGCTGTCGCACTACAACCTGGTCTGGACCGCCGAGAGCTTGCTCAGCGCGTTCGGCTGGACCCGCGAAGGTGCCCCCGGCAAGCGGGTGGTCTCGTACCTGCCGATGGCACACATCGCCGAGCGAATGACCAGCCACTACTCGCTCGTCAGCTTCGGTTACGAAGTGAGTTGCTGCCCGGAAACTTCGCTGTTGACCGCCTATCTCGCCGAGGTCAGGCCACACCTGATGTTCGGTGTGCCGCGTGTGTGGGAGAAGATCCACGCCGGTGTCATGGCTGCCCTGTCCGGCGATGCCGAACGTGCCCAGAAGTTCGACGAGGCGATCGAGGCCGGCGCTCCGATCCGTGAACGGATGACCGACGGCGTCGCCACCGAAGAGGACATCGCAACATACGAGTTCCTGGATGCCGTGGCGTTCTCGACGGTTCGTGAACTCCTCGGGCTGGACAGGTTGGAGACGGCGGTCAGTTCCGCTGCACCGCTGCCCCCAGAGCTCATCACCTGGTTCCGAACCATTGGACTGCCCCTCGCAGAGATGTACGGCATGAGTGAGGCCACCGGGCCGATGACCTATTCCAACGAGCATCCTGTCGCCGGAACGGTCGGCCCGGCAATCCCTGGTGGCGAGGTCAAGCTCGGCGAAGACGGTGAGCTCTGCTACCGCGGCGGCAACGTCTTCGTCGGTTACCTGAACGAACCCGAAAAGACCGCCGAGGCAATCGACGAGGACGGCTGGCTGCACTCCGGCGACATCGCCGAGGTCGATGATAAGGGCTATGTGACCATCGTCGACCGCAAGAAGGAACTGATCATCACCGCTGGTGGAAAGAACATCAGCCCCGCCAATCTGGAGGCGGCGCTGAAGCAGATCCCCCTGATCGGTCAGGCCGCAGCCATCGGAGACCAGCGTCCGTTTGTCTCGGCGTTGGTCGTGTTGGACCCCGAGTTCGCCCCCGCCTGGGCCGCGCAGAACGGCGTCGAGTTCACCGATCTGAACGACCTGGCCAAGGCCCCCGAAGTGGTCAAGGCCGTTAACGAGGGTCTCGAAGAGGTCATGGCGCAGTTCAACGGCGCCGAGAGGGTGAAGAAGGTCGTGATTCTGGGCGAGGAATGGCTCCCCGACACCGATCTGCTGACCCCGACCTCCAAGCTGAAGCGACGCGGCGTCAACGCCCGGTTCTCGAACGAGATCGAGAGCATCTACGCCCGCTAGGTGGCTACTCCCGTCAGGTGCCCGAAATGGCACCCGGCGGGATCAGGCCGGGTACCAACTGGCTGATTGCCATGACCAGCGCGGCCATGGCGGCGTCGCTCAGGCTTCCACCAAGTGACTGCAGCTGAGCCAACAGGCTCTTCAAGGTCGGATCGAGCAGTGGGTTGGACACCAATTCCTGGACCAACACCGGATTGGCGGTAAGCACCGCGCTGGCGATCAGCGCCAGGAGCGAGGAGTTGGCCGGGTCCGTCGAGATTTTCCCGAGACCATCCGGATCGATCGCCTGGAACAGTTGGTTCAACTGGTCACTCAACCCGGGGGTTATTTCGAGCCGCATCTCGCCTAGCGCCTGCGTGAGAGCCTGCACCAGCGAGCCGACGGCTCCTTGGGCAAGAGTGTTGAGATCGAGCGAGGAGCCCAGCAGGCCCACGAGCACCGCAGGGTCGACCGCACCACCGGTTCCGGCTTGGACCAGCTGGTCCTTGACCAGATTCGGGCTGGCCATTGCGGTTTCACCCAGCGACATGACCTGCTGGACGGTCAGGCCCAGATCCTGGATCGCGCCCAGGTCGATTCCCAGGAGTCGTGCAACGGACTCGAGGTCCGGTGTGCCATTGGCGAGTGCCGAGATCTGACTCAGCAGGGCAGGGTCGATCGCGAACTGACTGAGCAGTGCGGTGAGGGTGTCCTCGGCGGTCGGCACGCTGTTCGGGTCGAGTTCGGGGATGGTCGTCGTCGCCGGCACTGAACCGACGACTATCGAGGTCGAAGGCGCGATCGTGTTCTTGGGGGTTGCGGTGGCGCCGATCTGCTGGGTGTCGCGAGATGTGGAGCATGCAGCTGTCGTGGCCATCAGCGCGGTGACCGCCACAACCGCCGCGGTGCTTACCGCTCCTCGTCCGCGTTGGCGCATCCGTCGTCCCGCTTCCTGCTCAGGTCCCGCTGGACCGTCTTTCAACGGTAGAGACAACTCAATCTTCCGGCAAGGCCCAACCTGAGGGTAGATCTGCCTACGAGGGCGCCTCGCCCTTGGACGGGTTGTCCCGCAGTGGGTCGACCTCGACGAATCGAGGGTCGACCTCGCCGAACTTCAGCGGTCTCATGAGTATGTCGATGGCGGTCCACAGGGTCTTCGACGCGGGATAGAAGACGAAGGTGCCAACGCTGCCGATTATCAACTGGATGGGAATGATCCCGAGGGGAACCTGATCTGGGTACGTGATGATCAGGGTCGTGACGAGGACGATGAGCATCAGTCCGATCACCGCGATCGTGTTGACCGCGATGGCGCCGATGAAGTGGCCCTCGAGGCGTTCGAACAGGAAGCTGCACCTCGGGCAGCGGTCGACCATGACCACCCATCGCTTGAAGAGGTGACGTGATCCGCAGACGGGGCAGCGTCCGAAAAACCCACGTAGGACCATGCGTGTGGGCGTGACGCCCAACTGGACCTTGGTTGGTACCTCCGGTGGCGGAAGCCTCCGCTTGCGCTGCTCGGTCATACCCCAAAGAGTCAAGCCGACAGCGTCGCCGCGCGCACTTCGGCGCACGATGGCGCTCTGGTCGTTGGACAACCAGCATGGGCTGGCTATTCGCCCAGGATCAGGTCGATGTCGGAGAGATCCTGCTGTTCCGCTCCGGGTAGAAGTCGTGAGGGGAACTGCGCCGGGGTGGCTCCGAGAAGAACCCGGACCGATCCGGTGTCCAGGGTCAATTCGTAGAACCTCCAGAACCCGGATCGAACCCGGATCGACGAGACGGCTGGGCGCGAGATCCGCTGCAGCTTCACCCAACCGATGACGTCGACGATCTCGTCGGAACGGATCTCCACGAAGCAACCCCTCCCCGCTGCGAAACCACCCAGGCCTATGACCGTGGTGACGGCGAACGGGATCCAGAATGGCGAGCCCAGTTCGCCCGGGTGCCACGCCGCCCACAGCCCCAGAGCGATCGAGGACGCGGTCCCCATCAGTCCGATTAGAAACAGCGGCGCCGAAACCAGGGTCGGACGTCGCAGGCGAATCGGGCTTACTCCGGACATTGCAGCAGGCTACGAC
>JBATWQ010000390.1:0-4791 GCA_049672765.1 Microthrixaceae bacterium | reverse complement strand
TCGATGAACTGCTCCGGCTCCAACTCTTCCTGGTCCAACGAAAACGCGATCTAGAACGAAATTCGAAGGGGCTGCGACACGTCACAGGCGCTGAGGAGGGGGTCGCCCCCGGCCTGTTGAAGCTGTTCATCGACTCACTCCCATATGACCTGACCAAGGCACAGGGAGGGGCGATCGCCGAGATCGGAGCCGACCTTGCGTCCCCGGTTCCGATGCATCGTCTGCTGCAGGGCGATGTCGGTTCGGGCAAGACGGTCGTTGCGCTCGCATCGTTGCTCACCGCAATCCAGGGGGGCCACCAGGGAGCGCTGATGGCTCCGACCGAGGTGCTCGCCGAGCAACACGCGGCGTCCATCCGGTCGATGGTCGGAGCGTTGATCATCAAGGACGCTTCGAGCCTGCTAGGGGAACGTCCCGTATCTATCGGACTGCTGACCAACCGCACCAAGGCCGCCGAGCGCCGGAAGCTGGCCGAGGACCTCGAAGCGGGCCGGGTCGACCTGCTCATCGGCACCCACGCCCTCATCGAAGACCAGTCGCCGTCTGGCCAGTTCCATGTGTGCCATCGACGACGGCGCATGAATTGCCCCCATTGCCTCTTGGCGGCCTATCAGGTCGAACTCACGTAGCAGTTGTGGGGGCACCGGATCGTCTATTCCGCGCTTCTCGCAGCGTCGCAGCACCTGCTGGACCCAGGAACTGATCTCCCAGGTGGACAGCCCGGACTTCTCGGACAGCGGATATATCGACACGATTCGTCCGGTCCGCGTTCCGATCGGGTCGACCACCGGGTTGGTCATCTGGCGGCGCCCGTTGAAAACCTCGACCTTCCCGAAGAGCGCCACCTCACCCAGATCGTCGGACTCGAGTTGGCGTTGACGCCAGGGCTGGTTGAAGAACGTGCACCGCAGGGTCCCCGAACCGTCGTGGAAGTCCGCGGTCACCATCATCTTGTTGTTGCGGGTCCGCTTGGCCGAGACGTTGCGGACCGACGCCAGAACCAGCGCCTCTTCGCCAACGTCCAGATCTGCCACACGCTTCTGCCTGGTCCGGTCGAGGTACCTGCGCGGATAGTGGGTCAACAGGTCGAACAGAGAACCGATGCCCAGTTGGTGCAGTCCCTTGAGCTTCTTCGGCCCGACCTTGGCGAGTCGTGAAACGTCCATTTCGGACAGTTCTTCGACGGTGAGTGGCCCCTCCACGGCTCAGCTGATCGACTCGGCCGTCAGCGACCCGTCGACGACCGCACCGTCCGGCGAGCTCAGGCTGTCCACCACGCCGATGTGGAGTTCGGAAGGAACCCCGACCGAACACAACGCCTCGACGGCAGTTCCCGGCAGGGTCGTGTGCAGTTCGACGTGCCAACGATCGCCCTTCACCTTGAAACCGATAAGTCGACCGATCTCGTGCCAGGTCGACTCGAGCCAGGCGGCGGACTCCATCCCGCAACCCTCGAGCGGCTCGACCACGCAGCGGATGACGAACTGCTGCGAATCTGCGCCCGACCCTCCGACGGCTCCGGTATGACCCACCTGCTCGGTCGGCGCAGTCGGAGGCGGCTCTCCGGTCACAACCGCGGCAAGGGCATCGAGAACCAACAGGAGCCCGGCGGCCGCCGAGTCAACCGCCCCACGAGCCGCTAGTCCGGGATTGGAGACCGGGCCTGCCTCGAGCTCGGCCAGCCCGTCGTCGGAGGCCGCTATGAGAATGTCGCCCAGGTCCAACCGCTGGTCCAGCGCTGCCAGGGCGCCCGAGGCCGCCGCGGTCAACACCGCCGACATTGTTCCGATCTCTGGCGCGTCGCTGTTCGCCATGAGTCGCTCCGCGGCCAACTCAAGGGCCAACGCGAACCTTTCGCCGTCGACGACGTCGGCGTTGATGGTCACATCGGCAAGCGACCCGAGCACCGTGCTCAGGCCCCGCCCCGCGTCACCCTGGGCGCCTATGACCGCACCGGCATGCAACGCGGTCGACACGCTGCGAAGGTCCCGTCCGCGTGCCGGCTGCCCACATGCCGATTCGAGCGTCGCCGCCAGGTCGGTTCCGGGAGTTGGTTGGTCCAGTGCCCGACCCTGCCCGACCCCGGACACAGGATGCGAAGGGAATTCGGCTCCTTCGACCTGGTCACCGTCCTCAGAAGTCAGAGCGAGCCGGTCAAGTGCGTCGGCGTGATCGGCGAGTACCGCGGCGGCCACTCCGAGTGCGTCGAGCAGCGCATCCGGACTCAATTCCGAGAGTTGGGCCATGTCGCGATGATAGTTCCGCACCTGTGACGCCGGAATTGTCGGCTCCAGCGGTCGCCACTTGGGCGGTTCCGGATCGTTCGACTAATGTTTTCCGTCGGTCCACGCACAGGGTGCCTGGTCCGAGCGAGGTCGACGGATCAGATTTCCCCGACCCACCCCGATCCCCGAGAATCAGCGAGAGTGCAAATCATGGCCGCCGTTTGTGAGATCTGCGACAAGAAGCCCATCTTCGGCATGAGCCTCAGTCACTCGCACCGCCGCACGAAGCGTCGTTGGAACCCGAATATCCAGCGCATCCGCGTGCAGGTTGGGTCCTCTACCAGGCGCATGAACGTGTGCACGCGTTGTATCAAGGCCGGCAAGGTCCAGAAGCCGACGGTCCGCAAGACCGCCTGAGAGACGCACCACCGGTGCCGTCCTCGCAACTTTGCCGACCTCGAATTGAACGTTTACTCTCGACCTCGACCCCACTTACATAAGTAATAGGGGTCACTCTTAATAGCCAGAGGAGCTGTCGGTGCAAGGCGTCATCAAGTCCTACGATCCTGCTACAAGCGATGGAATTGTCGTCAGGGACACGGACCTGAGCGAATACGACCTCGCCCCGGGAGCTATCGATGGTTCGATTTTTCGCATGCTCCGCCAGGGGCAGCGGGTGTGTTTCGAGTTGGACTCCAACAACCTTGCGACGTCATTGTCGCTCGGTTCAGAGATCGACATGGGGACGCCCGCCTTCTTGGCCCATGCAGAACCAGTTCCCGAGTCCTAACGGACCAGGGTCCAGAACATGGTGACGGATCCATCCGGATCTGTCTCCGTTCACTCAGAGTTTGGCCACGTTGACGTGAGTCGGCCGGGCCCAAACGGCCAGAAGAATTGAGGGATCCCAATGGCAGGTACCACCAGCAACCAGAAGTTGATCGACTGGGTCGGCGAATGGCAGCAGATTCTCGAGCCCGACGCAGTCGAGTGGTGTGACGGTTCGGAGGAGGAGTTCGACCGTCTGGCGAATCTTCTCGTAGCCAATGGCACGTTCGAGAAGCTCGATGAGGCCAAACGGCCCAACAGCTACCTGGCGCTGTCCGATCCTGCCGACGTGGCCCGGGTCGAGGACCGCACGTTCATCGCTTCCAAGAAAGAGATCGACGCCGGCCCGACCAACCACTGGACCGAGCCGGACGAGCTCAAGGCCACCATGCTTAAGCTGTACAAGGGCGCGATGAAGGGGCGCACGATGTATGTCGTGCCCTTCTCGATGGGACCACTCGGATCTCCCATTGCCCACGTCGGTGTCCAGCTGACCGACTCCGCCTATGTCGCCGCTTCGATGCGCATCATGACCCGCATGGGTCAGGGCGCCCTCGACGTCATCGGCTCCGACGGCGAATTCGTGCCGTGCGTCCACTCCATCGGGTATCCCCTGGTGGACGCTTCTGGCAAACAGCGTCCCGACATTCCATGGCCCTGCGACAGCGAGAACAAGTACATCTCGCACTTCCCCGAGACCCGCGAGATCTGGTCCTATGGGTCTGGCTACGGCGGTAACGCCCTGCTGGGCAAGAAGTGCTTCGCTCTGCGCATCGCTTCGACGATGGCCCGCGACGAGGGCTGGATGGCCGAGCACATGTTGATCCTGGGCATCACCTCCCCCGAAGGCGTAAAGCGCTACATCGCTGCAGCGTTCCCCTCGGCATGCGGCAAGACCAACATGGCCATGCTCATTCCGTCGCTCCCGGGTTGGAAGGTCGAGACAATCGGTGACGACATCGCCTGGATGAAGTTCGGCGAGGACGGTCGTCTCTACGCGATCAACCCCGAAGCCGGATTCTTTGGTGTTGCGCCCGGAACATCGGACGCGACCAACAAGAACGCCATGGACACCATGTGGGGCAACACCATCTTCACCAACGTCGCCAAGACCGACGACGGTGACGTCTGGTGGGAAGGAATGACCGCCGAGCCGCCAGCGCACCTGATCGACTGGCACGGAAATGACTGGACCCCTGAGTCCGGGACCCCCGCCGCCCATCCGAATGCCCGTTTCGCAACCCCCGCCTCGCAGTGCCCGTCGATCGCACCCGAGTGGGAGGACCCCGCGGGCGTTCCGATCTCGGCAATCCTCTTCGGTGGCCGTCGCGCCACGAACGTCCCGCTCGTCACCGAGGCCTTCAGCTGGCAGCACGGCACCTTCCTGGGCGCATCGATGAGCTCGGAGAAGACCGCTGCTGCCGCCGGCACGGTCGGCGAAGTGCGCTTCGACCCGTTCGCGATGATCCCCTTCATGGGCTACAACGTGGGCGACTACATCCAGCACTGGCTCGACATCGGAAATTCGACCGACGACGACAAGCTGCCGAAGATCTTCTGGGTCAACTGGTTCCGCAAGTCCGACGAGGGCAAGTTCATGTGGCCCGGATTCGGCGAGAACAGCCGTGTCCTCAAGTGGGTTCTCGATCGGGTCGACGGCAAGGGTGAGGTCGTCAAGTCGGCGATCGGCAATCTGCCCACACCAGACTCGCTCGACACCAGCGGCTTGGACATAGAC
>JBATWQ010000389.1:0-2453 GCA_049672765.1 Microthrixaceae bacterium | reverse complement strand
GGCGCATCGTGTCGAAGGATTCAACCCACTGTGCGGAGACGAAATCATCGTCTATCTGCAACTGGACGACCCGTCCAAGGGTGACGACGCAGTGATCACCGACATCCGCCTCGGAGGGCAGGGGTGCTCAATCTCGCAGTCATCCGGCTCGATGATGTCGGCAGCGGTCAAGGGAAGGACCGTCGGTGATGTCCGGGGGCTCACCAAGTCGTTCAAGTCGATGATGTCGTTGCATGAAGAAGCTCTCGACGGTGCTTCAGATCAGCCCGGGGTTTCCGAGGATGATTCGGACGAGATGGACCTCGAAGCGATCGATACCGACATGGGCGAGCTCGAAGCTCTCCGAGGCGTGGTGAAGTTCCCGGTGCGGATCAAGTGCGCCACCCTCAGCTGGAACACCCTTTCCCAGGCAATCCGGGACTCGATCCCCGCCTAATTCGCGCCCAGACCCGGCGACTTACCGTGTCGCTCCGGCCAGCGCAGACATCTCGTGGGCCAGCTCCACATCCAGTGACGTGACGCCGCCCACATCGTGCGTGCTCAGGCGCACAGTGACCTGGTTGTAGGAATTCGACCAGTCCGGATGATGGCCCATCCGCTCGGCGACGGTAGCCACCGCGGCCATGAACCCGAACGCTCCGGTGAAGTTGTCGAACTCGAATTCCCGGACCAACGCCGTGCCGCCCTCGGAATTGCCATCCGGTGGGGCAGTTGGGTCTTCGGACATGGCCTCCGAGGACCACCCGGGAAGTTCCTTGAGCTCGGACTCGATCTGATCCCTACTCAACAGCGAAGGTCTGACCATTCAGAAAGTCTATTTCCGATGTGCAGGTATGGCCGGGCGCGCCCTGTCGAGCGAGCGGGCGTGCCGGCGAATCGTCTGGTCTCATCCGCGAGGCGTGGCGGATGATCAGCTGAGCAGGTCCTGGATCGTCGCCCACTGCGAAGGCGAGAGGCTGGCCGGATTTCCGATTCGCGGAACCCTCAGAATCTCGATCGACGACAAGCGCGGGTCATCGAGGAATTCCTCTCGCCGGAGTGGCTCGTCGAGCACGTCCATGCGAATCGGGACCCTGGGCCTAAGTTGTCGCTGCGCTACCGGGTCGCGCCAACGGTCATCGTCCGGGTCCCCGACATCCTCGAAGACCTCTCCGTCGATCTTCCCCACTGCCCACAATCCGCTGGGAACCCTCGGGTCACCCCGAGTGACCCACAGAGCACATGGTTGACCAGCGGCCACAAGCTCTACCCGGTAGGTGGGCGCCATCCGCCACCAATCGAGTTCGACCCCGTCGCGCAGTGCAGAGCCGATGTCCCACACGTCAGGGTGGGCCTTGAACATCCAGGCTCCGACGGGACTCCCATCTTTCAACCGGGCAAAACCGGCTTCTACTTCCGCCAACGCTTCAAGATCCGTTTCACGGCGCTGATGGGCGAATGGCCCTCCTCGGCCGATCTGGCTTCGTTGTCGACCTCCATACGGGTCTGCGTGACAACGGCATTGACGATGTCCTCGGCGGCATCGAGTAGCGCCGGGATTGACGGATCCTCACCAAGACCCGGCGGTTCGGGCGGCGTTGGAGGGGTTACCAGGGACCCGTAGCTCCAGTTCACGTCAGCCAGGCGGGGCTGGTATGCCGGACAGTCGTCAGGGCAGCGCCAAGGCGCCTCCGGCGCCAGGTCCAGGTCGCACTTCCGCACCGAATCACCGTTCGGGTAGGTCCGGCTCTCGAAGAATTTGCAGCCCTCGCGCATTGGCATGGCGCGATTCTGTCAGTAATCCAGGCGGTTTCGCCTGCCAACGGGACCGTCCCGCGGAGAGTTCTCAAAGACCCGGCCCAATGTGCCGACGATCGATAGATGAACCAGCCGAGTGGCGCGCCCATCACTCCGTCCGATCCGTCCCGACATTCGGGGGTTGAAGATGGGCGGATTTCGCCCGATGACCGTGAATTACGCCACGCGCTCGACGCTGCCGGGATCCCCGTGGGCAGCTTCGATGCCGAGGGCCATGCCACATCGGCCAATGCGGCATTCGCAGAGCTGTTCGGACGGTCCGGCGACACGGTGATCGGCAGCCACCTGATGAGCCTTTGCGACAACCAGTTCTCGGCCCAGGCTCTGGCTGCGTTGGTCCGGGTCGTCGGTCGGGTTTCCGAAACCGAAGTGGTCGACATCGCGACCCCCACTCCGTCGGGCCAGCGCTTCATCCGCCTGACCTTCGCGGCGTCGTCACTCCCGGATGGTCGCCTCGGAAAGGTCATCTGCATCGGCGCTGAACTGGAATCGGCGCAGTCCGACAAGCGGACGGTGCTCGGCGGCCGCCGGCACCGGGGCACGCTTCAAACGGTGCCGAATGCCGTGGGCGGGGCAGCCTGGCATCGGCCTCACCATCCTGCTTGAGAATGCGGATTTGCGTTCGGCCATCACCCCTGTTGTCGGTGCCGCACCGG
>JBATWQ010000388.1:0-5201 GCA_049672765.1 Microthrixaceae bacterium | reverse complement strand
GGTCGTCGCATCTGTTCGACGATGTCGATGCGCCCCCGGGGCGAGAGCAACCGCTCTTCGGTGTGGCGATAGCCGCGCAGCACGCCGCGCATCGTCGCTCGGTCCACAGAGTGCGCGAACACTGATGCCATGATCACCAGCAGGTCACGGTCGACCGCAAAGTTGAACTGCTGGCCAGCGAGCGTCGGCGGTGCGACACCTAGGAGATGGAACAGGTTGTGCAGCGGCACCTTCGGTCGGATGAGCACCGACACTTCGGGTGTCACGACCGTACCGACGTAGGAGTCAGCGGAGATTTCGTAGGTGCCGTCGGTCGCGCCGAGCCCGACCCGGAGCCGACTGCCGTCGGAATCGCGCAGCGCCTGTGCTTGGCGCTTCGTGAGCGCAAAGGTGCGCGTCTCGTACTCGCCAAGCACCAGCGGTTCGATCACTCGACGCCATCCTCGGCGGCGATATCGGTGGCGGATTCGTCAGCGGCGAGACTCGGAATAGCGATAGCCGATTCGTCGGACGACTGCTCCGGTGTGGCGGGCACGTCGGTGCTTGCTGCAGATTTGCGGAACCGGGCGATGACCTCGGGCCAGTGGAACTGCGTGATGGTGGCTCGGTCGCCGTAGAAGAGGTCGTCCATGAGCGGCTCGATGTTGTAGCGCCAGATGCGCTGCATGCGGGCCTCGTCTAGGTCGCTGCGCAAGAAGTGGCTCGGCCCGATGAGCTGGTCGCCACTACCGAGCTGCTCGCGCAGCTCTCCATTGACCATGTTCAGCAGACGTGCCCATTGGCGGTCGCCGCCTTCACGCTCCAGGTAGCGGTCGAGCAGACCCTCCATCGGCCCGTCGTCGGGGAAGATCGGCACGAAGTGGAACCGGCGCCGCAGCGCCGCGTCGAGCGACGCAATCGAGCGGTCTGCGGTGTTCATCGTGGCGATGACCCACAGGTTCTCGGGCAGCGAGAACTCGTCGCGATACAGCGGCGAAACCGACTGGTCGCGGTACTCGAGCAAGAACAACAGCTCGCCGAACACCTTGGGAATGTTCGCCCGATTTAGCTCGTCGACCACCAAGACGTGCTGACGGAGGTCAACGGCTGCGTGATCAGCGAGCTGCGCAAACGGCCCGGACTTAAGCGTGTAGCTGAGGTTGCCGCCGGCGTCCGTGTCGGGCCGGTACCCCTCGAAGAAGTCCTCGTACGAGGTCGACGGATGGAACTGCACGAACCTGCGCAGCTGATCAGAAGGAGCGAGCGCCTCGGCGAGCTTGCGAGCGACGAACGTCTTACCTGTGCCGGGCGGGCCGTACAGGACAATCTGGCCCTTGTCGTCGAGCAGATCGACCAGCTCGTCGATGAACGAACGGTCGGGCAGATAGCAGTCCTCGACCACCGCATCGAGTGGATCGACGTCGGGTGGAACCTCCAACTGCCCTCGGGCCCAGAAGGCGAACTGGCCCATCGCCCACGGATCCCCTGGGAACAGCGGCTCGAGCAGCGACCGCAGCTTGTCGTTCGCCTGGACCTGGCGTGCACCCTTATCGGCATTCGCCGGAGGGACCGGAGCCCCAAGTGCACTGAGCATCACGGCCTTGCCGTTGCCGCCGGCGACAGGAAACACCGGCACGAAACGGTCCGGGTCGGTGATAGAGAGCAGCTTCATGATCACCGACTCGCCAAGGCCTTTGATCCCGAGGTCATCGGGGTCGAGGCAGCGGTTAATGCGCTGGTCGACAGGTTCGGAGCCACAGAGCAGCACACGCAGCGCTGCAACGACCCGAGCGTGCTGGTCGGGGTCCCCGTCGTTCAGCGTCGTGTTGAGGATGGACTGGTTGCCGGCGAAGCCGTAGAAGCTGCTGTTGAAGATCAGTCGGAACTCTTCAGCGGTCAGCACGTCGAGTCGGTCGCAGCGCAGCAGTTCCGCGAACTCGACGCGTTTCGCTCGCGCCTTGGTGTCCTTTTCGATCGGGTAGCCGCGCTCGGCGAGGAACCGTGCGTGCAACGCCTGCAGCTCGGGCGCCGACTCCGGATCTGGTGTAGGTGTCAGACCAACCGAATCCACCGTTCGGTCCATAAGCGGCTGCACCGCTGCGGCGATCGCGACGATGGTGTTGGCAAAGGACGCGTCGCCGAGTACCTCGGACGAATCGAAGCGGCGACCGATGATGAACTCACCCGTGTTGGGCGACGTGACCGGGTCGGCCCACAGCGAGATGTACTCGAGCCCATCTGGAACGATCTTGTCGAGCAGCGGACGCAGAGCCGCTGCCCACCCACGCTCGCGTCGGCCCGGCGAGAAGCCGACGGTGACGCTGTCGACGCGCACCAGCAGATGGATAGACGGCGCCTCGTTCCAGCCATCAGCGTTCTTCAGCTTCCATTTCACCCACACGTCGTCGCGCACCCGCTCGATGTTTCGAGTGGCGTAGATGTTGGCGATGTGGCGGCGGAGCGGACGCCCGGTCGCTTCGGAGACCTCGTTTTCCAGGTGGTCGCCCAGGATGCGCATCTCGGCGAGTGCTGCAAAGAGGTCGGTCTGCACCACCTCCAACACTCCGTCGGGATACTTGCCGTCCCACGATTCGTTGAGTTCTTGTGCCCAGGCAAGGCGGTCGGCGAGGCCGACGTCGAGCCCGGTCCACGGATGTGCGCTGAACCACGCCAGGGTCTGTTCAACCAGCGCGTCGTTGTCGTGCACCGTGCGAACGATGTCTCGGTAGCCGAGGTAGGACTCGACTGGCGCCTGGTCGCTGCGCAGCCATCCGAGACGACGCAGCGCCTCGTCCGATGCGGGCCAGAGGAACGGCCACATCGCAGGGTGCTGGAGCCACCAGAAGAACGACAAGAAAATGACGGCACTCTTCGACGCCGGCTGGTTGCCCTGACGAATCCGGTCGACGTAGTCGACGAGCAAGTTCAGGCGCTGCTCACCTTCGCTGTCGTCGTTGGGTAGACGGAGGGTCGCGTCCAGCAACGTGATCAGCTCATCACGTTCGGGTGCAGCGTCGACCAGCTGGTTGAGGAACATGCCGACGCCGAAGTTGTAGCCGGGGAAGCAACTGGCGAAGTCGGGGGCGGCCGAGGCCTGGTTGAGCGATGCGCGGAATGCGTCGAGATCGTTGTCGATCAGGAATGTTCGGAGATGGTCCAACAGTTGGTCCGCAAGTGCTGAACGGCCATCGCCTCGGCCACCGTCTGACGGCACTCCACCGGCCGCCCGCATGGCAGAGCGGATCTGGGCGAATCGCCCGCGCCGGAACTCCAACTCGCGTTCATGAATCATCGGTGGTGCGTGCTCCCTCAATCGCGTACTTGTTCAGCGTAGAAGCAAGGTCAGACAACGCGGTTCAGCGCCGTAGCAACGGGTCTTGAGGTTTGCCTAGCCAATCAATCCTGACTACGCGATCGCCAGCGTCTCGCCTACAAACTCGACTGAGTACATCCGGCCGCCGACAAGCCGGGAGAGCAAATCGTTCGGCACGTACGGGCGATTGGCGATCATGCAGTCTTCAGTGGCGCGATCTCATTGACCTGAGACCCCACGAGATCCTCCGCGAGCTCCAAGTCATAACGGGTCTGCAAGTTCAGCCAGAACTGCGGCTCGATGCCGAAGTAGCGCCCCAGCCGCAGCGCTGTGTCAGCGGTGATCGTACGCTTGCCGTGCACGATCTCGTTGATCCGCCGCGGCGGGACGCCGATCGACACAGCGAGCTTGTTCTGGGTGATACCGAACCCCTTGATGAAGTCCTCCATGAGGACCTCACCGGGATGGATCGGCGGATAGAGCTTCTCGGCCATCTCTCCTCCTAGTGGTAGTCAACGATCTGCATGTCCTCGGCACCAGCATCGGTCCAGTGGAAGCAGATCCGCCACTGGTCGTTGATCCGGATGCTGTGCTGGCCGACCCGATCACCCTTGAGCGCTTCCAGCCGGTTGCCCGGCGGCACCCGGAGAGCGTCCAACGTAGACATGAATCATCTGTGGTGCGTGCTCCCTCGATCGCTTACTTGTTCAGCGTACGAGCAAGGTCTTACAACGCGCTTTGGCACCGACCATTCGGAGCCAGATCGCAGAGATGGGGTCGATGTCCTTGTCACCCGGCAGCGCCGGGCGCGATGACGTCCAGCCCCGCTGCCCTCGCTGCCTCCCCGAGCCGATGGTCATAAGTCAGGACAGCGTCTACATCGAGCCGAATTGCGGCTTCCAGATGCAAGGCGTCCAGAGTTTGCAGGTATTGCATGGGCAAGAAACCAGCGGATCGATACGTGGCGCGGTCGAGCGCGGCCAGCGATACCCCATCGAGGATCGCGCTCACCTTTGCTTGATCCCGCCCCTCCCTGATCGCCATTCGCCGCAGTTCGGTTTCGAGAAGGTCGCTCGAAACGAGTCGGGCGTCCTCGCGATCAAGCCAGTTCGCCAGATCCATAGTCTCGGCCTGAGCGACAAGCAGCGCTCCGAGCGCGGAAGTGTCCACATAGACGACCGGAAGTACACTCACACCCGATCATCCCGCAGTTCGTCAAGGATTTCCCTCATCGGTCTGTCGCCGTCAGTTGGCTGAGGCTTCAGAGCGGCCCACCCTCCGACACGTTTGGCCGGCCGGGAAATAGGCAGCGCGGAAGGCGGAGCATCGAGAGGAACGATGCGACCTACAGGGACGCCCCGATTGGTCAGCACGAACGAACGCCCCTCGCTCACCTCGCGAAGCACACGTCCAGACTCATTGCGCAACTCGCGCTGCGAAAGACTCTCGCTTTGCGGATCAGTCGTGCTCATGAAGCCAGTGTAGCACCCGTGCTACACATTGAACCGGAACCCGACCCCGTCGCCGCGGATAGGAACCAGTGTCGGCTTCGGCAGGTAACAGCATGCCAGCTACGCGGGAGCTTCGCTGGTCACGGTCGTGTCCAGAGCTTCGACGTCAGCGATCAGCTCCATCACCGACTGGTAGCGCCGGTCAGGCTGGGAGTCGATGCACTTGTGGATGATCTGCTCGATCGGAACTGCATTGCTCCGCCCCACGTTCTTCCGCCCAGTGAAAATGTAGAGCAACACGAAGCCGGCAGCGAAGATGTCATGGACAGCACCGAAGTCCTTGAACGAGCCGAGAGCCGGGTCGATCTTCGTGCCCTTGAGTTCGGTCTCCGTCATCGTGAACTCGGACCCCTTGAGCTTGGCCAGGCCGAAGTCGGAGAGCTTGACCAGCACAGCTG
>JBATWQ010000387.1:0-7754 GCA_049672765.1 Microthrixaceae bacterium | reverse complement strand
AGCTACACCCGCGTGGCCGACATTGCTGCAGGAGAACCTGCTGCCACGGCAGGCACAGAAGGTAGCAGCACCGACGGGTCTGATCTAACACGGGTGAAGTCCGACCCCACGCCAGTGAAGGCTGTGTGGTCGGGACGGGGAGATTTGAACTCCCGACCCCCTGCTCCCAAAGCAGGTGCGCTACCAGGCTGCGCCACGTCCCGTCGGCCAGGAACACTACAGCGTGTGGGGCTGCGTCCCTGCACCGGTATCCATACTGGCCGTCGTCCCTTCGCGGCACTCCCACAACAAGCTTGCGTAGCGAGGCCCAAGTCCGGGTGGCAGAACCTACCCGAGCCCGATGCCGGAGGACCCGAGGTCAGGGACTACGATCTTCGTTCTCATGAAGTCAACGATCGAGCCCCTCGAGGGCAACAAGGTAAAGGTCGTCGTCGAGTTCGACGAGGCGGAGTTAGAGCCATCAATCGCTCAGGCGTGGCGTGAGATTGCCAAGGAGGTCCGAATCCCGGGTTTCCGTCCCGGCAAGGCACCCCGAAAGCTGCTCGAGAAGCAGTTCGGCACGGACTACGCACGCGCTGAAGCCCTTAAGAACGCGGTTCCCGAGTTCTACAGCCAGGCTGTGATCGGTGAGGACATCGACGTCATTGCCGCTCCGGATGTCGAGATCATCTCGGGTGAAGAAGAAGGCCCCGTCACCTTCGAGGCGATCGTCGAGACCCGCCCGATCGTCCAGGTCGCAGGGTATGGGAGTCTCCGGGTCGAGGTCCCCAACCCCGAGGCGACCGACGCCGAGATCGACGAACAGATTGACCGCCTCCGCACCCAGTTCAGCGAACTGGTCGAGGTCGACCGGGCAGCAGCGGACGGCGATTACGTCACCATCGACATCTCCGGAACCCAGGATGGTGAAGAGGTCGATGGGCTCACTGCGGACGACTACCTGTACCTGATCGGTTCGGGAATGATCGCCAGTGAGTTCGACGAAAACCTTGTGGGCGCAAAGGCCGGTGACAAGCCGGTGTTCACGGCTGAGCACCCCGACCCGGACGAGGACGAAGTCGAGTTCGCTCTCGAGGTGAAGAACGTCAAGGAGCGGGTACTCCCCGAACTGACCGACGCCTGGGTGGCGGACGCCACCGAGTTCGAGACCGTCCAAGAGCTTCGCGACGAGACCCGGAACAACATCTCCGGTTCCCGTCGCTCGGACACAGCCATCGCCGCTCGCAACAACATCGGCACCGAACTCGCCAAACTGGTCGAGATCGACGCCCCCGAGTCGATGGTCAGTTCCGAGGTCCAGGGTCGCCTGTCCAACCTCTCCCAGCAGCTCCAGCGCAGCGGAATGCGACTTGAGGACTTCCTGCAGATGTCCGGTCAGGACATCGAGGAGTTCAGCGCCGGGCTTAAGGAATCAGCCGAGGAGTCGATCAAGGTCGACCTGGCACTTCGCGCCGTCATCGCTGCTGAAGGGCTCGAGGCGACCGACGAAGAAGTCGACGAGGAAATCGAGTCGTTCATCGGTGGCGCAGACATGAGCCTCGAGGATGCCCGTACCGAGCTGCAGGACGCTGGACAGATTCCGGCGGTACGCTCGGAAATCGCCAAGCGCAAGGCCATGGAGTGGCTCGTCGACCGGACCCAGGTTGTCGACCCGGATGGGGTAGAGGTGGACCCATCGCTTCTCGTCCTACCTGAAAACGATCACGATCACGATCACGATCACGATCACGACTGACCCACACCGGGTTAAGGAGCTGAAATGACAGCCGCAAGTTTGAACCCACTCCTCAGTCCTCAGAACTACATGGTCCCGAACGTCATTGAGCAGACGAGCCGTGGTGAGCGTTACTCGGATCTATTCTCACGGCTGCTCCGCGAGAACCTGATCTTTCTGGGAACTCCGATCGATGACACCGTCGCCAACCTGGTGTGCGCCCAGCTGCTGTTCCTCGAGTCGGAGAACCCCGACCGAGACATCAGCATCTACATCAACTCACCCGGCGGCGACATCAACGCGTTGATGGCGATCTACGACACGATGCAGTACATCCGTCCGGAGATCACGACGCTCTGCTTCGGTCAGGCGGCGTCAGCGGCAGCGGTGCTGCTCGCCGCTGGTACACCTGGAAAGCGCCTGGCGCTTCCCAACGCCCGGGTCCTGATCCACCAGCCCTACGCCCAGTCCGGCTACGCGCAGGTGTCGGATCTTGAGATCGCGGCGAACGAGATTCTCCGTCTCAAGCAGACACTCGAAGAGGTTCTGGCCCGTCACACCGGCCAGCCGATCGAAAAGATCGCCAAGGACACCGACCGCGATTACGTGCTCACCGCCGCCGAGGCGAAGGAATACGGCATCATCGACGAGGTGATCGAGGAGCGTGTCGCAGTCGACAACTCCGGAGCAATCACTGCCGTCAGCTGATTATCGGTAAGAATGGTCATCCGGCGTCGTGCGACGCCACTGCTCGTCCGCGACCCCCGGGTCGCGTGTACCGCTCGAGAACTGAGGATCAAGCGTGGCGAAGTTCGGTGATGGTGGTGAGCTTCTCAAGTGCTCCTTCTGCGGCAAGTCCCAGAAGCAGGTCAAGAAGCTGATCGCTGGACCAGGTGTCTACATATGCGACGAGTGCATCGATCTCTGCAACGAGATCATCGAGGAAGAGCTTTCTGAGACCAGCGAGCTGTCCCTCGACGAGCTGCCCAAGCCCGTTGAGATCTTCGAATTCCTCGAGGAGTTCATCGTCGGCCAGGAACAGGCGAAGCGGATCCTCGCGGTAGCGGTCTACAACCACTACAAGCGTGTCCAGCATGGTGCACGCCCCGGTTCCGACGACATCGAGCTGTCCAAGTCGAACATCATGATGATCGGCCCCACCGGCTGCGGTAAGACGTTCCTTGCCCAGACGCTGGCCCGGATGCTCAACGTGCCCTTCGCCATTGCGGACGCCACCGCCCTGACCGAAGCCGGCTACGTGGGCGAAGATGTCGAGAACATCCTGCTCAAGTTGATCCAGGCCGCCGACTTCGACGTGAAGAAGGCCGAGACCGGCATCATCTACATCGATGAGATCGACAAGGTTGCGCGCAAGTCCGAGAACCCGTCGATCACCCGCGACGTATCGGGTGAGGGCGTTCAGCAGGCTCTGCTGAAAATCCTCGAGGGGACCACGGCCTCGGTTCCCCCGCAGGGCGGACGCAAGCACCCGCATCAGGAGTTCATCCAGATCGACACGACGAACATCCTGTTCATCTGCGGCGGTGCGTTTGCCGGACTCGACAAGATCATCGAGCAGCGCAGCAACCGCAAGGGGATCGGCTTCGGTGCCGAGATCCGATCGGTGCGGGAACGCAGCGAGAGCGACATCTTCTCCGACGTTCTTCCCGAGGATCTGCTGAAGTTCGGTCTGATTCCCGAGTTCGTCGGCCGTCTGCCGGTCATCGGCGTGGTGGACAGTCTCGATCGCGACGCTCTGATCAAGATTCTCGTCGAGCCCCGCAACGCCCTCGTCAAGCAGTACCAGAAGTTCTTCGAACTCGAGGACGCCGAGCTCGAATTCACCGACGACGCGCTCGGTGCCATTGCGGACCTGGCTCTGAAGAGGGCAACGGGCGCACGTGGGCTGCGTGCCATCCTCGAAGAGGTCCTTCTCGGAGTCATGTACGAGCTGCCGTCCCGTACCGATGTCGGCAAGGTCATCATCGAGGCCGATGTCGTTGAGCGTAAGGCTGCGCCTACCTTGGTGCCCCGCTCGGCCAAGCGTGCCGCTCGCCCCCGGCGTGCTGCATCCTGATCGACGACGCTCCGAGTTCGTCCCGGTCCCGCTCCCGAGCCTGGGCGTCGGCTCGGCCACAGACCTGGTGGCAGGCCTGATCACAGGCTCGATTACAGAGGTGTTCTGAACCCAAGTGGACATTGTCGAAGCGCTGAGCTGGCACGACTCCCATCTGAATCACGAAACTGACCCCACCGGTGTCGTGGCCGGCCAGGCCGAAGGTCTGTCCCTCCAGGTGATGAGGGACCTGATGGCGTTGCTGGGCGACCCCCAGGACCAGGTGCCGGTCATTCACATCACCGGCACCAACGGCAAGGGAACAGTCGCCGTGATGGTCACGGCACTGCTGCGTGCTCACGGACTCACCGTCGGGACCTACACCAGTCCGCATCTCGGAAGGGTCAACGAGCGCATCGCCAGGGACGGCCAGGAGATCTCGGACCTCGACCTGGCTGAGGTGCTGGCCGGGATCGCCGCGATCGAGCCGCTGTTGGAAACGTCCCCGACCTGGTTCGAGATCATCACCGCGGCAGCGTTTCGTTATTTCGCCGAGGCACCCGTCGACGTCGCAGTGATCGAGGTCGGACTCCTCGGCCGCCACGACGCGACCAACGTCGTCGACGGCGCCGTTGCGGTTGTCACGTCCGTCCAGGGTGACCACACCGACTTCGCCCCCGGGTGGGAGCTCCAGATCGCCGGAGAAAAGGCTGGGATCATCTCGGCCGAGAGCGTGGCGGTGCTCGGCGACGTGGCCCCCGAGCTCGTAGGCGTCTTCGAGGCAGAAGGTCCCCGTCGCCTGGCCAGGCTCGGTGTGGATTTCGGTCCCGCGGACGACCGGATCGCCATCGGTGGGCACATGGTGGACTTCCAGGGTCTGGAAGGTCGTTACGAAGGGGTGTTCCTGCCGGTCCATGGGTCCCACCAGGTCACCAACGCGGCGGTGGCGGTCGCTGCGGTCGAGGCGTTCTTCGAACGGGCCCTCGACGCCGATGTGATCACCGAGGCGTTCGCGTCGATCACGCTTCCTGGACGCTTCGAGGTCCTGGGACACGGCCCACTGGTGGTGCTCGACGGTGCCCATAACGCCGAGGCGCTCCTGGCCGCCGCCCGGACTCTCGACGACGAGTTCACGCCGGTCGGCACAAGAATTTTGGTGCTCGGCGTTCTCAGTGGTCGATCCGTTGCCCGAGCCGTGTCGGCGGCAGCAGAGTTCCGCCCGGATTTGACGATCTGCGTGACCCTGCCGGGCCCGCGCGGAGTGGATGCCCGCGTAATCGCAGAGGAGTGCGACCGCCGGGCAATGGCCCGCGAAGTCGTCTCGAACCCCGGCGAGGGTGTGCGCCGGGCGTTGATGATGGCGAACGAGGAAGACGTGATTGTTGTCACCGGATCGTTCCGAATCGTTGATCCGGCACGATCGGCCGTGGCCCGCTTCGCTTCCGGCAACTAGTCAGTTCGCACCCGGTCCCGATCGTGAATACCGTGAGCGCCGTGACTCAGACCTTCATCATGTGCAAGCCCGACGCCGTTGAACGCAGCCTCGTCGGAGAAATCATCAGCCGGATCGAGAACAAGGGTCTTCGGATCGTCAAAATGGACATGCGTGTCCCGGAGCGTGCTCTCGCCGAAGCCCACTACGAGGAGCACGCCGACAAGCCGTTCTACGGCGAACTGGTCGACTTCCTGACCCGTGGTCCGGTGGTGGCGATGGTCGTGGAGGGCCCCGATGACCAGACCTTCCACCTGATGCGGACCCTCATCGGCAAGACCCAGGTCGCCGATGCCCAGCCGGGTTCAATCCGCGGCGATTTCGCCACGACGACCAACGAGAACCTGGTGCACGGATCCGACGGCATCGAGTCCGCCGAGCGTGAAATCGGCCTCTGGTTCCCCGCCTGAGGGCAGAGTTGCAGGCTCCCCGGCCCGGGGAACCTCCGCTCCGAATCATCTGGCGGCATGTCGGGGCGCTACTGCCGGCGTGTCGCGAAAATGTCGGGGCAATACTGCACGCGTTCTTGGTCACATCGCGTTTGGCGCATTGATCGACAGCCTGTTGCGTCGTTACAGTTCTGTTTCGAACCCGTCGTGGATCGAACCGATTCGTTGACCATCCGCCGTCTCTGGCAGTCCGCCTGATACGGGCAAGGATGACGGGCTAGCGTGAGGCCCCTATATGGCACTGTTCAACTCGAATTTCCTCGGTCGCGACATGGCTGTGGACCTTGGCACGGCGAACACGCTCGTTTACGTGCGTGGCGAGGGGATCGTTCTGTCGGAGCCATCCGTCGTCGCGATTCGCGAGCACGACGGAAAGGCAGTGGCCGTAGGGACCGAAGCCAAGCGGATGATCGGCCGCACGCCTGCACATATCCGTGCAATCCGGCCCCTCAAGGATGGCGTCATTTCGGACTTCGAAGTGTGCGAGATCATGCTTCGCTACTTCATCCAGCGGGTCCACAACAGTCGTTTCTCCAAGCCCCGGATGATCATCTGCGTCCCTTCGGGAGTGACCGGGGTCGAGCAGCGTGCGGTTCAGGATGCGGCCGAGTACGCCGGTGCCCGCAAGCAGGCCCACATCATCGAGGAGCCGATGGCCGCTGCCATCGGAGCCGGCCTGCCGGTCCAGGAACCGACCGGCAACATGATTGTCGACATCGGCGGTGGCACGACCGAGGTGGCGGTCATCTCTCTTGGCGGCGTGGTGACGAGTCAGTCCGTGCGAGTCGGTGGTGACGAACTCGACGAGGCGGTGATCCAGTACATCAAGAAGGAATACAGCCTCGCCCGGGGTGAGCGGACCGCCGAGGTGGTCAAGATGGAACTCGGTTCCGCCTGGCGCCTCGAACAGGAACTCCAGGCCGAGATTCGCGGTCGAGACCTGGTCACGGGATTGCCCAAGACGATTCTCACCTCGACAAATGAGATCCGTGAAGCGATCGAGGAGCCGGTTTCGAGCATTGTCGACGCGGTCAAAGTGACCCTCGACAAGACTCCCCCCGAGCTCGCGGCCGACATCATGGAGCGCGGCATCATGCTCGCTGGTGGTGGAGCCCTACTGAAAGGGCTGCCGGAACGTCTGGCTCAGGAGACCGGCATGCCAATCCGGATCGCGCCGCGTCCCCTTGAAGCCGTCGCACTCGGCTCCGGGCAGGCGCTCGAGGAGTTCGAGTCCTTGCGCAACAGCCTGTTCTCGTCTCCTCGAGACTGACTAGAACAAGCGACTGAGCCGATCACAGATAGTGCACAACATTCAGAGACCGGGAAACAATCGACGAAGATCCAGGTACATCCTGTTGATCTTCACGCTCTTGGCCATCACGCTCGTCACCTTGGACGCACGTGGCGTCGGAGTCGTTTCGTCGCTCCGTAGCGGTTCTAGAGATGTGCTGGCCCCAGTGGGTGGTGCGGGACGTTGGATCAGCACCCCGTTCAGGAACGCCTGGAACGGAATCACCGGGTACGACGATCTCCGCGAGGAGAATGAGGCGCTGCGCGGGCAGATCGAAGGCCTGAAGACCAATGAGATGAGGGAGACTTCCGCCCAGAGCGAGCTTGAAAAGCTCAAGGCCCAGTTGAACATCAGCTTCCTGGATGATCAGCCGACACAGGTCGCCCGGGTTGCCTCCGGTGGCGGCTCCAACTTCTCGGATCACCGGGTCGAGCTCGACAAGGGTAGCGACCACGGTCTCGCGGTCGGCAATCCGGTAGTCACCAAGGGCGGGCTCGTTGGGACCATCGAGGAGGTGTCGAAGACCAGAGCCGTCGTCAAGCTGATATCCGACCCGGACTTCAACATCGGGGTGACGGTCGGTGCTGATCAGGTCCACGGGGCGGGACACGGCAGCGGTGACACTTCGACTTTCATTGTCGACCGTGGAATCGACCTGAACCATCCGGTCGCGACGAAGGACTACGTGTTCGCCGGAGGGATCCAACGCTCGTTGGTTCCGCCTGACCTGTACATCCCGATCGGAACCGTCA
>JBATWQ010000386.1:0-21706 GCA_049672765.1 Microthrixaceae bacterium | reverse complement strand
TGGGACCGCACAGTCGGAAGAGTCCGCGCCGCCCGCTGAGTCCGCACAATCGGATGAGTCCCATAGTCCGATGCCGAGGTACGGGTTGGGCCTACTCTTCGTCCATGCAGACCCGACTCACGGAACTACTGAACATCGAGCAACCCATCATGCTCGCCGGAATGGGCGGCGTTTCCTACCACCGTCTGACAGCAGCGGTGTCCGAAGCCGGTGGGTTCGGCTGTCTCGGTGCTTCGATAATGGGCGCGGACGAAATGGTCACCGAGATCGCCGCGACGAGGGACCTCACAGACAAGCCCTTCGGTGTGGACCTGCTGACAGCCGCCCCCCAGGACATGGCCGCCAAGGTCGTCTCGATCGCCGAAGGTGGGGCGACCGCGTTCGTAGCTGGTCTGGGAGTGCCGCGCGAGGTCATCGAGTTGTGCCACGAGATGGACCTGCTGGTGGTCAACATGTGCGGCAAGGTTGCCCACGCGGTAGAGGCCGTGAAGGCCGGGTGTGACCTGGTCGTCGCACAGGGCACCGAGGCCGGCGGACATACCGGCCAGATCGCGACCATGGCGCTGGTCCCCCAGATCGTCGACGCGGTGGGTGACCGGGTACCGGTGGTGGCGGCAGGCGGAATCGTCGACGGGCGTGGTCTGCTCGCAGCGCTCAGCCTCGGCGCCGACGGGGTGTGGATCGGAACCCGTTTCATTGCCACCCCCGAGGCACGCGCCGTTCCCGGCTACAAGGATCGGCTCCTGGCGGCGGCCGACGACTCCACCATCGTGACCAGGGCCTACACCGGTAAGACCTGTCGCGTCCTGCGAACGAGTTACGTCGCCGAATTCGAATCGAGCGGTGCCGTTGCCGAACCGTTCCCAGGCCAGGTCATCAAGACATGGCAGGAGGGTGTCAACCACCTGGGAGGCGATGAGAACACCGAGGGAGTGGATACGGACCTGGAGTTCATGCCCGCCGGGCAGGGAACCGGAGCGATCGAGGAACTGGTCCCGGCCGGCGAAATCGTGGCTCGGATGGTCGCCGAGGCAGAGTCGGTCCTCGACCGGCTCACCAGCCTGCGGTAACGGCCCACGCAGTCAGCCTGCGCAAGCGGTTGACGAGTCATCCGACAGCGGCGTCGGCCGACAGCGGCGCCGGTCGAAGTACGCCGGGCTACCTACTCAGCCGACCCGGGTGTCAGACGATCAGGACGACAGTTCCTTGGCCTTCGACATGAGTTCCTGCTGTGCCGGCAGGTCCTTGGCGACGGGCACCACGTTCAGGACCGTGACCCCGGCCTCCTTGAACTCGGCGATCCGGTCGCGGACGTAGGCCTCTTCGCCGCAGAGCGAGGTCTCCTCGAGGAAGCTCGCCGGAACCGCTGCCGCGGCCTCGGCCTTCTTGCCGTCGAGGTACAGGTCCTGGATCTCCTTGGCCTCGGCCTCGTAGCCGTAACGGGTGAACAGGGTGTTGTAGAAGTTCTTGCCCCGCGCTCCCATGCCACCGACATAGAGAGCGACCATCGCACGGTTCAGATCGCGTAGCCCCGCGACCTCGGATTCTGGCCCGATGGCTAGGAGTCCTCCCGCGATCACGTCGAGTGGCCCCAGGTCGGCGGAACGCTTGGCCCTGCCGGCGTCCAGATCCGCACCCCACACGCTTGCGGCCTTCTTGGGGTGATACAGGATCGGTAGCCAGCCGTCGGCCAGCTCTGCGGTCATCTGGACGTTCTTCGGCCCGAGCGACGCGACGTGGATAGGGATGGCGGAACGTCTTGGATGGGTGATGATCTTGAGCGGCTTGCCGAGACCGGTTCCCTGCTCGGGAGGCAACGGCAGCTTGTAGTACCGGCCGTCGTGGACCACCGGCTCTTCGCGACGCCAGACGTCGCGACAGATGTCGATCACCTCACGGGTCCGACCGACGGGTGCGTCGTAGGCGACTCCGTGGAAACCCTCGATCACCTGTGGGCCCGATGCCCCCAGACCCAGGACGGCGCGGCCCTCGGAGATGTCGTCCAGGCCCGCCGCGGTCATGGCGATGAGGGTCGGAGTACGGGTGTAGATGGGGAGGATTCCCGACGCGATCTCGACCGTGTTTGTCTTCGCTGCCAGGTACCCCATCAGGGTCACTGCGTCGTAGCCGTAGGCCTCGGCGACGTAGACAAGATCGAGTCCCGCTGTTTCCAGGGCCTGAACTTGGGCAACCGACTCGGCAAAGCCCCCCGAGTAGCCGATCTGCATGCTGAGCTTCATGAAATCCCCTTTACTCCCACAAGTAGCCGACGGCTGCGGGTGCGATCTCGGCCTCGTCGAGGCGAACACCTGCGTCCCAGTCCTTGCGTCTGGCGATCTGGGTGCGGTCCAGAGAACCGGCGTCTACCCCGTTCTCGAAATACACGCGGTACCGGGTCCAGCGAAACCCGTTGACCAGGGTCACCTTGCCGGGGGTTCCCGCCGGGACACCGGGTAGATCGACTGCTGCAACCACTTTCTCGTGGAAGTTCAGCTTTTCGCTGTCAGAGTTCTTGGCCATCGACGCACACCGTAGACGCGGCACCACTCCGACAGCATTTTATCGGCGCCGGTGCGCCTCGGCCCAGGTGATGTCCCCCTCGACGTCGACATCGCCGGGAAGTCCGAGCACCCGCTCGGCGAGGATGTTGCGCTGAACCTCCCCGGTCCCTCCCCCGATCGTCAGCGCAGGAGCGAAGAGATAGCCGTAGTTCCATAGGTCCACCGGCTGACCCAATGGTCCGGCGTCGTTCAACATGCCGGCGGCACCTGCCAGGTCCTTCGCGGCGGCCATGATGCGCTGGCCGTGCTCATCGGCGAGCACCTTGCGTACCGATGCCTCGGGGCCCGGCTGTCGTCCGGCGATCGCAGCGGTAACGGTCCGCAGGCGAATCAGCCTGAGCACCTGGGACTCGATATACAGCTCCGCCAGACGCTGACGCATGACCGGATCGGCGACGCCGCCGGCCCCTCGTACCAGGTCGAGCAGGTCATCTGCGTCGGGTCCCATCCCCCACAGCGCGCCGCCTGATGACAACGAGACCCGTTCGTTGGCCAGGGTGACCTTCGCGAGACGCCATCCGTCGCCGACCACGCCGACCAGATTCTCGACCGGGATTCTCACATCGGTCAGGAACACCTCGTTGAACAGGTGCACACCGGTCATCTCGACGATCGGACGGATCTCGATCCCGGGTGTGGCCATGTCGCAGATGAAGTAGGTGATTCCCCGACGCTTCGGCTCGTCGATATCGGTGCGGGCGATGAGGATCCCATAACGGGCCTGATGACCGAGCGAAGTCCAGACCTTCTGACCGTTGACCACCCACTCGTCCCCGTCTCGAATCGCACGGGTGGACAACGACGCCAGGTCGGAACCCGAACCTGGCTCCGAAAAGAGCTGACACCAGATTTCCTCACCACTCAGTATCCCCGGCAGATACCGGGCCTGCTGCTCGGGAGTGCCAGCCGCGAGCAGGGTGGGACCCGCCCAACCGATACCGATCGGATTTGTCGGCCGCCTGATTCCAGCGGCCTTCAGTTCCTCGTCGATTATCAACTGCAGAATCGGGTCTGCGGCCAGACCATAGGGCTCGGGCCAATGGGGCGCGACGAAGCCCGCCGCCGCCAACTCCGGCCCCGAAGGCGAAGGATTCTCAGCGAGCCACGCCTTGAAGCTGGCACGTCTGGGATCGTCACTTGGCGGCAGATCGAAATCCATCTGGGGACACTAGATCGAGCCGGATCGCAGTGTCGCTGCCCTACACTGCGACGAATCCGATTTCAGGGGGACTCAATGGCCGGGTGGAATTTTGCCGATCTGTGGGAGCGAATCGCGGACAAGTTCCCCGATGAGCCAGCACTGATCCAGGGGAAGCGAAAGATCACGTGGGTCGAGTTCGACCGACGCGCCCACGCCCTCGCCGCCCATCTGATCAACAGCGGTGCGGGCCATCAGGACAAGGTCGCCCTGTACGTCTACAACTGCCCCGAGTACATGGAAGGCTGCTTCGCCGCATACAAGGCGTCTCTGGTCCCGGTCAACACCAACTACCGCTACCTCGACGACGAACTCGCCTATCTGTGGGAGAACGCCGACGCGATCGCAGTCATCTTCCACGGGTCCTTCGTTCCACGTGTCGAATCGGTGCGCGCACGGCTGCCCAAGGTCGAACAGTGGATCTGGGTGGACGACGGTTCGGGCCCCTGTCCCGACTGGGCCGTGTCGTACGAGGAGATCGTCGCCAAACCGGTCGAACGCGTCGTTCCCGAGGGCGGCCGCTCGGGCGACGACATCACCATGATTTACACGGGTGGCACAACCGGCATGCCCAAGGGCGTCATGTGGCGCCAGGACGATCTGATCCGGGCGACCGTAGCGGTTGGCAATCCGATGTATCTGTCGGACCCCGAGGACATCGGAGTGGACGCACCGATAGAAGCACTGACCGCTCCGGGCGCCCCGGGGCTGCCTGCATGCCCGTTGATGCACGGAACCGGCTGGTACACCGCCAACATGTACCTGACAGCCGCCGGGTCGGTTGTGCTGTTGTGCGACCGCAGCTTCGACGTGGAGGAACTCCTGGACACCGTCGAGCGTGAAAAGGTCGGCGCTCTGACCATCGTCGGCGACAGTTTCGCCAAGCCGATCGTGCGAGCTCTCGACGCCGAACCCGAGCGTTGGGACATCAGCAGTCTGGTCCTGATCACCTCTTCGGGAGTCATGTGGTCCGAGGCCGCCAAGAAGGGCCTGCTCGCCCACAACCCGGGAATGTTGCTCCTCGACTCATTCTCATCCTCGGAGGCGATCGGCCTCGGAGCATCCGTTTCCATGGCCGGCGCCGAGGAGAAGACCGCCCGATTCCAACTCGGTGCCGACGTCAAGGTCGTCGCGGACGGTGGCGGCTACGTCCAACCAGGGTCGGGGGAACGCGGTCGGGTGGCGGTCCCGGGGTTCGTCCCCCTCGGCTACTACAAGGACCCTGAGAAGTCGGCCGCTACGTTCATCCAACTCGATGGACGCCGGTACTCGATCCCGGGCGACTACGCGACGGTCGAGGCAGACGGCAGCATCACCCTGCTCGGCCGGGGTTCGGTCTGCATCAACACCGCCGGCGAGAAGGTCTTCCCCGAAGAGGTCGAGGAGGCCCTGAAGACCCACCCCGACGTGCGTGACGCGGTGGTGGTGGGTGTCCCGGACGACAAGTTCGGCGAGGCGATCACAGCACTGGTCGAGTTCGCACCGGGGACTTCGGTGGGCGCCGAGGAGTTGATCAGCCACGTCAAGTCTTCGCTTGCGTCCTACAAGGCTCCCCGCACAATTCTCGCGGTGGACACGATCGGACGGGCCCCGAACGGCAAGGTCGACTACAAGCGGTCCAAGCAATACGCGTATGACCAGCTGGGAATCACCGCCTGACGCCTGTCACAATGTCCCATCCGCAGTTTGACCAGGCCGCGGATTGACCAAACGGCTGCTGGGAGGCCACATGGTCCGACAACACCTGCGTCGCAAACCGCGCCGCCCGGCCACCAGGCTGGCGACTTGGAGTGGTCGTGGCGCGCTCATTGTCGGAATCGTCTGCCTGGGACTTGGCGTGGTCGCGCCTGCCGCGGGGGCGGACAATGCCCGAATCGCCGCCGAGGCCCGATGTGACCGGGTGGTCTCCTGGGTCGTGCAGGCAGTGGCGGACACGGTTGGAGGAAAGGCCGACTCGGAGGGTGAGGCGAACCGGGTGCGGACCAACGAGGCGGTCGAGGTGTCGTACCGCCCGGCCGAGTCTGAACAGGACTCCGGCGAGCGCACTTGGACGACGGTCGAGACCTCTGCGCTGAAGCCCTCGAACGCCTTCACATTCTCTGGCTCGTTCCGCCTGCCTGACTCGGTCGATTCCGTCGAGTTGCGGGTCCTCCCCAAGGCCGACTGGGCCGACGGTTCAAAGGCGGGATCGCCCAGATTCGCAGTGGCAACCGTTCCGGACGAGTGTGCGAAGTTCCCCGTGGTCGCTGTGGTCACCCCGAACTGCCGCTCGGGCGGAGCGGTAGTCGACCTCAAGAACGTCGGTTCGAAAGATCTGGGGATGGACGTGACCGTCGACGGGGTCGCCGTCCGCAAGGTCCAGCTCACGGCCGGCTCCGAATCAAGCTTGGTCGTACCGATACTTGTGGGCACTTCCTCGGTTATCCGGGTCAACACCGGGGATTTCGTAGTCGCACAGCGCAAGGTGGACGCGGACTGTTCGCTGCACGGGCCGGTGGCGTCGATCCTCGAACGATGCCCGACGCACCAGGCGGTCGTGTCTGCATCGCTCAATGGCGACAAGTCCGACTCGGGCAAGAGTGCCGCGATCGAGATCCGCGCCGCTGGGACCATCGTGCACAAGGGCGAACTCACCGCGGGCACAGTGTTCCAACGCACTCTCGACCTGCCGAGCGATGGACCTGTCCCAATCGAGGTACAGATCGACTCCAGGACCGCCGCCAAGGGCGAGGTCGGCTCGTGCGCGGGTCCAGTGGCCGGCGCAATCAGCTGCGGCGGCCCGGGTCAGACTGTTTGTGCGGTGGAGCCGCCGAAACCCGATCTGGCGCCGCCTACTCCCCCGCCACCGCTCGCGATCGAACTGGGGTCGGGATCCCTGCCCGTCACAGGTCCGTGGCAACGGGCGGTGGTCCTGCTATTCGGAGGGGCGTTGTTGAGCATGGGCGGTCTTGCCGTGGTGGCCGACCAACGCCGCAGGCCAAGGCCTTCGCTGCTGGCGGCCTCGGTCAATGGCTACCGTCGCCAATGGTGGAGCTGAAGCCAAAAGGGGATGAGCCCGAAGCCACTGGTTGTCGAGCCGAATTAGTCGACCCGGCGTGGCCCTAAGTAGCTTGTGATCGATGTCCGCCCCGGCACGTACGTCGTGAATTGGGCTCTTGGACACGCAGTCAATTCGACAACCGTCCATCGACACACAGTCCATCGACACACAGTCCATTCGAGATAACTGAGGAGACGACATGACCGATCTGGGATTTGACGGCCAGGTGGCAATCATCACCGGCGCAGGGGGCGGGTTGGGCAAGTCCCACGCACTCGAGTTGGCACGCCGCGGTGCACGGATCGTGGTCAACGATCTTGGTGGCTCCCTCGACGGAACCGGCGAGAACGCCTCCGCCGCCCAGTTGGTGGTCGACGAGATCGTCGCCGCAGGCGGTGAGGCAGTGGCTGACCACAACTCGGTGGCAACACCCGAGGGCGGCCAGGCCATCGTCCAGACCGCACTCGACGCATTCGGTACGGTCGACATCGTCGTCAACAATGCCGGAATCCTGCGCGACAAGACGTTCCACAACCTGACCCCCGAGTTGCTTGAGCCGGTCATCGCCGTCCACTTGCTCGGAGCCTTCTACGTGACCCAGCCGGCTTGGCTGATCATGCGCGAGAAGGGCTACGGCCGTGTCGTCAACACCAGCTCCAACTCCGGGCTGCTCGGCAACTTCGGCCAGTCGAACTACGGCGCAGCCAAGCTCGGCATCGTCGGCTTCACCCGGGTTCTGGCCAACGAAGGCAAGTCCAAGGGCATCAAGGTCAACGCCATCGCCCCGGTCGCCAAGACGAGAATGACCGAGGACCTGCTCGGCCCGCTCGGCGACAAGCTCGAGCCTTCCGAGGTAACGCCCACGGTCGTCTACCTGGCCCACGAGGACTGCCCCGTCAACGGTGAGGTCTACTCGGTCGCAGGCGGCGTCGTCGCCCGCTACTTCATCGGGCTGACCCCGGGCTGGTACAAGGAGAACCACAACGCCGAAGAGGTCCGTGACAACTTCGAGCAGATCCGCGATGAGACCGGCTACATCGTCCCCGAGGATCCCTCGGGTGAGCTGCAGAAGCTGCTCAGCACCCTCAGCAGCTGAAGGCTGACCTGTAGGTCCGGGGTGACAGCGCCCCGGTAGGCCAAATGACACGACCTGGTGCACTCAGCGCTCCGTTTGGGACCTGGACAGGTACTTTCCCCGTGAACCCAGGGATTTTGGGGAAGTGTTATTGGAATGGTCGAAATACGACCACTCCAATAACACTTCTCACCTGAGCCCTACTGAAGAGACGCTCGGGTCAGGGACTTTGTGTACCGGGTTCGTTGTCTGGCTCGGTGGTGGGGCTCGTCACCTGACCGGTACCGTCGACGTCGACGTGGACCATCTTGCCGGTCCGCATGTCGAGTACTTCCTTCTCGGCAGAGAACCGAAGCTTCATCTCGAGCACCCGCAATTCGACCTTGTAGTAGACGGGCATCGAAACCAGGAACGCTGCGACCACAAGGATCGGTGTGCGTAGCAGTTCGACAGTGATCGATGGATTTTCGCCACCCAGCAGCGGTATCAGCAGCAGATACGGCATGGCGTGCCAGATGTAGAGGGTGTAGCTGAGCCGGCCTGTCCACCGGAATGGCTTCCAGCTGAGCAGTCGGCTGAACCACCAGTCGCGGTAGCGGACCATGGCGATGAGCATCAGGCCGAATGACAGCGCACCAACGGTGTGACCGAAGCGGAACCAGTAGAGCGTGTCGAGCATCTGTGGCCGGCTGAACTCGGAGGGTCCCGACGGCAGATAGTCGAGGTATGGACCGCCGAGCTTCTTGACCAGTCCACTAGACAGGTTCAGCATCACGGCCCAGACGACGATTCCCCCGGTCGCCAGGGTCAGTATCACCCTCCGCCAACGGACGAGCATCTCGTCGGAGACATAGGCATTGCCGGCGGCAAGAGCCACGCCGAGCATCAGTGCGTCCGGTCTCTGCAGGAACGCCATCCTCACACCGGCGACCATTCCGGCGTCGTCCTGGAAGAAGCCGGTGTAGGCGAACCAGCGGGCGACACCTACGGCTAGGAACAGCCCCATCATGAGGAGCCCCAGGAAGGCAACCCAGCGCTTGCGGACGCTTATCAGGACGGTTCCTGCGATGAGCGCATAGAACCACTCCTCGACGGAGAGCGTCCACAGGTGCCACATCGTGCGGTGGTTCTGGACAGCAGGCTCAATCACGTAGAGCCCGTTCGGGTACACCAAGTGGTAGATGTACAACAGCACGGCGGCTGCGTCCTTACCGACATTGTGGAGGCTCAGCGCATCGAATCCGACGACGGTAGATATGAGCGAAATCACCAACCAGACGCCGACGAAGAGCCAGACCGAGGGCAGCAGCCGAATCGCCCGACGGGAGTAGAACTTCTTGAGGCTGATGGTCCCGGTGGTTCGAACCTCTTGCAGCAGCAGGGTCGTTATCAGGAAGCCGCTGAGCACGAAGAACGTGTCGACCACGGTCACCCAGGATTCGACGTAGCGGAACAGCGCGTGACCTACCAGCACCATGAACACGCCGATGCCGCGGATTCCGTCGAAGCCACCTACCAGGCCAAGTTTCGGCGCGCGGCTGACGAACACGTCTGAGTCAGCTTCGGTCAAGCTCGTCACGCTCCCCTGCCTCGCCCCTCGACTGCGAGCGGGCTTCCTCCACCGAGATCATCTTTCCGGTGTTCAGATCCAGGACCTCCTTCTCGGAGGCGAACCGAAGTTTGACCCGCAACATGCGCTGCTCGACCCCGTAGAAGATGGGCAGGGAGCAAACCACTGCGATCGCTGCGAGGATCGGTGCACGCCACTTCTGCCCCAGGACATCGTTGCCTCCGAGCCAGTCGAGGACGAGGAAGTAGAAGAGGGTGTGCCACACGTAGACCGTGTACGACATGCGCCCCAGGAAGCGCAGGGGCTTCCACGAGAGCCAGACGTTTCCCTTCCAGGTCTTGCACCGGGCCATCGCCAGCAACGCGGGGGCGAAGGCCAGGGCGGTAGCGGTGTGACCGAACTGGATCCACCCCTTGCCACTGTGGTGCAGGCCCACCGACATCGGCACGTAGGGGTATGGAAGGCCGTATTTGCCGAACGTCTCCCACAGGAACTTGCTCGACAAAATCATCATCACCGACGCAACGACCAATCCGACTGCGCCGACCCTGGGCAGCCATCGCCGCCATCGTTCCGGCAGCGGCTCGGGCAGTCGGGCGTTCAGGACCGCCAGGGCGACACCCCACATGAGCGAGTCGTAACGGGACAGCCACAAAAGGCTGATGCCGCGAGCCGGGATGTTCGAGTTTGTCGGTGTATTCAGCGGCCAGGGTCCGGTGCTACCGGTCCAGCGCGCCAATCCTATGGCGGCCGCTATCACCACCATCGCAATCGCCAACTGGGTCATCCACTTCTTGCGCAGACACACAAGAACGGTGATGGCGATGAGTAGATAGAACTGCTCCTCGACCGCAAGTGACCAGAACTGATCTATCGATCGATGTGAGGCAGCGCTCTGGCTGACAAAACCCAGTCCCACCGGGAAGATCAGGTTGTAGATGTAGGTGACGGCGGCCGCTGCGTCTTGGAGGACGTAGATGAGCCTGTCGCGATCGAACAGCAGGCAGAAGACGATCCAGGCCAGGATGCACAGGTAGGCGGACGGGAGCAGTCGCACGACTCGTCGGGCGTAGAACTTCCGCATGTCGATGTGGTCGTGGTCGCGGTGTTCCTGGAGGAGCAGGGTCACGATGAGAAACGCGCTCATCACGAAGAAGACGTCGATGATGCCCGCGAAGGACGGCGACAGGTCCGAGTAGGCGTGGTTGAACAGCACCATCAGGATGCCGATGCCCCGGACACCGTCGAATCCGCCTACAAAGCCCAGCCTCGGCGCCTGCGAAGTGAACTTCGACGGCGCCCCCTGCCTCGTCATTGCGCCGACAGTACGTCCAAAACAAGCAGATAGACAAAGCAGACGGGCAAAGTCAGTTGTCGGGTGGCGTCACCCTGCCGTCGGCCTCCTGTCACCGAGGAGCACTCCGGTCCCGCTCCGGTGACCTCGATGTCCACGGGCCGCGTAAGTTGGACCCATGAGCGACCACCGACCCCTGCGCCAGGCCATTGATCCCCGGGACCTGCTCGACACAGATTCCCTGCTCGACGACACCGAAATCCTCCTGCGGGACACGGTCAGGCAGTTCGTCTCAGAACGGATCGTGCCCGAGGTCGGAGAGTGGTTCGACCAAGGTGTGTTTCCACGAGAAATGGCCAAGGAGTTCGGAAAGCTCGGCCTTCTCGGGATGCACCTCGACGGCTACGGCTGCGCCGGTACATCGGCGACGGCCTACGGCTTGGCCTGCACAGAGCTCGAGGCCGGCGATTCCGGGGCCCGCAGCTTTGTATCGGTCCAGGGGTCGCTTGCAATGTTCCCCATCCACGCTTTCGGTTCCGAGGAGCACCGCCAACAGTGGCTGCCGGGCATGGCGGCCGGTGACCTGATCGGGTGCTTCGGCCTGACCGAGCCGGACTCGGGCTCTGACCCGTCGTCGATGCGGACGACCGCACGCCGCGATGGCGATGACTGGGTGCTGAACGGCTCCAAGATGTGGATCACCAACGGATCGATCGCGGATGTGGCGGTCGTTTGGGCCAGGACCGATCCCGAGGGTCCCGACAAGGGAGCGGTCCGCGGCTTCGTGGTCCCGACCGACACGCCAGGGTTCTCTGCTCCCGAGATCCACCGCAAGGTGTCGTTGCGGGCCTCGGTGACCTCGGAGTTGGTCCTCGACGAAGTGCGCCTGCCCGGCGACGCAGTCCTTCCGGGCGTCAGCGGCATGCGGGGGCCCCTTTCGTGTCTGAACGAAGCACGATTCGGGATTTCCTTCGGGGCGGTCGGGGCGGCCCGGGCCTGCTACGAGGCTGCCCTCGACTACTCGCTCGGACGAGTTCAGTTCGACAAGCCGATCGCCTCGTTCCAACTGACCCAGCGCAAGCTCGTCGACATGATGGTCAAGGTTCAGCGCGCAACCCTGGTGTCCATCCAGTTGGGACGGCTCAAAGATTCCGGAGCTCTGGCGACCCCGCAGATCAGCTTCGCCAAGATGGACAACGTTCGGATGGCACTGGAGGTCGCCCGTGAGGCCCGCGGGGTGCTCGGAGCGAACGGGATCACGACCGAGTACCCGGTGATCCGCCACATGAACAACCTGGAATCGGTCTACACCTACGAAGGCACCAACGAGATCCACACGCTGATCCTGGGCCAGGCGATCACCGGGATCCCCGCGTTCGGCTGAGGGCCGGAATCGGCAATTCGGCGACGCCTGGTGCCCGTTCTGTGCCCACTTGGTGCCCATCTGCTGATCTGACATGTCGGACTGACACATCGGCTGGAGGCGACGACATCGAGCCGTCGTCGGTCAACGGTCGAAAGCGCCCATTCAGTGTGTCCCAGACCCCGTGGGGTGGGATGAGGCGGCCGAACAGGGTGTGAGGCCTGGCGCAGTGGCTCCGCCCGGAAAGGCGGACCGCCGGCCGCGTTGCTTGCACCTCGGCACGGGGCCCGCTCGGCCTACGTCGAGATCTTCTGACTTCGCCCAACGGAGGACTGATTGTGAGATTTCACTCCTGGCAGCAGGAATTTCACCGCTGCCAACCCCGGATTCCAGTGCTGCCAAAGGTGTAGCCCAGCCGTGCCTGGCGGCTGGGGATGGAGCGACCCGGGTCTAACATCCCGTTGGTGCCTCGTAGGATCTGAGCGATGGACCCCTTCCACAGCACCTGGCACAAGTTCGACCGCGTGTGCTGCCACGCCCAGCGGGTCGTCACCCAGTCCCAGCAGTTCGCAGCGAGCGACCCGCAGCTGCAGCCCGAACTGCACTACGACCTCGTCACCAGCGAACTCGTCGTCCGGGTGGCCACGGTGGAGCAGCCTCCGGTGTCGATGGCCCTGACCCTCGGCGACGTGCTCAGCTGCTACCGCCAAGCGCTCGACCACGTGGCCTGGGACATGGTTGGCCGCGGGTCAGCTCAGCTGTCCCCGCAGGACGCCCGGAGGGTGCAGTTCCCCATCGTCGACTGGCCCACGACTCCCCAGGAACGTGCCCCAGAGCTCCAGAGAATTATGAACCGCCAGTTGCCAGGGATCGCCCAGTCCCACCAGACGCTGGTTGAGAGCTCCACCGTGACCAGATCTGGCAGTACCCGAAGGGCAAGTCGCCCCTCGGATTCCTGCAGGCGCTCCACAACGCCGACAAGCACCGCACGGTGCAGGTCCTGGCCTCGGTGCCATCAGCGGTGACCGCCAAGGGGTTCACCTTCCAGAACTGCACGAAGGCCGGCGCCCCTTACAGCGTCATCCAGCCGGGCAAGCCGCTCAAGGCGGGCGCGGAGCTCATCCGCGTCAAGGTCGACCCAACGGGACCGAACTCCACCATGGAGGTGGCCGAGATCGAGCTTCAGACGGTCGCTGTCGTCGACGGTGTGTCGGTCGAGGACATGCTGAATGCCGTGCTCCAGTCCGTCTACGTCGATGTGCTGGCCCAGGTGGAACCCACGCCGCCTTCCGGGTTCGAGTGCCTCGGCTATGACTTCTCGGCCTCCGGGCTCGGTTCGGGCGGCGCCTGACCTGGGCGATCGCGACGGGCGGGGGGAGCCACGCTGACCGACGGGATGGGTGTCCGCGGTTCACACGGAATCAGCCGTGTCTCGCTCGGGCACTATCTTCGGACCGTGACGATCTCGGAGGTGACACGGCGGGCGATCGTGGACGAGCTGATCCTCGGCGACCTCTACTGGTCGGGCCGCCTCGAGGAGCCGGGTGAAGTCAGCGAGGCCCGGCTTCTTCCAGGCACAGGTCGTAGGGGTTCGGTCGGTGAGTGCGACCTCGGTGCGCTGCCGTCCCTTGTGGCCCGTCGCCCCGGTGCGACCCGCACTGACGAGCCCTGCCGCCACCAGCGTGGCGAGGAGTCGTGCGTCTGAGCCGGCCCAGTGCTTGACCGGCCCGGACCTGGCGAGCTGGCGGATCACGTGGAACTCGGTGACGTTCAGGCCGGCCACCTAGACTGCTCTGGTGAGGTGAGCCGCCGTCACCTCACCGTGGCCGTCCGCGGGTGCGAGGAGCACCTCGGTGTCCGCGACTCTCGACGGGCTGTTCAGTAGCGAACGGTGATCCCTTGAATTGCTTGACCGGGGAACGGGTTCGGGGGACTCTGAGAGTTCTACGCGGAGACTCCGCGTAGGTCGCCACTGAGCTTCGTGCCGCTGTCTGCCTCGAACAGCCACACGTAGTGGCCCTGGGGCGGCCCGTAGCAGCGCATCGGCATATAAATGGTTGTCACCCGCACCTCTTCGCAGCGCTGCCTGACACCAGCGCCGGGGCGGTCGACGCCGAGATTCCTGCCGCCTTTGCGACGAGTCCGCACCGTACTGGTCGTATCGAAGAGGAGAACCAGTTGGAGGTCATCGAAGAGGCGGCCCGCTTGCCTGCTGCGGGGGAGTCGATTTATGACGCATCCGGGGAGCGTCAAGCAGTCGCCTGTGTGAACTTCGCCGATCCTTGGGTGGGCTACATGGAGGGGTACCTCCGCGCCGGCCACAAGCTCGTTGAGCATGTGGTCCACACGAATCGCGATCAGGACTTCCTCGTTTACCCGGTCGTGTTCGCGTATCGCCACCATCTCGAACTGAAGCTGAAGTACCTCATACGCACTGCCCGTCAGGTGGTGGGTGAGCCCGGCACGTTCCAGCGGGTTCACCGGCTCGAGCCACTGTGGCGCGTATGCCGGCCTCTGCTCGGCCGCGTCTTCGCCGACGCTGATGCGGAGCTTGGCGCTGCTGAGGCGCTCATCCTGGAGCTCGACGATCTCGATCCGACCGGCATGGTGTTCCGCTACCCCGAGGACCAGGACGGCGATCCGACCCTCTCGCCGCAGCTGCGGCACCTGGATCTGCTGACCCTCGCACAGCGAATGGAGGCGCTCGCCAACCTGCTCGGCGGGGCGAAAACCGGTCTCGACGTTGCTCTCGAGAACACGCTCGAGGCCATGTACATCCGTCAGGAAATGGAAGCAGATCTTGAGGCGGAGATCTCCGGGTGGTGTCCAGATGCCGAGTAGCGCGCACAGAACCGGGTCGCGCCGAGTCCGCGGCGGCCAGCCGGACCTTCACGGCGGCCAACGGCAGCGGTGCTCGATGCGCCCACCGGTAAGGGGTACGGTTCGCGGTAGCGCTGCGGCCTGCCGTAGCAACGGATGACACCTACATCAGAACCACCGTCGATCCCCCTGTTCTTGGGGAGCGACTTCGTCGATTCCAACGAGCCGCGCCTTATCGCTCGGCTCCGTGAGGACCTTCGCCGCCACGGCGTCACCGCGTCGCTGTACGCCAACGTCACCGCAGGCAGGCGCGGGCAGCAGCGCCAGGTCGACCTCATCGTCCGAACGTCGTCTCGGGTCGTCGTCTGCGAGATCAAGACCTTCAACCCGCAGTTGCCGGTGGTCGGCCGACTCAACGGACCGTGGCGACAGGTCCTCGCAGACGGCCAGGAGCTGGTTCACGACAGCAACGCAGCCTTGCAGGCGAACCAGGCCGCCTTCGCTGTCTCGGACAGCATGCGGAAGTTGGCTCGCAATAGGCAGGTCTCTGCCCCCGGCAACGGCGGCCGCTTCGTCCGGTGCTTCGACACGGTCGTGTGCATGTTCGAGCGGATTCCGGACGGGTCCGACATCGAACGCCACGACCACGTCAGGGTGATGGACTACGCCGGACTCGTGGACCTGATCCGCACCGAGCGCACCGGCGAATGCCTCTCGTGGACGGCTCGCGACTGGGAAGTTTGGACCCGCGAGCTGGGCCTCTACAGGCAAGGGAGCCCCACGGAACGGGCCATGGACCGCGCCGCGCGCATCCCGGAAGTGGGACAGGCTCGAACCCGGTTCGCCACCACGCTGCGAGCCGAGCTCACCGAGCGAGTGCCCACGGGGCTCCTCGGTCCAGACGGCGAGCCCGCGAATCTCGCTCAGTTGTGCGGCGAGGCGGACACCGGCGGTGACGTCGTCGTCCGTGGGCGCTCCGGCTCTGGAAAGTCGTTGCTTGCAGGGCACCTTGCCCTCGAGCTGACCAACGCAGGCCGTTTCGTAGTGCTGGCGCGATGTGGTGACTTCGAAGGACGGCTCTCGTCGCTGCTCGGCCGGGCGGTCGCTCCGTTCAGCAGCGCGGACCATGAGGAACTGATGGCGTCTGCCGCCGAGGCAGGCGTGGGCCTCACGGTGGTACTCGACGAGTTCGACAGGTGTCCGCCCAACATGGCCGACGATCTCAGCAGCGAGGTTTCAGCATTGAAGCTCAAGGCCGGCTGCTCGGTCGTCCTGACCACCACCGGGCTCGTGCCTGCCTCGCTGTCGCAGTGCGCGGCGTACGAACTCCTTGCGCCTTCCGCTGAGGAGCGGTCTGCGATCCTTGTCGTCCACCGGGCGAGAAACCCTGAGCGTCTCCGAGACCTGTTCGACACTCCACTCGAGCTCGCCATCGCCGCTGCGGCCGAAAGCGAACTGCGTGCGGACGCAGATCAGGTCGACCTGTTCGACGCCTACCTCCGGAAGCAGGTTGCGAGCGAACAGCAACGCGCTCGGCTGCGCCTGCTTGCCATGCTTCTGCACGAGCGGCTTAGCGCCTCGCTCCCGGCTGTAGAGGTGACGGCGTCGCTGGCCCGCGACGGAGCGTCTCCCGAGGAGATCGACTGGCTTCTCGGCTGCAGCGTGCTGACGTCCGAGTCCAACCGAGTCCGCTTCAGCCACGAGCTGCTTCAGCGCTTCCTGGCTGCCGAGCACATCGCACGGGAGCTGCGCACCGGTGAGGAGCTCGGCACGTTTCTCACCGCACCCCCCAACCGCGTCCTCCGCGAGTGGGCGATCGGCATCGCCGACGACGCCGAGCGCTGGACCGCCATCACTCGCCTGTCCGATGTCGCCCTCACAACCGACGCGCTCGCCGGACGTCTTGGTGCGGAGACGCAGCGGCGAGCCAGAGTGCGCCTCGACGAGGCCCTGCAGGCTGCCGCCGCGCTCACCGATCTTGCACAGATCCAGCCGCCTGAGTCACCGGACCCGGCGTTCGTTCACTGGGATCTGCCCGAAGACCTGGGCGAGTTCGAGGCCTCCCTGGTCGCGGCGGCTGGAGCGCTGCTCCAGCAGACCGGTCATTGCGATCCCTCAATGCTCTCGCTGATCGATGCGACCGACCGCCTGTGCCACAGGGCGGCCAGGGAGCTGGTGAACCTCGGAAGCCAATTCTCCCTCACGGCGACCGTCGGCGCGGCGTACGTGGTGATGACGAGCGGCACCAGGCTGCCAGCGCAGCTGCTCTTCAACAGCGGCTCGTCGGCGCTGCGGCAGCGAACCAGCGAGGCCGCCGCTGGGAGAGTGCGCCAGCTGCTCGAGGGCGCTGGCGACAGCGCATGGGGGCGCTACCTGCTCGCGGCGTTGGTGGCAGACCCACGTGACCCCGCAGACATCGCACAACTGCCAACGCTGATCCGGAGCGGCTGGGAGCAGAGGGCCTACCACGTTCGCCTTCAGATCCTCTGGGCGGCCACTCGCTTCGCGGGCGTACCCGAGCCAGACCGGAGCCTGATCGGTGACGCTGTGGACTCGCTTGGAACCGAGGGCCTCGGGATGGGCATCAGCTCATCGCTGGTGGAGACGCTGTCGGCGTTTGGTCGCATCGAGCCGATCGCCACCGTCGACGACATCGGGGAACAAATCGCTGCTGTGCTAGCGCGCGCTGACGAGCCCGACGCAGCGGAGATCGCGGCGGCGATGGTGAGCAACCAGTTCGAGGACGACATCATCGGTCCCTACTGGGAAGCCATCCACTCCCTGGCGCCTGCCACTCTGGCCGGCTTCCTGTGCCTCGCTGCCAAGGCCACGACGCCCCACATGTGGGTGAGCTGGACGATGAACCAGCTGGCGGACCTCGCCGAGACCGGCGCCGCCCACCGGCCCGCTATTCGGTCCGCCGTTGCGCGCCACGTCGCCCGACCCGACCCTGAGGCCTTCATGAAGTCGGAAGCGGCAGCCACATGGGAGGCAGCGGTGCGCGCCTGGGCGTGGTGTGCCGAGGGAGCTCCTGCAGCCTGGGATGGGCAGGAGTCTGTCTGGACCGAACTGGGCCGGACGCTCCTTCTCGTGCATCGCGGGCAGGAGGTCAGCGATTCCAACCGCTCTCTCGTCGACTTCGGTGCGGACGCCGTTCGGGCGCTGTATGACCTGCGTCAGGCCCAGATGCACGGTTCTCGCGACCGCCGCTCCGCATTCTCTCTCGTACAGGACCTCCGGCGGGAGGAGATGCGGCATTTGCTTGTCTGGGCAGTTGGCCATCCGGACGCGTTGGACAGCCACTGGGCGCGGGACCTGCATCACTTCGCGATCAGCGGCTTGGGCAGCGTCGGAGCCGCGGAGGACGCAGAGATTCTTCGGGAGTGGACCGTCGACTCTGATCTCGGCGAAGCGGCTGCGCAGGCGATGATCGCGATCAGCCGGTCGGGTACCTGAACCGGACCGTAGACAGCAGCCGTGAGTGCGCCGCGCCGGATGCCGACCCGGCCGCAGCGGCCCAGACAGTGCGAGCGTGGCTCGGGTCATCCGCGAAGCGCTGCCCGACGCTTCTTCCGCCGGTCGTTCAGCTCAGCCTGAGCGCCGTGCACTTGAAGAGGATCGCAAGGGTGGATCCGAGTCTGGTGGCGTGCCCCTCGGTGCGATAGCGGCCCACCACTCGTCGCCCCAGATGACCGCGGGGTGCACATCGATGAGACCGACCGCTAGGACGCTGTTGAAGAAATCGGTTGTTGGTGCTCGCGTTTGTGGTCGGGATCAAAAATACTGTGGGAATGCAGGGCAGCAGCGATCCGAATGTCGAGTTGTTGGACGCGGCGGCGTTGTCCCGTCACCAGGTCCCAGAGGACTCGGTGCATGCGTTCCTCGCTGATCACCGCCGGGAGTTATTCCCCGACGAGATGTTTGCTGACTTGTTCCCGTCGGGTCGGGGCCGTCCGTCGGTGCCCGCTGATGTCGTCGCTACGGTGATGGTGCTCCAGTCGCTCGAGGGGTTGTCGGATCGCGACGCGGCGAACCAGTTGCGGACGAACATCGGATGGAAGGTCGCTGCGGGGTTGGCGTTGGACGACGGCAGGATCCACTACTCGGTCCTCACCTATTGGCGGACACGGTTGCGTGACTCGACCGCGCCGGAACGGATTTTCGACGCGGTCCGGGCAGTGATCGACGCGACTGGGGTGCTGACGGGGAAACGGCGTCGGGCGCTGGACTCGACGCTGTTGGACGACGCGGTCGCAACTCAGGACACCGTCACCCAGTTGGTCTCCGCGATCCGCCGGGTCCGGCGGCTGGTCCCCGATGCCGCAGCCGTCGAGGAGTCCGAGTTCTTCGGGGGTCTCGTAACGCAGGTATCCGACCAGTCCGCGTACGTGGGTCCAGTTCTCCTGCTCGACATAGCAGCCGTCGTCCTTGTTGCCCGGCCGACCGCGGGTGAACGTGATCTTGTTCGCTTCGCAATCCTCGACTAGGTGGGCGTTGATGAACTCTGAACCGTTGTCGGAATCGATGCCGACGATCGGGAACGGAAACCTTGCCGTGGCCCATTCGATGGCGTCAACAACATAGACTGCTGCTTTGTTCGGAACCGACCGGTTCACCGTCCATCCAGTAGCGATATCGACCATCGTCAACGTGAGGACCGGGTCGGCACCGAGGAGGGCGCGGACCGTGCCGCCGAGCGGCTCATCTCGACGCGCGGGAACGCTGCACGCACCGTCCGGTTCACGCACCATGCTGCGCTGACTCGCCGCAGGGGCGTGGCGCGAGGGACATAGGGCTGGCGACATCTGCACGCTCGACGTGGCCACACCGGCCGACCGGTTCTTCGCTCACGGCAGCATCGCGACGCGCACCATCAGGCCTGCGGCGGGCCCGACGGGCGGCTACGACATCGACTTGGACGTCGAGTTGTTGGCGCCAGATGGTGTGGTGCGGCCGCTGTGCGGGGCGCACAACCCGGACATGGTCGAACATCTGTACGACCTGTACAAGCGCCGCTGATCAGCCACCCGCCTCCCCAAGCGACGAGCCGTCGTCGAACACCACCCTGGACACGACCGGGGTGACCGTGGGTACTGCGCCGTCCAGCATCGCCCGGGATATCGCAGCTTCGCTCGCGATGTACGGGTTGAGGCTCCACGAGCCAGCCACACAGTTGTCGACCGCCGACTCCCAGATGTCGAAGTACGGGTCCATCGAGTAGTCGCCTCGGTCCATACGGGCGATTATCTCCTCGCCGGTCCACGGTGCGGGAACAACGACCTCGACACGCTCACCGGCCCCGATCGGGCGGGTTGTGCAGTCCTTCTGGGCGACCATCGACTCTGTTCGGCCGAGCGGGTCGGTGACTACGACGTTCAGGTACAGCTGGAAGGCAGTGATTGCCCTCTGAGACGTGTTGGTGACGATCCAGTGCATGTCGAGCGCGTCATCGCCATCGAGCTCAGCTCTGGTGACCTCGACATCCATGGCTGCGCCGATGGCGTCCTGCACCGACGTTGTCGTCGTGACCGGCGCAGTGGTCGTGGTGGACGTCGTCGTCTCACGCTGCTCGGACTGCTTCGACGTGGCGGCGGTTTCTGGACTGTTGGATCCGCATCCGCTCAGGACAGCTACGCACAGAACGGTTGCGGCTACTACCCGGAGCATCGGTTCCTCCCTCTCTCGCATGGACATGGTGCGTCGTTTGTGCGCATGTTGTCCAACGCCACGCTGACGGGTTGCCGCCGGCGCCGTGCCCGGACTGTCAAGGGCATGGCCCTCCCATCGATTCGCACCGTCCTCGCTCGTCTCCGCTACGGCCGGCGCTCACGGACCGACCTGATCGTCATCCACACCGCCGAGTGCGGTGAGACACGCACCGCCGCGGAGAACGTCGCGTCCTGGTTCCAGAACCCGGCAGCGAAGGGCTCCGCCCACGTCACGTTCGACAACGACTCGGAGGTCATGTCGGCAGGGTGGGACGAGATCTGCGCCGGCGCCCGCGGCGGCGACGTGAACAAGCGGACCGTCCACGCCGAGCACGCCAGCCGGGCAGCGCGGACACGAGCCGACTGGGCGGACGAGTACTCGACGGCGATGCTGTGGCGGTCAAGGTCGGTGCTCGCCGACGTCGCGCTGTGCTACGGGATCCCCGCGGTGTGGCTCACCCCGGCGCAGGTGCGCCGGTCACAAGGGGATCTGTGGGCACGCCGATGTGACAGCCACCTACTCGGTGAAGGGTGGGCACACCGACCCTGGCACGGGGTTCCCGAGGGACGACTACATGCGGCTCGTCGGGGCGATCATGGCAGATCGTGGCGGGCGTGGCGCTCCTCTGCCTGCGGTACCTGCGCAGAACGCGGATCGGCGGCGGTGCGCCGCTGGGTGGCGGGCGTGAACCGCAACCAGGTTGGTGCGCTGCCGAACCTCGAGAGGAACTCAGTGGGCCTGCACGTCGCAGCGCTGCGTGACGCTCTCTCGTTCCTGACGGGTGAGGAGACGCTGGCGTTGACGGGACAAGACCTGGCGCGCATCGCCTACACCGACGACCTGATCTAGGCGATGTGGCGGCTCCAGCAGTTCTTCAAGGTGCAGGGCGACTTCCCGGGTGCGTTCCACGAGAACAGCCGTTGGGCGCTCTGGCACATCCTCGAAGCGATCCGGGCAGGCAAGGCGTGATCGCCGCGGTCCCCCAGCCGCTCATCGACGCGGGCATCGCTGCTGGGGCGATCACCGCTGTCATCGTGCTGCTCGCGAAGGTGCCGGCTACCAGGTGGGTGTGGGAT
>JBATWQ010000385.1:0-6078 GCA_049672765.1 Microthrixaceae bacterium | reverse complement strand
ATCTATGTGCTCTACACCGGTGGCACCACCGGAATGCCCAAGGGTGTGGTCTGGGACCACAACAACTGTTTCTTCGGCTGCCTTGGCGGCGGCGACCCGATGCGGATGTCGGGAGTCGTCTCGGCCCCCGAGGAAACCCTCGATCGAATCATCGATTTTGACTTCGTCTTCTATGCGTTAGCGCCTTTGATGCACGCAGCCGCCCAGTGGGTGTCGTTCATGTGGCTGTTCTGCGGGGCGAAGGTCGTTCTGCACCCGGGCACCTTCGACCCGGTGAACATCTGGGAGACGGTCGCCAAGGAGAAGGTCTCGGCCATGACCCTGGTGGGCGACGCGATGGCGCGGCCACTCATCGACGCGTGGAACGAGAGCGGCCCGTTCGACGTTTCGAGCATGTATTCAATCTCCAACGGCGGAGCGCCGATGGCACCGGCGCTACTCGACCAACTGCGCGAGTTCGCCCCGGATGCGATGTTCACCGACGGTTTCGGCTCCTCCGAAACCGGCATCCAGGGCTCGCGGCGCCTCTCACCGGGCGTAGCGGCTGGCGACAGGGTGCGATTCGAGAACGTAGAGAAGGGCACGACCGTCCTTGACGAACAGGGCGTGCCACTCGAGCCCGGGTCGGGCGCCATCGGCAGGGTCGCTCACTCCGGGTATCTTCCGCTGCGCTATCTGAACGCACCCGAGAAGACTGCCGAGACCTTCGTGAGCCTCAACGGCATCCGCTATGTCGTCTCCGGTGACCTCGGGATGGTCGACGAGGACGGCTCGATCATCCTGCTCGGTCGTGGATCAACCACCATCAACACCGGCGGCGAGAAGGTCCACCCTGAAGAGGTCGAGTCGCAACTCAAGTCCCATCCGGGTGTCTACGACGCGCTAGTGGTCGGCGTCCCAGACGAACGCTGGGGACAGCGGGTAGTTGCCGTGGTCCAACCCGCGTCCGACCAGTTCCCCTCACTCGAAGATCTCGACGCACACCTACGGGGTCACCTGGCCGGATACAAGATTCCCCGGGCGCTGGTGATCGTCGAGTCGATCCAACGATCGCCCTCGGGCAAGGCCGACTACCGCTGGGCGAGCCAGACTGCACTGCAGGCCTCGGACGACGTCAAGTCCTGAGTGGCTCGGGTGCCGATGGCCTGACGTGGCCCCGCGACCGGTAGCCTGCCGGGCCGATGATCACCGTTTCTGGACTCTCGAAAGCCTTCGGGGGTCGCACCCTCTTTGAAGGTGTGACCTTCAAGTTGATGCCCGGTCGCCGGGTCGCCCTTGTCGGCGCGAACGGAGTTGGCAAGACGACCCTGCTCGAGATCATCACTGGCGCCCAACAGGCCGACGCCGGCGAGGTCCACATCGGCAAGGGAACCCGCATCGGCTATCTGCCCCAGGAGCTGACCGAGCAGATCGACGGTTCGGTGATCGAAGAGGTCCTGCGTGGTGCGGCCCACGTCACCGACCTCGAGGCCCAACTGGGTCGGCTGCTTGACGAGGTCGCGGCCACTGCGCCCGACGGACCGACACCCGACGCCGAGGCGTACTCTGCCGCGCTCGACTCCTACGGATCCTCCCAGCACCGCTTCGAGACACTCGGCGGATACAGCGTCGAGGCCGACGCCCGGCAGATTCTCGCTGGTCTGGGATTCTCGTCGAGTGACGCCGACCGTCCCGTGCAGGACCTTTCCGGTGGATGGCGGATGCGGGTCGCGCTGGCGCGCCTCATGCTTTCGGCCCCGGATCTGCTGGTGCTCGACGAACCCACCAACCACCTCGACATCGAGTCCGTCTCGTGGCTCGAGAACCACCTGGCCTCGTGGCCCGGAGCGATCCTGTTCGTAAGTCACGATCGTGATTTTCTCGACGCGGTGGCCGAACGGGTCGTCGAAATGTCCAACCGTCGGTCGATCGAATACGTCGGCGGGTTCGCCGAGTTCGTGGTGCAGCGCGAGGAGCGCATCGCGGCTGCCGAAGCGGCCGCTGCGGCCCAGGCCAAGCGGCTCGAGTCGACGGAGCGGTTCATCGAACGGTTCCGCTACAAGGCGACAAAGGCCCGCCAGGTGCAGAGCCGGATCAAGGCCCTCGAGAAGCTGGAGCGGCTCCAGCCGCCGGAGCGCAGCGCGCTGGTCGCAAAGTTCGGATTCCCCGAGCCTCAACGTTCGGCCCGGGTCGTTCTTGAGGCCAAGGACGCGACCGTCGGCTTCGACGGTACCGCGGTGCTGAGCGACATCGACCTTGTTGTCGAGCGTGGCCAGAAGCTCGCCCTGATCGGGCCGAACGGGGCCGGCAAGACGACCCTGCTGAGGATGTTGCTTGGCGAACTACCTGTGATGAAGGGTGAAGTGGGCATCGGAAACAACGTCGACATCGCCGAATTTGCCCAGCACCAGGTCGAATCACTGCGTTTCGAAGCGACTGTTCTTGAGGAGTTCCGCTCGGCGGTTGGTGATGACCACGGCAGGAACCTGCGGACGATTCTGGGCAGCTTCGGGTTCTCTGGTGAGGCGGCCGAGCGTCGGGTCGGTGACCTTTCAGGTGGTGAGCGGACCCGCTTGGCCCTGGCCCGGACGATGGTCAATCCGGTCAACCTGTTGATTCTCGACGAACCGACGAACCACCTGGACCTGCCGAGCTGCGATGTCCTCGAGGACGCGCTTGTTGCTTATCCGGGAACGGTTCTGCTGGTTACCCACGATCGCTATCTGATCCGGTCGGTCGCGGACTCGCTGCTCGAGGTTCGCGACGGGCAGGTCATCTTCCATCCGGGGGTCGACGAGGACGTGCTCGCACCAAGGGGCTCGACTGCCTCCGCCGGTTCGGCGAGTCCTCGCAGCGGATCCTCTAGCGGTTCGGTGTCCGGGTCTGGCAACAGTGGGACAAGCGGGTCGGGAGCAGCTGGGTCTGGAGGCAGCGGTGGAGCCGGTACCGGGCCGGCCGGGTCTGGGTCGGCCGGGAGTGGCGTTGCTGGCGGTCGGCGCCCGAACAAGACCGAGACGCGTCGACTCAGCGCCGAGGAGCGTCAGCAGCGACAGAAGGCATCCAAGGACCTGAAGGCGACGGTCAAGAAGCTGGAACGACAGATTCAGAAGGCCGAAGCCGAGGCGGCATCCGCTTCGGCGCAGTTGGCCGACCCCGGGATCTATGACGATCACGACAAGGTGAGAGAACTTGCGGACGTTCTGGACGGCGCCAAGAAGTCGGCGGACCGTCTGCTGGCCGAGTGGGAAACAGCCCAGTCGCGCCTCGAAGAGCTACTCAGCTGAGGCTGCGCCCGCCGGGTCGCTCGGTTGAGGCTGCGCCGCTGACGCCCGGGTCTTGCGCGGCGTCACTCGGTCGAGCCCACGTACTCGTCGACCCGTCAGGAGGATCCTGGTCAGCCGTAGAGGTCGACCTCGCGCAGGATGATCCTGGTGGAGCTTTCGATCGCTCCGCCCCTTTCGCGCCAGCTGCCCAGCAGGCGATCGAGTGAGGCGACATCGGGACAGGCGAGTAGAAGTACGTAGTCGACATCGCCGGTCACGTGGAACATGGAGAGGACCTCGGGGGTGTCATAGAGGGTCGCTTCAAAGAGCTGGTAGTTGGTTTCGGGGGCCAACCTCAGCTCCGCGATGGCCCGCAGGCCCATTCCTAGGGCCGAGATATCGATCTCGGCCCGGTAGCTGCGGATGACGCCGATCTGCTCAAGTCTGCGGACACGATCGGCGGTTGCAGTCGGTCCCAGACCGACCCGCAATCCGAGTTCACGCCAGCTCAGACGACCGTCCTTCGCGAGCTCAGCGAGGATTCCTCGGTCAAGTACGTCCAGTGCCGGTGTTTCCATGGTCAGAGATGCTAGTTCCAAGGTTCCACCCTCAAAACCTCGCCACGATCATTGACATACTCGGTCTATGTTCATCTCCGATGTTTCGAGTGGACTCGTGATCGGACTGCCGATCATGGTCACGCTCGGGCCTATCTCAATCCTCCTCCTGAATCAGGGCATGGACCGTGGAGCCCGCACTGCACTTCCGGGCGCGGTGGGCGTCGCCTCGGCAGATATGACGTATTCGAGTCTCGCTGCTCTGGCAGGCACGGCCCTGGTGGCCGCGCTAGCTCCGGTGGCGCCGCTACTACGAGCAGTCGGAATCGCTGTGCTCATCTGGATGGCGTGGAGGATGGCCCGGGAGTCGCGCAGCGAAGTCGCCGCGCTCAGGAGCGCCAAGTCGACGAGATCCTTACGGTCGCCTGGAGTGTCGACTGACCTGGAACCTACCGACGCGGCATCACCAAGAGCCGCTCTGCAAACGGCAGCGCCATCAGCCGCAGTGACGCCTCTGCCCGCAGAGTTTGGTGTAGCGGCCGTTGAGCCGGAACAGGTTTGGCTGACCGAGACTTCAGCGTCGCAGACTGCGACCGTCGCCAGGCGCCCCCGGGCCCGAGGAGCCGCCACCGCGCTGCGCGCCGGGTCCTCGACAGTGACCAAACCCGCTGCCCCGGGCCAGGGGTTGTTCGCCCATCTCGGAGGCGCCCGCCTCGCCGTGGCCTTCTACGGCCTGACGCTGATGAACCCGATGACCATCGTCTTGATGTCCGCCGTCGTCATCGCCGGGGGACCAGGGGTCGGCACGGTCGGATGGGCTGCCGGAATGACGCTGTCGTCCCTGATCGCCCACGGCGGATACGTCCTGACAGGCTCGGTTCTACGACGTACCTGCAGCGAAATGACGCTGGCCCGGATGGGAACCGTGTCTGCGGTCATTCTGGTGTTCCTGTCGGTCCACCTCGCCTTTACCTGACCCGGCCAGACCCCGCGGCCCACGCCCAGGCCGTCTGCCTAAACCACGCCGCTCTCGGGGTCACTCACTCCCCTCAGGCCGACCGTTTGAGCCAGACCGGCCCCGGCCGCCAAGCGACGATTCGATTGCCCGGGCCCGCCGGGTTGGCGCCGCCCAATGGTCAGGTTCAGTTGACCTTGGCTTCGCCGGACTCAGCGAGGTCCTTGGCCCAGCGATAATCGGGCTTGCCCGACGGGGAGCGCACGATCTCGTCGACGACGTGGAGTTCACGGGGGACCTTGTAGCCGGCGATGAATCCACGGCTGTGTTCGGCCAGTTCCTCGAGGCTCGCCCGTGAGTCGTCGCGGTACTGGACGATGGCCGCCACCCGCTGACCCCAGCGCTCGTCCTTGACCCCGATCACGGTGCAGTCGACCACCGCTGGATGCGCCTTCAAGGCCTGCTCGACCTCTTCGGGGAAGATCTTCTCTCCACCCGAGTTGATCGAGACCGAGCCGCGACCGAGCATCGTCATGCGACCCATACCCGCCCACCGCGCCGAGTCGCCCGAGACGGCGTATCGCTTGCCGTCGGCTGCAATGACGAAGTTCTCGGCGGTTTTGACCGGGTCGTTGAAGTACCCGATCGGGATGTTGCCGCCGCGGCCGAGTCGACCGATGCGCTCGTCGCCCTCGGGGATGATGTTGAGATCATCGTCGAGCACCACGACGTCCTGGCCGGCGTTCACAGTTGGTCCGCCAGCTGCTGCCTGCTCGCCCTTGGTCGCGTAGGTGATGCCGTTGAAGCCGGACTCGGTGGATCCGATCGAATCGGTGATGATCAGATTTGGGAAGTACTCCAGGTAGCGGTCCTTGAGGGACTGCGAGAACAGCGCGGCGCTCGAGGACAGCGAGATGAGGGCCGACAGATCCCAACGGCCGGGGTTCTTGTCGAGGGCGTCAATCATCGGACTGGCCATCGCGTCTCCGGTGATGATCACCGAGTTGACACCTTCAGCGGCGAAGGTGTCCCAGACCTCTTCGGCATTGAACTTCCGGATCATCACGAGGGTGGAACCAATGAACAGTTGACTGAGCGTTGCGATCTGAGCGGCGCCGTGCATCAGGGGCGGAATCACACAGAAGATCAGGGGCGTTGGGCTCGCGGCGGCCTGTTCTGCCTTGTGGAATTCGCTGCTGACCCGCTCACCGGTCAGGGCGTCGATGCCTTGGCCAAGCGCGAAGTAGATGTCCTCGCTGCGCCACATGACGCCCTTGGGCATGCCCGTTGTGCCACCGGTGTAGATGACGTAAATGTCGTCGTT
>JBATWQ010000384.1:0-5997 GCA_049672765.1 Microthrixaceae bacterium | reverse complement strand
CCCTGGTCATAACAGCGGGGTTTGATCCTCTTCGCGACGAAGGACGCCGTTACAGCGAACGCCTTGCTGCCGCTGGGGTCCCGGTCCGCTACCGCTGCTACGACGACATGGTCCACGGCTTCTTCGGCATGGGCATACTGCCGGGTGGGATGCAGATGGCGAGCGAGATCTGTTACGCGATGGGCTCGCTCATGAACGACACGCCCTAGGTGCGGCCGACCTCTGCGACACTCCCTAGGTACGGCTGATCTTTGCGACACGCCCCAGGTGCGGCCGACCTCTGCGACACGCCCTAGGTGCGGGTGATCTTTGCGACACTCCCTAGGTGCGGCTGGCCTTTATATCTGCCGCTCCGACCAGACTCTGGACACGTTCCGACAGGGCCGGAGCCATCGAGCCGAGCTTGGCACCGAGGGTCAGTTCGAGCGGGGCCACGAACACCTCGGCACGGTTCGACTCGATCGCCTTGGCGACCCCCTTGGCAACATCCAGTGGCGACTTGGTGCGGACACCATTGGGCAACTTCACACCCGACTCGGCGAACATGCCTGCGTCACGGATGAACCCGGGTTCGACTATGGAAACTCCAATATTCGTGTCGGCCATGTCCTGACGGAGCGACAGAGCAAAGCCCCGCAGCCCGAATTTGGTCGAGTTGTACATCCGGATGTCGGGGCTACTCACGATGCCTGACAGAGAGCCGATGAACACGATCTGACCTGGTTCCCCGGTCCGCAGGTGTGCCTGCACGAATTCCGTCGCCATCAGGATCGGAGCCCGGAGATTCACCCCAATAGCGCGATCGATCTCTCCGGCGGACAGCTCTGTGATTGGCGAATCGGCACCCATTCCGGCGTTGGCAATCAGGATGTCGCTGTCGCGACCCACTTCGATGACACGATCCAGATCGCCCTGATCCATCAGATCGGCGATTAGGACGTCTCCTCCGGTTGTCTCTGCGAGCCGATTCAACTCGTCACCACGGCGGGCGGTGAGGGTCAGCTGGGCACCGCGCCCGGCCAACTCCTTCGCGATTGCTTCACCGAGTCCACCGCTGGCACCGGTCAACAGGACGTTCTTGCCAGCAATTTCCATCTGAGAAATCTAGGCGAGACTCGGGTCTCCGAGTGCGTCGAGGTCATCCGCGGTCGAAGTCTCGGTCGCAGTCTCAGCGAGCCCGAGCGCCTCGACATCCGCCGCCTGGTTCGGCAGCAGCCTCCAGGCGAGCACGCCGGCCACCGCGACGATGAAGCTGGCGATCAACAGCGACAGCCGCAGACCATCGAGCCAGGCCTGTGTTGCTGATTCAAGGATCGCCGGCCCATGCACCGGGTCCTTGCTGGCCACCGACATTGCGCCACCGAGTGATCCGGAGACCAGCTCCTGTGCCCTGGCCGGTAGGGCTGGCAGCAGGTCTGAAAGTCCGTGGACGTACTTCGACGCCAACAGGCTGCCGAAGATCGCCACACCGAGTGACCCACCGAGCTCACGGGTCGTGTCGTTCATGGCGGATCCCATTCCGGCGTTCTTGCGCGGGACACTTGACATCAACAAGTCGGTGGTAGGTGACATCGCGAGTCCCATGCCGAACGCCATGATCGAGGCGCCGCTGACCAGGAGCAGGTAGTCCGGGTGGACGCCGACCCTGGAGATCATGAGTATGCCAAGTGCGACGAGACCCATTCCGGTGCCGACGACCCGGCTCTTGCCGAACCTCTGGGCCATGTTGGCGGACTGCGGCGCGGCGATCATCATCGCGACGCTGATCGGCAGCAGACGCACTGCCGCTTCGAGAGCCGAATAGCCCCATGCCAACTGCAGCAACTGGGTGAGCGAGAAGAACGTCCCCATCAGGGCGAAGAAGACCATCGTCAGAATCAGCGACGACGTACCGAAGGAACGGATGCCGAACAGGCGCACGTCCAGCATCGGATAGTCGGTGCGGAGCTCATGGAAGATGAAACCGGCGATCGACGCCAGGCCAACTGCTGCGATTCCCAGAGTTGTGGGAGACAGCCAGCCGTGGCTAGGAGCCTCGATGAGCGCATAGATGATGACGCTGAGCCCGACACCGGAAAGAACTGCCCCGGGAACGTCGAGCGGCGTGCCGCCTTCACCCTTGGAGCGTGGCACCAGCTTCAGGCCGAGGACCAGCGCAAGTGCTATGAACGGGATGTTCACCAGGAACACTGCGTTCCAGTCGAAGTGCTCCAGCACGAACCCGGTGAGAAGTGGGCCGAGGGCTGAACCTGCGCCGCTGATTCCGGCCCAGAGAGCAACCGCCTTGGCACGCTCGTGGGTAGGGAAGATGTTGGTGATGATGGACAGCGTTGCGGGCATGACCATCGCAGCGCCTGCGCCCATGACCAGGCGGGCGCCGATCAGGCTGGCCGAGGAGTCGGCGAAGAACCCGGCATAGGCGGTCGCTAGTCCGAACAGCACAAGCCCGGCCTGCAGGATCCCCTTACGTCCGTAACGGTCTCCGAAGTTGCCGGCGGTGAACAGGAGCCCTGCGAACACCAGCGAGTAGGCGTCGACCATCCATTGCAGCTGACTGTTGGTCGATTGCAACTGCTCACTCAGTATTGGAATCGCGACGTTCAGCGATGTGTTGCCGATCATGATGATCAGGAGACTCAGGCAGAGCACTCCAAGGGTCCACCAACGTTTTGCAAAGACGTCCGGATCGATGCCGTGCTCGAGGCCGAACTCGACGCCGTCGTCGACGTCGCCGTTCTCCAGGGGGCTGACTGTCATAGAAGTACTACTTTCGAAACACTGGTGACAGATGTGCCACTCTGCGACTGTGCCAGATGACATTGGTGACATCAACACTTTTTGGACGTACCATCTGTCACATGAACTCCGCCGTCCCCACCGCCCACGCCCACGCGGTCTGTGTCGACCCGGAGGCGCCCAACCGGCGTGAGCGGAAGGTTCTCGAGACCCGCAAGGCGATCATCGCCGCCGCCAAAGCACTGATCAGGGATCAGGGCTACGCCGAGACCACGGTGGACCAGATCGCCGAAAGGGCCGACATCGCCCCCCGGACGTTCTTCCGGTACTTCCCGAACAAGGAGTCGCTGCTCTTCGCAGAATTCGACGCAGAACGAGAGGCGATGCTCTCAGCCCTCGCGGCGCGACCCGACGAAGAGGACATCTTCGATTCACTCGCGATCGTGTTGGAGAAGATCTCCCAGGTCGTCGACCAGAAGTGGGATGACTACATGTGGGCCCACGAGGTCATCCGCTCACAGAGCACCGATGGCACCCACGAGCGGGCCCTGATGCGTCAACACGTGGACGCCCGCATTGCTGAGATCATCGCGAAGAGGATCGGCGCAGACCTTGAGTCTGATCCACGTCCCTTCGCCTGGGCCATGACGATCATGTCCGTCTTCGGCCAATCCATGGCGAAGGGCCCCCATGCTTCGCCCACGGGGCGGACGTTCGACACCTTCATCGAGATGCTCGCGTCCACCGAGTCGGCCCTCGGTCAGATGCGGACCTCTGCGGTCAAGCTCGACTGACGAGCTTTCCGAGGTCGAGTCCCATCATCACGATGAGCATCACGAAGATCGATCCCCCGATCACCGCGTAGCCCCAACGCCACTTGTGATCCGAAGCGAAGAAACGTCGCATCGAGAAGGTGATGGCCGTCATTGAGATCAGTCCGAGCACGATCCCGATGATCGGGGCGGTGATGCTGTTTGTCAGGTTGAGGACCGGGGCGAGCAGCGGCAGGACCAGGTAGGTGAACGTACAGCGGATGGCCGAGATCATTATCGACTTGCCGAAGGCATCCTCGGCTCCGAAAACGCTCGTCGGAGGAGCATCGACGGGAAGCCGTAGGAAGGCCCTCATCTTTCGATCTGCCTGTGATCTGACCGGAGCCGTCTGGGGGGGAGTTGTAGTGGCCACGGAATCCATTACGGCAACCGTACGCAATCGGGAGGCGGTTGTCAGGCCTCGGGCTTGTCGAGGCGGTGGGTGTCCACCCTGACGCCCGGGCCCATTGTTGAAGCAAGGGTCAGCTTCTTGAAGTAGCGACCCTTCGAGGAAGCCGGCTTGACCCGCTGCAGTTCCTCGACGACCGCGTGGAAGTTCTCACGCAGGGCGTCGGCCTCGAAGCTGACACGGCCGATCTGCACGTGCACGTTGCCGTTGCGGTCTGTGCGGTACTCGACCTTGCCGCCCTTGAACTCGGCCACAGCCTTGGCAGGGTCGGGGGTCACGGTGCCGGTCTTGGGGTTTGGCATCAGACCACGGGGGCCGAGGGCGCGTCCCAGACGACCGACCAGGGGCATCAGGTCGGGGGTCGCAATGGTGACGTCGAAGTCCATCATTCCGCCCTCGATCTGGGCGGCGAGGTCCTCGGCTCCGACGAACTCGGCGCCGGCAGCAAGCGCCGCGGCTGCTGCGTCACCCTGGGCGAACACGGCGACCCGGACATCCTTGCCCGTTCCAGCGGGAAGGGCCACGGTGCCGCGGACCATCTGGTCGGCCTTGCGGGGATCGACTCCAAGACGGATCGAGACGTCAACCGATTCGTCGAATCCCCGACTGGAGATCATCTTGACGATGTCGATCGCCTCGGCGGGCGTGTGGTGGTGCTCACGGTCGTAACGCTTGGTCGCGTCGGTGTACTTCTTGCCATGGAAGGCCATTTCGAACTCCTGTAAGGATGTCTCCCTCGATGTCGGCGGGTCCTGGGGCGAGGTCCTCCCCCGGGGCCGTACTGCTGGTGTTACTGGTACTGCTTGACTACTCGGCGGTGCCTGTTCAGGCACCGCTTACTCGGACACCGCTTACTCGGGCACCCGGATACCCATGGAGCGGGCGGTTCCGGCGACCTGCAGCTTGGCCATTTCAAGATCGTCGGTGTTCAGATCGGGCAGCTTGACCTTGGCGATCTCTTCGATCTGCTCCTCGGTGAGCTGACCCACCGACCCGCGACCGGGCGTCGACGAGGCCTTGTCCAGACCCAGTGCCTGACGAATCAGCACAGGTGCCGGAGGTGTCTTGGTGACGAAGCTGAACGTGCGATCCTCGAAAATCGAGATCTCGACCGGGACGATGGTCCCACGCTGGGCTTCGGTCCTGGCGTTGTACTCCTTGCAGAAGTCCATGATCGCGACGCCGTGCGGGCCGAGCGCGGTACCAACCGGCGGCGCCGGAGATGCCTGGCCGGCGGGGATCTGGATCTTTACGAGGGCTACGACCTTCTTCTTGGCCATGGTTCACTTTCCTGCAATTTCGGACGGGCAATTGTGGTTTACGAAGCGTTGCTACTCCAAACCCAACGGATCCGGAGGGGTGACATCTACAGCTTCGCAACCTGGGAGAACTCGAGTTCGACGGGCGTCTCACGACCGAAGATGTTGACGAGAACCTTCATCTTGAGATGGTCCTCGTTGATTTCGACGATCTCGCCGGAGAAGTCTGCGAAGGGGCCTTCCTTGACCCGGACGGTCTCGTGGAGTTCGTACTCCAGACGTGGCCTCGAGCGCTTGGGCGCCTCGTCGGTGGGGCCGTCTTCACTCGGGATGAAGTTCTCGACATCCTTGCGCGACAGCGGCGAAGGGCGATTGCCGGCACCTACGAATCCGGTGACGCCGTCGGTGTTGCGGATCACGTACCAGCTGTCGTCATCGAGGTGGGTGCGGATCAGCAGATAACCGGGGAACATCTTCTTCTGCGAGATGACCTTGCGACCACCCTTGACCTCGGTGACCTCTTCCATCGGAATGGCGATCTCGTGGATCTTGGAATCCATTCCGAGTGAACGGGTACGGGCCTCGATCTTCTCACGGACCTTCTTCTCGTAGCCGGACTGCGTGTGCAGCACGTACCACTTACCCGGACGGTCATAGGGGGAACGGGCCGGTGCAGCGGCGACCGGCTCGGCGAGAATGTCGTCCTCGCCGAGGACTTCCTGCACTTCGACCGGCGCCTCGGGCTGGGCGTTGTCCGGGGTGTCGTTCTCTGCCGTCTCGT
>JBATWQ010000383.1:0-3977 GCA_049672765.1 Microthrixaceae bacterium | reverse complement strand
GCTTCGCTCAGGTCGCTGAGGACGGTCTGGCCGCCTGGGGACGGTCTGGCCGCTCAGTAATCGAAGGAAGAGCGGGGCTCGGCTGCACACGGCTTGTCGTGGCAGACGTTTGTGACCTTGCCCTCCTTCTCGAAGAAGGCCTTCTTCTGGGCGATCACGCCAGGCTGGCGACGAGGATCCTCGTGGGGGTCGGCGCACGGCGGAACCTTGGAGTCCTCTTGGCCGGCACACTCGCTCTTGAACGCGTCACTCATTGCAGGTGTCACGTTGCCGAGCGGCGGAGCGAGGGTTCCCGAGTCCCAGAAGTACAGCGCTGAGCCGTCCAGGGGGAACTTGCGGATCGGGGACAGGTTCCAGAACATATCGCCCTTCGGCATCCGGTCCGCGGCGAGCGTCGGCTGGTAGATCGGAATCCGCAACGTCCTGGCCATGTTCTCTGCGGTGATGGGGGCAACCTGATGATCGCCATAGGCGACGGTCAGGATCACCGAGTGCGCCGGGGTCAGGTTGTAAGGGCGGTCCGTCAGGTGCTGGACGTAACCGCTCGTCTCACCGCGGTCCCAGAGCATCTGGAGGATTCCGAAGGCGATCTGCTGGTCAAGTGTGTTCGGGTAGGCGTCACGCAGGACCACGGCGTACTGGTCGAAGTCGACACTCCGGTTGAGCAGGGTCGAGTAGTTCATCCCCGTGACACCGAGCGAAGCCTTGGTCCAATCCTGGGCAATGGCGGTAACGGCGCCGCCCATGATTCCGCCCTGGCTGTTGCCGTCGTAGTAGGCGGATTCGGTGTTGATCATGTTCGCGCCGGCGGTTGTCTCGAAAGCGGGATCGCTTCCAAGGCCGTCCTCGTGGATCATCAGTCGACCCAGGTAGAGGGTGTTGATCAGGCTCTGCTGCAGCCGGTCGGCCACGGTGGGGAAGTTGCTGATGTTTCCGAGCGCTGACACCGCATTGGAGACGTCCTCCTCGGACATTCCGATCCAGTTGGTGGCGCAGTACAGCGAGTTGTTCTCGGCAGCTGTGTGCTGGACCTGTGAGGAAGCCGCTTCATTTGCGGAACCGAGTAGGCCGTGGCCGTAGACCACAGGAGTCGCCTCGCCGGATTCGACCGCATCAGCGGGAACGGAGCACACGAAGTTGGCGGTGTAATCGCCGGTCGAGGTCGGCTGGTCGCTGCTTGGATCGAACTTCATCCTCGATCCGGGGACTCCGTCCTTGTCGAGGTAGAGCGGGACCTCGAAGGTGCCCTTGACGACCTTGGCAATACCGGGCTGGAAGTCCGAAGTGTCGGTGTCGGTCTCGGTGACCTTGAACTTGGGGGCCTGACCGTTGAGTCGACCCATGGCGTCGTCACGCATCGAAAGGACGCGACCGGCAAGAGAGTCTGCCGAGGCCACCGTGAAGTGCCAGGAGAGATAGAGATCCGCACGATTGACTCCGGCGGAAGCGAGGGTCGCGAAGATCGCCTCGAACTGTGCCCTACGGCTCTCAACCTGCGGGAGGCTCGTCGGGTTGTTGTCGCGGAGAACCTGGAATGCCATCGGCGGTGCAATCGCCGAACCATTTGATGCCTTGACGTTGCGAATGGCCACAGCGAAGCGGTTCGTCTCTGTCAGCGAGACAGCGGGACGAAGGATGAGCACCTGATCCGCAGCGTTCGTCGCGTGCGAATCCATCTCTGCCCAGTGGGGAACGAGTTGACCCGTGTCCAGGTCGACGATGACAGTCGCCGACTCAGGGGTCAGCGACATTCCGATGTTGTCCTCGGACGGAAGTTCGGTCTTGGCGGGATCCAACCCGGGGATCTGCACCAGGATGGGCGTCGACGGGCTGAAGCCGTCGTTGCGGTTCCACTCGGTCGGATCGAGCGTGGATCCACTTGCGTTTGCCAGGAGACCCTGGGGAAGGTTGACCCGACGGCCGGTACCGGTGCTGTTGTCGGCAACCGTGTAGGCGTCGCTCGGGAACGGCAGCAGGCACGAGCGTGTCGAGAGGACCTCACAGCCCGCACCGCTCTGGCCCAACTCGTCCTGGAGCCGTGACATGGCGGCCGCGTCGAGGGCCACCGGCTCAGGGGCCTCACCTGAAACCTGGGGCGCAGCCTCGGATTCGGCGGTGGGATTGCCCTTGGATATGTCGCCCGTAAACGCGGGCTTAGGCGGCTCGACCTTCGCGCAGGCCATGGCGGCCAGGGCGATCGACATAACAAGGATGGGCATACGGAGTCGAGCGATCACGGCGTTCCTCTGTCTCGGCGACTCATGACGAGTTCCGACCCTAGCCGTGAGGACGAGGACCAATGAAAACCCGAGCATCGCCGGTGGATAATTCTGTCATTCGACCGAGGTCGATGGACCATCTTTGCAGCTGCCCTGCCGGACACAGCGATTCAGCGACCGCAGACCGGCCAGGGCCGCGTCCCGCGCTGACGCAACAGAAGCAGCGCACGATAATCCTGCTCAGCCGGAGACGCTGCAGCCGGATCTCCTGACCCGCCGACTCCGGCCCAGGTCCGGTAGTCGAACTGGTAGGCGCCGCGGTACCTGCCGGAGGCGCTGACTATCGAATAGTTGCCACCGGATTCGCATCTGCGGATCTTGGCGAGGGTTGCCGACTCTGCTGCGGTCGGGTTTCCGCGGGCCGCTCCGAACGCGGCGAACGGCGCGGCCTCTTGAGGCGATGACCCCGGTTGGGCAGAGACGTAGTTGGAGCCAGTTGGACTCGATCCTCGTGAGCCGCTGGACGAGCGTGCCTGGACGGCAGCCGACGCTGCTGCGATCGACGCCCGTCGCTCAGCCTGGACCCTCGACCGTTCCGCTGCGGCCGCGACCCGGGCCTGCTCGCGGGCTTCGGCGAGAGCCGCTTCTGCATCACGTTCGAAGGCCGCGGCCTGGATTGCATCGTTGGAAGCGTCTGTTGCGGCGTGGCGGGCCCGTTCGAGCTCTTCAGCGGCGTGCAGTCTTTCGGGCGAATTCCGCGCCTTCAGCTCTTCGTACTCCCTGGCGACATCGTCTGCGGAGGTCGCCTGACCGGCCGAGAGTGTCGACTGCCAGGCAAGTGCCTGCGCTTTGGCGGGATCGAGCGTCGCCCGAAAGATGTCGGACTGCCCACCATCGATATAAGCGGCAATTGCAAACTCACGCATGGACGTGCGCGCTTCGGCGAGTTGCTCGGTGAGCTGCTCGTCCATCTCACCCAGGTGAGCGACCTTTCGCTCGATCGTGGCCAGATGTGACCTTGCCTCGGCGAGGCGGTTCTCCGCCGAGATCCGCTCGGCCGTTGTCCTGGCCAAGGCCGACTCTGCGGCAGCGACCGGATCGGTTGACCCGGATGCAGAACCGCCAAGTCCAACCAACATTGCTCCGCAAGCGACCATGACCACGGTCGACCTGGCCAGAGAACGTCGGGCCCTTGACGTCCTGGCTGACAGGGACCTGGAGGTCTCCTGCTTCCTGGACGTGGCCTCCTTCGAAGATCTCGACAGGAGGAGGCGCGGCCTGCACGACCCGGAAACCGCTGGACCATGCCAGAAGGCCTCTTCATCCGCCTGTGAGAGGCGGGTGGTCGATAAGTCCGATATGTCAGGTTTGGAACTCACGTCTGTGGCTGGTCCTAGTGGCTGTCATGTCAAACAGTGGCCGAAGATGTCGTCCACGTTACGAACACGACGAGTCTGTCACGAAATCGAAAGACTTTTAAAAGCACCAGTAGTTCGGTCGACTATTCCAGGACCTTTAGCCCCGCGCCCTTCGCCGCTGACACATCCGCTACTTCACGGCCGCCCGGAGGCGCGGCGCAACGGAACTGCCGAACGGATGCTGTTGTCCTCTGTCGAGGACTTTCAGCCCCTGCTCCGCCTCATTCTGAGGAGCACGGCAAGCACCAGGGCGAGGACAAATCCTGTCCCGATCGCTGCCAGTACCGCTCGGTTGGCGGTCCCCTCCTCGGGAGGTGGAATCACCGGGACATCCGAAATG
>JBATWQ010000382.1:0-3618 GCA_049672765.1 Microthrixaceae bacterium | reverse complement strand
CAGGTCGGCCATGACTCCGCTCAGCGCACCGCCCAGATCATCGGCATCGAGGACCGAAACGCCGTCGACCCCGCAGAGTTCATCGAAGCCCGGCTCACCCGGCGCCACGCCAGCGCGGAAAGCACGGTCAAAGCGGACCAGCAGCTCGGTCGAGCCACGCTCCAGACCCCGGACGGCGAGCTTCGCGGCGTCGACGGGATCCGCGGCGTCGACCAACACACGGATGCCCCACGGCGGCGCATCAGTTGGGTGCGTGGCTGCCGAACCACGGGTGAAGGGCGGCTCCCCCGGCGATGCCTGGGCAGAGTCGGCAACCGGATTGTCAGCTCGCGTGTAGAGCGGATGAACCGTCAGACCACCGGGTGTGGTCGACTCCAGACGACTGAGCGGCGCTCCTTTGAGGACCTTGTCGACCAGCGTCAACCATTGTTCCTCTGTTGCGGGTGGGAACTCGACGGCGAGCGCTGGTTCGGCCTCGGATGACACCTTTACCTCCACAGTGAATTTCGGATGCGTGAGGGCCAATTCAGATGATGACCGACCTGGTTCGGAGGTTACCGGAGGGCATCGGTTGATTCGAAGCCGTGACAGCCGGCGAGCACCCCGGATAGGTCCGTGTCGCCGGGCGTTGGCGGCGGGTATTGCGCGGGTATCGGCGGGGGTGTCGCCACGACCCGGTACCAGCCCTCACGCCCGGGCGCGTACTCTCAGCGTCTATGTCTTCCTCGCAATTCGATCTGGTCATGCTGATTCTTAGGTTGTTGGCCGGCCCGACGATCTTCTGGCACGGCTACAACAAGATTTTCCGCGGCGGCAAAATCCCCGGAACCGCTCGGTGGTTCGACTCGATGGGAATGAAGCCGGACGGGCGCCTTCACGCCTGGGCTGCGGCCGGGACCGAGACGGGCTGTGGTGTGCTGCTCACGCTTGGACTACTTTCGCCGCTCGCCGCAGCGGGAGTCATCAGTGTCATGCTCGTCGCTGCGATCACGGTCCACCGCAAGGCCTTCCTCATAACCAAGGACGGCATCGAGTACGTGATGATCCTGGCGACCCTGTGCTTCACGATCGGAGCTTTCGGAGCGGGACGCTGGTCACTCGACAACCTGTTCGGGTTCTACGACGGACCTGGTGTGTACCTGGGCACGGAATGGCTCGGATTCGCCATCTCGCTCGGTCTTGGAATCGGCGCGGGAGCAGCGCTCCTGCTCGCCTGCTACCGCCCTCCCGCCCAGGAATCCTGACCCGGCACTGACGGCGCGGGCGCGTCACGACGATGAGGACGAGACTGACGGGATGAAACTTTCCTTGGAACTCGTCCCAGAAGACTGGAATAGCGCTCTGGCGGTTGTCGCTCATCCAGACGATCTCGAATACGGCGCTGCCTCGGCAATCGCCCGCTGGACCAGCCAGGGAAAGAAGATCGTCTATCTCCTGGTGACCGACGGGGAGGCCGGCATCGACGGAATGGCTCCGGCAGAAGCGGGTCCACTGCGTCGCGAAGAAGAGATCCGGTCCGCCGCCGTGGTTGGCGTGGACCTCGTCGAGTTCCTGGGCTATCCGGATGGCCTGGTCGAGAACAGCCTCGATCTGCGACGGGACCTTTCCGCGGCCATTCGTCGTCACCGACCCGAATGTCTGATCTCGATGAACTTCCGAGAGACGTGGGGACTACCCAGTTGGAACCACGTCGACCATCGCAACCTCGGTCCCGCGCTGCTCGACTCGGCGCGGGACGCGGCAAACCGTTGGGTCTTCACCGATCTGATCGATGAGGGGCTCGAGCCGTGGTCCGGGGTCCGTATGGCGCTGTTCAGCGGATCTCCTGAGCCGACCCACGCGGTCGACGTCGATGACTGGATCGAGGCCGGGGTCGCTTCGCTCAAGGAACACCACGTCTATCTGGACGCGCTGCCTGAGGGTACGACCGGCAAAGATCCCGAGCCCTTTCTGCGGGCCACGGCCGGTTCCAACGGTCCGCGAATCAATGTCGACTATGCGGCAGCGTTCGAGTTGATACCGCTTTGAAATTTTGATCTCGATCTGATCTGTGGAACCGACGCTGTCGAGAAGCAACGGATCGGCGCTGGGCGGCGCGAATGAGCCGCTGCCGGGGCGGTCGCCCGGGAATGGGCCGATGTCGATGTGTTCTTCTGCGACCCGCACTCCTGGTCGCCCGGAAATCTTCTCCAGTATCTGCCTGCCGTTACCGAAGTTCTGCACACAGGATGATTTCCCGGCTTCCGGCGGGCACTCCCGGACCTGCGTCCGGTGCTGCTCGGCGGCGGAGCCAATCCGGTGGTCAATGCACATGGCAGGCAACAGGTATCCAATGTCAGAAGGCACAATCAAGACGCAGTCCTCCCTGAGCGCTGCTGTCGATCGACTGTCCACCAACACACCTCGCTGGACCAACGAGCGGCTCATCGATGAGGGACTGGACCTGATCCGCGACTACTGCTGGGCCGGTTCATCTGCCCTCTACGGAACCCGGGGCGGTTCCGCCGAGTTGATAAGGGTGCGACCCTCGACCCATCCGCTCGAGGAGCCGGCGACGATCTCGGACACCTGGTTTCCGTGGGGTCTTGCTGCCATGAACCCGGAACGGTTCATCTTCGTCGAACAGGCCGAACAGCTACCGGCGCTGCCGTGCGGAAGCGCCACCCTGGGCGACCTCGGCATCCGGTCCTGTTTACATCTACCGATCCTCGAGCGTCGCAGGCCCGTCGGATTCCTGCAGGTTTTCTGGCCCGAGCCCCGCCTGGTCTGGGACGACGACATCGGCCAGATCCTCAGGAGTCTCGGCCGATTTCTGCTCAGCATGGCCGTGACCGAGCGGCAGGCTCCCTAGATGGTTAATTCCGAAGGGTCGGTGGTCGTAAAGGGGTGATTGATTGGGTGCCTGGGGGATGTGGGTGGAGATTTGGGTGGTTTCGGTGCGCCAGAACTACCCGCGCAACCGTTCTGGCTGTGTCCACACCCCTAGGGGCGCCCGGGGGGTCGAGAGTCGACCGGGGTCGCACCGTCGCGAAGGTTCAAGCGACGTCGACGTGGGTCAGTTCTGACTCGATGACCTCGTGACGGTTTAGGTAGCTCGACACGAACGCCTGGATCACGGCTGCCGCCGGAAGCGCAAGAACCGCGCCGACCGCCCCGAACAGGCTTGCTCCCGCCAAGGCGGCGCCGAAGGCCACCGCGGGGTGCAGATCCATCGTGTGGGCTGTGATTCTCGGCGACAGCAGGTAGTTCTCGATCTGTTGGTAGACGACGACCCAGATCAGAACCCAGACCGCATCTATCGGGTGGCTCATCAGCGCAACGAGCAGTGGCACCGAGCCACCCAGGTAGGTTCCGATCACCGGGATGAACTGGCTGATCAGGCCCATCCAGAGCGCCAGGGCGAGCGGGGACGGTACCCCCAGTATCAGGAAGACGATCCACGAACAGGCAGAACTGACCATCGCCAGCAACAGCCTTGAGAACACCCACCCGCCTGTCTTGTCGACCGAGAGTTCCCAGAGGTCAAGCACCATCTCCTGTCTCCGCTCGGGAAGTAGCGAGCACACATTGCGTCTCATCTGGGGGCCTTCGGCGATCATGTAATAGCTGAACAGAAAG
>JBATWQ010000381.1:0-5996 GCA_049672765.1 Microthrixaceae bacterium | reverse complement strand
CGCCGCTACTGGCCCGCAGCAGGGAGTTGAACGCATCGACGCGTCGGCCGGGTCTGGTCGTCGTGGTGTCGGACTTCCTCACGCCCGACGCGCTGGACGCCATCGACCAGCTTGCGGCGCGACGTTCACAGCTGCTGGCGGTTCTGGTCGCATCAGAGCTCGACGAGAATCCGGACCTGCTCGGCGAGGTCCAGTTGGTCGACGTCGAGAGCGGCGAGCGGGTCGATGTAGATCTGAGCCCCGAGCTGATCACGCAGTTCCGGGCCAGGCGGGCTGCGTCACGCCGCGCGCTCGAGCAGCGGTTGGCCCGCCACGGGTCGAGGCTCGTGGTCAGTTGGGCGACGGAGGACCTACTTGGTGAAGTCGTTCCCAAACTGTCCACCGCCGGGCTGTTGCGATGACTCTCGCCAACCCGGCGGCGTTGTGGGCATTGACCCTTGCCATACCGATCATCGCGTTGCACGTCCTGCGCTCGCGCCGCGTCGAGGTCCGGGTGAGTTCGACGCTGGCGTGGGAAGAGATCAACCGACCTGTTGCAGCGGCTCGTCCCTGGCAGCGACTGCGCAGTTCCATCCCCCTGATCCTCCAACTGCTTCTGGTCGCGCTGGTGGCTCTGGCGCTCGCCGGTCCGTCCTTCGACAGCGGTCGCAGGAGCGCCAAGCACCTGGTGGTCATCCTCGACACCAGCGCTTCGATGGCTGCGACCGACGGATCACCGACCCGTCTCGCTGATGCCAAGCAGGTCGTCGAGGGTTTGGCGGGCGACCTGGGCGACGGGGCAGTCGTCACCGTCATCGCCGCCGGTGCGCCTGCGCGGGTCGTTGCGAGCGGTGTTCCGCCGTCGTCGATCGGGTCTCGACTCGAACCGGTCGAGGCGTCGGAAGGGCCCTTCGACGCAGAAGTCGCGACGTCACTTGCTCTCGGTATGGACAGCGCGACCAGTTCGGTCGCGTACGCACTGGTGAGCGACGGTGGTCTCGACGGCTCCGCGGTGCGGATGTTGCCGCCCGGCACAACGTTCCACCAGGTCGGCAAGCGTGACCGCAACCTGGGAGTGACCAACATCGTCGTGTCGGGGTCCGGTGACCAGGCACACCTACAGGTCACGATCACCAACGACGGTGCGGGTCCGGCGACAACCGGCGTACGTGTCGATGTGGACCATCGAGAGGCTGCCAGCACGTCGGTCAAGGTTCCCGGTCACGACACGAGCGAGGTCGGCTTCGACGTGCCACTCGGTGAGCAGATCGATATCCACCTCGACATCGACGACCTGCTCAGCTCGGACAACCACGCATACGCGGTCGGGCCGGTCGCCCGGACGCTCAAGGTCCTGCGGGTAGGTGCAGAGAATCCGTTCCTGGACGCACTTCTCGGCGACCCCGAAGTTCTCGAAGAAACCCACGTTGCGAGCCTCGCCGAACTGGGTGGCGAACTGGGTGCCGGAGAGAGCGCCGGAGCGAGCGCCGGACAGGGCGGCGGGTCGGGTCCCGATACGGCTGATGGCGTCGCGGCTCTGTCGAAGTTCGACCTGGCCGTCTTCGACCGTTCCGAGGTGCCCGACGACCTGGCGATTCCATGGCTCGGGATCGCCACGCCGGACGGTGCGCCTGGGGTCCAGGTCTCGGGCCCCGTCGAGTCGCCCGTCGCTGCCTTCATTCGGGATGACAACAGCCTGTTGCAGGGACTCGACCTGCGCGACTTGGCCATAGCTGAGGCCCAGCAGATCGACGCTCCCGCCGCGACCACGGTGATGGGATCCGAGGAGACTCCGCTTCTGGTTCAGGGAAGCCAGGGGGATGCCCGATTCGTCTATCTGGGATTCGCGCTCGACCAGTCCAACCTGGGGCTGCTGCCCGCCTTTACGATCCTTGCGGACCGGATCATCACGACCCTCGGTGGCGCCGACCTGACGTCTGGAACGTTGACCGTCGGGGACCCCTTGCCGGTAGACCCGGGCGGAGTGGGTGTCGATACGGTCGTGACCTCGCCGTCGGGTACACGGACCAGGTTGCGGTCCGGCGAGTTGGCACCCGAACTCGACCGGACGGGCATCTGGACAATCCAGAGCGGCGGTGGCGCCGGGGCCGGGACGGATTCGGGTCAGGACAGCGCGGGTCAGCGGCGACTAGCCGTGGTCAACCCGGCACCGGCCGAGTCGGCGATCACGCCGCGCAAGGGTCTCGCCATCCCCGGGGTCGATGACCCGATGAACGATTCGGGCCTGCCGATCCGCCGTTCGATCGTCGTCGCCATGATCGTCGTCGCCTGCGCAGTGGTGGTCGCCGAATGGTGGTTCAGCTCGCGTCGTCGGGGTGTCGGGTTGAAGCAGTGGCGGGTGGCGAGCGGTGTCAGGGCTGCAGTTCTGGTTGCCCTGATTCTGGCGTTGGTCATTCCGAGCATCAGCCTGCGGACATCGAAGGTCGGCGTGGTGTTCGTCGTCGACGTGTCCGACTCGATGGCTGCGGGGCGACAGAAGGCGCTCGACGTTGTGCAGACCGCCTTGGAGGCGATGCCGTCCGGGTCGGTGGCAGGCGTCGTCGCGGTCGGTGGCGACGCCAGGGTGGACGCCGCTGTCGCAGAATCGCTGCGCTGGAGTGGAGTTGACGTCCGACTCGACGGCTCGGCGACCGATCTGGGCGCCGGGGTGCGGGTCGCCGGAGCAATGGCACCGAGTGACCACGCCCGCCGGGTCGTCCTCATCTCTGACGGGCGGCCCAACTCCGGCGATCTTGACGCCGAACTCCGTCGCCTGCGCCGAGCAGGTGTGCGTCTTGATGTCATTCCGATCGAGACGAACAGCGGTCCCGACGTCATGGTCCGCTCCGTCGAAGCCCCGGACCGCGCCCGGCCCAACGACGCTGTCATTGTGACCGCAAGAGTTCATGCAACCCAGGCTCAACGGGTCAGCGTCGTCCTGAAACGCAACGACGTCGAGGTCGACTCAAAGCTGGTCGATCTGCCCGTCGGTGACAGCGACGTGGAGTTCAGCCAACCCGCCGGTGATCCCGGGACGCTGCGGTGGTCGGTGTCCGTCGCCGGTCCCGCCAACGGGATCATCCAGAACGACATCGCCCGGTCCACCACCCGAGTCGAGGGAAGGGCCCAGGTCCTGGTGGTCGAAGGCTCACCGGGTGAAGCAGCCGCTCTGAATGCGGTGCTCTCGACCATCGGTACCGATGTCAGAATCGTCGCACCCGAGGAGGTCACCGACCTGGGGACCCTGGCAGATGTCGACGCAGTGGTCCTGGTCAACGTTCCGCTGAGTTCGCTAAGCGAGAAGCAGGTCGACGTGATCACGACCGCGACCCGTGAACTCGGGACCGGTCTGGTGACCATCGGGGGCACCGCCAGCTACGGGGCGGGTGACTACCTGGGCAGCAGGCTGGAGGAGATCCTGCCGGTGATCAGCGAGGTGCGTGACCCGAAGCGTCGCTCCAAGGTCGCGCAGGTGTTCGCGGTCGACGTGTCCGGTTCCATGGGCGCCTGCCATTGCGCAGAGGGTGGCGAGGGTCAGAACTCACGGATCAGCAACGGGATGAAGAAGACCGACATCGCCCGGGACGCGGCGGTGCTGTCACTCGATGGGGTCGAGCCCGGTGACGAACTCGGCGTGCTGGCGCTCGACGACAACTACAGGTGGGTGCGCGACGTGTCTCCCGTCGGTGACGGCAGCGACGCGGGCAGGAAGATCGGCAAGTTGGACAGCACCGAGGGTGGAACCAACCTGCTTCCTGGACTCACCGAATCGGCAGCGCGGCTCAAGGAATCCGATGCTTCGATTCGGCACATCGTCTTGTTCACCGACGGTTTCGAGGACACGGGTGAATTGGGGGCGCTGGCAAACGAGGCAGCAAAGTTGCGTGACGAAGGAATCACCGTGTCGGTCATGGGTACCGGTGAAGGCGCGGCCCAACAGCTGCGGGCGGTGGCCGAGGCGGGCGGCGGCCGCTACTACCCGGGACGGGATCTCAACGCCCTGCCCAACTTGTTGTTGCAGGAAACGAAGGTTGTCTCGCGGCAGTTGATCGTCGAGGGCGAGTTCACTCCGGAGCGAACCTCGGATGCCGCGATCGTGTCGAGCCTCGGGTCCGCTCCGCCGGTCGGTGGCTACATCGCCACGACCGCCAGGCCGACGGCGGTGCAGCATCTTCGGGTGGGACCAGAACGGGATCCGTTGCTGGCGTCATGGCAGGTCGGTCTCGGGCAGGTGGTGTCGTGGACCAGCGACGCGGGCGGTCGGTGGGCCCCTGGTTGGATGGCGTGGGACGGAGCCCCGACGTTCTGGGCCGACGTACTCAGGTCCGTCTACCGGGCACCCGCAGGTTCCTTGCAGGTCGGCTTCAACGACAGCGACGCCCGCGCGGTCGTCGAGTTCGACTCTCCCGTCCCTGACGGGGCCAAGGTCAACGCGGTCGTGGTCTCACCGGATGGCACATCGGTGACCGTTCCGATGACCCGGGTAGACGCCCGCAGCTTCGAAACCCAGTTCCCGACGAACCGGGTCGGCAGCTATGCGATCGGAGCAACCGCCTTCGACGGCGCCACGGCACTTGCTTCCGTAAGCGGAGTTGGTGAGCTCGGCTACTCCAAGGAGTACGGCTCGACACCTCCGGATCCCGAACTGCTCGAATCTGCGAGCATGGCGACCAAGGGTCGCGGCGCGATCACATCCGCCGAGGTGTTCGATCCGTCGGGACTGGAACCCGGACGTCGAAGCGTCCCGCTCCGAAACTGGGTGCTGCTCGTCGCTGCGCTCCTGTGGCCAATAGGGGTCGCACTCTCACGCCTCCGCTTCGCCGGAGGGCCGGATGCGGTCGTCAGACGAGAGCGTCTTGGCCGGGTCGGTGCAGTAGCGGAGGCGGTCAAGCATGCTCGTCCCGGCCGTCAGGCTAAGCCGGGTAACGGGGTTCCCGAACAGCGAGCGAGTGACCAGACGTCGAGCAACAAGGGGCGGGGCGATCAGGCTCCGGGCGTCGTGTTGAGTTCGACGCCCGCCGGTTCGAAGCCCCCGGCGCCGGGTGGCCCCAAGGACGGTCCCGACGACGGCTCGACGCTGGGGTCATTGCTGGCCGCCAAGCGGGAGCGGCGCAGGTCGGGAGAATCCGGCTCTGCGGGCGGACGGGGAGGATCGGACAGATCGGACGGACCGGACGGATCAACCAAGGAGTGAGCCGACCTGCGCGACGAGCCGGCCAGGGCCGCTGCAATCAGTGCACCTCCCAGCCACACGTATGGGAGGCCCGGATGGCGCCTCACCTCTACGAAGGCCCGGTCGCCGTCGAGCATCATCACGACGAGTTCGGTCTCACCGAAGGGGTCGAGCAGTCGACCGGGTCGGGCCCGGCTCTGATCCAGGTCGAGATACTTGATGATCGAAGCTGTTACGGCCCGGTCGCCTACCTTCGCTGTGATGTCTGCCCGGACGATGTCGGGTCGGGACTCGTCGACGCTGCTGTCGATCAGGGTGACCTGGCTCCCGTTGATCGTCGATGGCTGGCCGATCCGCACATTCGAGGTGTCGCTCGACCCGCAGAGCGATCCGATCACCCCGATGCTGAACAGCACGACGCCCAGGTGGGCTAGCAGCGAAGCGATTTTCTGTCGCCGCCTGAACCCCAACGCCACGACGCCGACCAGGAGTGCGGCGCCTACCGGCACCAGGAGCGTCCCCAGGGTCCTTCCGTCGACAGAACCGATCGGAGTTCTGGTGCCGAGCCACATCGCGGCCAGCGCGCCGGATCCGATGACGATCAGGGTCCACGCTGCTCCGAGCGACGTAATCTGCGCGCCCAGGCGCCGGGGCGTCAGACGGTTGGCTCGCTCGGCCTGCTTGTTTTCCCCAGTCGGTTCGGTCAGTTCGGCCGGCGGGGTCGGTCTGGTGGGTTCAGTCGGTTCGGTCGTTTCCGCCGGGTGGGTTGCCTCTTTCGACTCGGTGAGCGAGGCTGACTCTGGTGACCCGGCGCGACCGGGGGCGAGCGCGGACAGGGCCGTGA
>JBATWQ010000380.1:0-7320 GCA_049672765.1 Microthrixaceae bacterium | reverse complement strand
TTCCTCCGACGTCTACTTCTACAAACTTGCCGACAAGTTCTGGAATCTCCGCGGCCAGTTCGGCGACACCCCGATACAGGAGGCCGCAGGAGAGTTCGGACTTGGGAAGAAGTCCGGCATCCCTCTCGTCGGTGAGCACCGCGGGCATTTGCCGACCCCGGCCGCGCGCAGGGCCGCCTACGAGGCACGCCCCGACCTGTTCATGACCGGTGACTGGTACTCGGGGGACAACATCAACATGGCGATCGGCCAGGGCGATGTGCTCGCGACGCCTCTGCAGGTGGCCAACGCCTACGCGACCTTCGCCAACGGCGGCACGCTCTATCAGCCCCAGGTCGCAACCAAAGTGACCAGGGTGAAGGACCCGACGAAGCCGCCGGGTGACCCGACCAACTTCGACGTCGTGCGCGAAATCAAAGCCGTGCCGAAGGGGACGGTCACGTTCGTCGGCGATCAGTGGAACAAGATCTTCACCGGGCTTCTCGGGGTGACCCAGGAGCGGGGCGGAACCGCGTACAACTCTTGGCACGCCACTCCTACGGCGTGGCCGATGGCCGGCAAGACAGGCACGGCCGAAGTCTCGAAGAAGGCCGACTCCGCACTCTTCGTGGGTTGGGGTCCAGCCGTACCCGGGGTTCCACCCCAGTACGCGATTTCAGTCGTGATCCCAGAAGCGGGCTTTGGTGGTGAAGTCGCAGCGCCTCTGGCCTTCCGGATTCTCGCACCGGTGTCATCGGGTCAGTTGGCACCTGCGTGTCCGGTCGCCGACACCGCAGCGTGTGACGCGGCAGCTCAGTCGGCGCTGGACGCCGCCAACAACGATGTCTCGACCGGCGGACAGGACTGATGACCACCGGATTCAGATCACGCGACCTCTCGTCTCCATGGCGTCACGTCGATGTTGTGCTCGGCGTGGTTATCGCTGCGATTGTCGTGGCCGGTCTCGTGATGGTTTACAGCGCAACGAAGCGTTTCGAATCGGGGACGAGCGTCGTTCTCAAGCAAGCAATGTTCGTGGTCCTCGGCCTCGGAGTCATGGCCGGCGTGTCACTGGTCGACTACCGCAGGATCATTTCCTGGTGGCCGGTCATCTACGGCGTCGGCCTGGTGTTGTTGGCGGGCGTGCTGACCCCCTTGGGCGCGTTGGGCGACTACGGCACAAAGGGCTGGTACTCCTTCGGGCCGGTCGTGTTCCAGCCGGTCGAGATTGCGAAGCTGGCGACGATCATCGCCGTCGCGGCTTATCTGGGATCGGTGGACAGGGTCGACCTCCGACGGTTGGCAACGGCCCTGGTCCTACTGGGCGCGCCGATGGGGTTGACCCTGCTCCAACCCGACCTCGGGTCGGCGCTTGTGTTCATCGTTGTCGCGTTGGGGATGCTGGTGGTCGGGGGAGTGCGACTGAGGCACCTACTCATCCTGGTGCTGGTGGGCGTGGTCGGAGTCGTAGGAATCCTCCAGAGCGACACCCTTGATCAGTACCAGAAGGACCGCCTGACGGTCTTCGCCAACCCCGACGGTGTGTCGGACAAGGTGAGCTACAACGTCAAGCAGGCCCAGACGGCAATCTCATCGGGAGGGCTGACCGGATACGGGCTGGGCAAGGGCCCTTCGACCCGTCTGGGTTACGTTCCCGCACAGCGGACCGACTTCATCTTCACCGTCGCTGGCGAGGAGTTCGGCTTTCTCGGAGCCGGAGCTCTCCTGACGCTCTATGGGCTGATGATCTGGCGCATCTGGAGAGTGGCTCAACTCGCTGCCGACGACGTTGGAACGCTTCTGTGCATCGGAGTTCTCTCGATGCTGTTGTTCCACATTTTCGAAAACATCGGGATGAATCTAGGGATAATGCCGATCACGGGGATACCCCTGCCCCTGGTGTCGCAGGGCGGCTCGGCCGTTGTTGCATCGTGTGCCGCTCTGGGCCTGGTGCAGTCTGTCCATATGCACCGGTACTCCTAGATGCACCGGTACTCCTAGGTCCTGGTGGTTGGAGGACCCTAATAACACCAGTGTTCTCCGATCGAGGTCGGTGACCGGTAGACTTGCACTGCCATGTCAGGCTTCATCACGCACAGGTTGACGGTGACGTCATGTTGAGCCCGACGATCTGGACTGTTTTTCTCCACAGGATCGTCGGGACCTTGTTGCTGACCGTGCACGTATCAGCGAGGGCCTCGGCTCCGCTGGTTGCCGAGACCGGCTACAACTCAGGACTTTCCACGAGTGGAAGCTCCGAAGATCAGATCGAATTCAAGAATCAGGACCGACAGCTTGAAGAACTGCCCGTTGTGGCTGTTCGCGCTGTCCAGGCGCGTCGTTGCACGCGCTCCATGAGAGGACTGTCCCATGACGGACACAGAGTCGAACGCGGGGTCGGGTCAACACCCGGACTCCAACCAGACCGCTACACCGGATCGCCCAGGCGATTCCGGGGCCGGTCAGCCGGATGCCAAGGCCCCGGCGCCAGAGAAGTCACAGAGTTCGCCCTCACCGGCTCAGGGGTCGTCTGCGAGTAGTACAGCTACGTCTGGCAGAACTCCTGCCGACAGCGCTCCTGCGGGCAATACCGCTGGCGGCGGCGACAGCGCAGCCGCCAGCGCGCTTGGTTCCAATGCGGCTGCTGCCAAGGCCCCGGCAGCACAGGCTCGCAGGCCCCAGATAGGTGATAGCCGCCCGGCTCCCGGTTCTGGTGCCGATGGCCCGGGACCCGATTCACAGCGACTGGATCCCTCGGGAGCGACGAAGTCGGCCTCCGGTTCTGCTGGAGGCAAGGGTGTGAACGGACCCGCTGGTGGCCAGAACCGTGGTTCCGGATCCGGGTCCGGCGACGCCGGATCAGGCGGGTCTGGGTCGACAGAGGGCGCCAATCGCAAGCGTCGCCGTCGTCGGGGTAGGGGAGGCTCGGGGTCTGGCGCCGGCACAGGTACCGGTACGGACACGCAGTCTGCGTCTGGTGGATCAGGGTCCGAATCAGGCCGATCGACTGGGTCGGGCCAGCCGGCTACCGCTGCCGGTGGACAATCCCGCTCCGATGATGCCGGTGGCGGCAGGAGTGGCGGTAACGGCCCAGGCCGTGCCAACCCATCTGCGGGACGAAACAAGGGCGGGTCGGCTGAGAGTGGTTCCTCTCAGGGCCGCTCCGGGCAGGGCGGGGCCGGCAAGCCTGGGTCCGGTAAAGCTGGGCCCGGCAAGGGCGAGTCCCGGAAGCGGAGTCAGCCCAAGCCAGTGGCCCCGGTGTTGATGGACGAAGAGCCACTCGAACTCGATGAGCAGACCCTGAAGCGTCGGGGCGGCAAGAGCCGCAAGGGTCGTGCGGTCGGTCGCTACCAGATGAATGTCCACGTCAGCGATGACGCGACGCAGATATCGATTCTGGAGGGCCGTGCTCTGCTGGAGCACTACGTTTCCCGGCCTTCTGATGACGTGGCCCAGATCCACGGCAATATCTACGTCGGCAAGGTGGAGAACGTGCTTCCGGGCATGGAGGCGGCCTTCATCGACATCTCGACGCCGAAGAACGCCGTTCTCTACAGGGGCGACGTGCAGTACGACCTCGAGGACGTCGATGAATCCGGAGAGCCTCCGCGAATCGAAGACGTGCTCAAGGCCAAGCAGTTGATCCTCTGTCAGGTCACCAAGAACCCAATTGCGCACAAGGGTGCAAGGCTCACTCAGGAAGTTTCCCTTCCTGGTCGGTTCGTGGTGCTGGTGCCCAACTCGAAGACCTATGGCATTTCGAAGCGGCTCGCTGACGACGAACGCAAACGTCTCCGCAAGTTGCTGGATCGAATCAAGCCCGAACAGCACGGCGTGATCGTGCGAACTGCAGCGTCCGGGGTGACAACCGAAGAGATCGAACGCGACGTCGCCCGTTTGATCAAACAGTGGGACCGGATCGAGGCACTTGCAGCGAAGCAGAACCGTCCGAGCCTGCTCTACCGCGAACCGGAGTTGGCCGTCCGGTTCATTCGCGAGGAGTTCAATTCTGACTATCGCGCCGTGATGATCGACGACTACGACCTCTTCGTCGACATCAAGGAATACGTCGAGGCCGTGGCACCTGCCCTTGCGGACAGGGTCCAGTTCTATGACAGGACCGCCGAGCCGCTTCCTCTGTTCGAGAAGTTCCACATCTCTGAACAGCTGACCAAGGCGCTCGACCGCAAGGTCTGGCTGCCATCGGGTGGATCACTGATCATCGAGGCAACCGAGGCGCTCACCGTCATCGACGTGAACACGGGGCGCAATGTCGGTTCGTCCAACCTCGAGGAGACGGTTTTCAGGAACAACCTTGAGGCCGCGGAAGAAATCGCGCATCAGCTCCGACTTCGAGATATTGGCGGAATCATCGTCATCGACTTCATCGACATGGAGATCAAGGACAATCGCGATCAGGTTGTGCGCAAGTTCCGCGATTGCCTCAGTCGCGACAAGACCCGGACCCAGGTGTTCAACATCTCCGAACTCGGCCTGGTCGAAATGACCCGCAAACGCATCGGTGAGGGCCTGCTCGAGAGCATTGCCGTCAAGTGTGAGGTTTGCGACGGGCGGGGTCGGATCATCCCCCAGGACTTCGGTCGTTGAGCGATTCCCGCTGCGAAGCTGTTCCACAGATCGCTCAACGTGCACTCGGCGCACCCGCCAAGTAGAGTTGCAAGCCGTATGTATGCAGTCGTGAAGACCGGTGGAAAACAGTATCGAGTCGAGCAGGGTCAGCGCCTGAGGGTTGAACTCCTTGGCGCCCCCGACAGCGAGGTTGAGCTTCGGCCGATCATGCTGGTCGATGGCGATACCGTCTTGGCAACGCCCGACCAGCTCGCTGGAGCAACTGTTTCTGCACGTGTGCTCGAAGAGGTCAAGGGACCCAAGATCAACGCATTCACGTACAAGAACAAGTCAAACAACCGTCGTCGGTGGGGCCACCGTCAGACCTACTCGTCGATCGAGATCACCGGTATTTCCAAGGGTTGATCGACTCGGCCTCGATCGGTTCAACCGGTTCGGCCAACTTGATTTCGCCAGCACGGTTTCTCAGTTCAGGAAGAGAAGACACTCATGTCGAAGACAAAAGGCGGCGGTTCTACACGGAACGGTCGTGATTCACAGAGCCAGCGCCTCGGTGTCAAGGTGTTCGACGGCGGCGTCGTGCACGCTGGAGCGATCATCGTTCGCCAGCGCGGAACTCGGATCCACCCGGGTGAGAATGTCGGCATCGGCCGTGATGACACCCTCTTTGCACTTGCCGACGGCAAGGTGAAGTTCGGTTCCCAGCGGAACCGCAAGATCGTGAGCATCCTCCCGGGCGAGTAGGGCACTGGGCACTGCTCGCCGCCCATCCGGCTTGGTTGGGCCTGGTACCCAGCCTTTGACTCAGGCGCTGATTCCGACCGGGAGCTCCCGGCGGGGCCACGACAGCAGTTGTGTTGCTTGATTGAACGCGTACTGGTCGGTCATACCGCCGACGTATGTGACGGCGTCCATGAACGCCGCTGGTGAACCCGGGTCCGGCGCATCCTTCGAAATCGGGGCTCCAACCGACGTTGACTGCTCCGGCACCCCAGTGGGGTTGGCGGCGTGGTATTCGACCAAGGCCTGCAGGACCCGAATTACAGACTCGGACTGTGCGAGTGAGTCGCCTCGCATGTAGACGTTGTCGTAGTTGAACCGACGGAACGCACTCAGCGCCTCACCCATGGACGCGTCCATCCCGATGCGCCCCGTCGTCCGAGCGGTGCGGACAACAGCAGATATGAACGAATCGAGTTGGCGGCTACGGCGATCGCCACAGCGCCTACGCACAATCTCGGGTAGCTGTTCAGGCGCGACTATGCCTGCCCTCACCGCGTCCTCGAAGTCGTGACATACGTACGCAATCCGGTCCGCCCAGGAGACGACCTCTCCCTCAGGGGTCGCCGGCGCCGGTCGGGACCACGAATGGTTGCGAATTCCGTCTGTCGTCTCGACACAGAGGTTCAGACCCCGCAGGACCGTGTCGGCACCCCAGACGGCGTGGTCGTAACCCCCGTCAACATATGGGCTGAAGGCATCCTCGCTGGCATGGCCTCCCGGTCCGTGACCGCAGTCGTGACCCAGGGCGATCGCCTCGGTCAGCGCTACGTTGACTCCGATGGCACGTGCAATGGCGGTGGCGACCTGTGCAACCTCCAGCGCATGGGTGAGTCGAGTTCGCTGGTGGTCATCGGGGAAGACAAACACCTGTGTCTTGCCCGCTAGTCGGCGGAATGCCGAGCTGTGGAGGATCCGGTCGCGGTCGCGCTCGAAGCAGGTCCTCTCGGGATCAGGCTCTTCCTCGACCTCACGATTTCCGGAGCCGGATGAGTGGGTTGCCCCGTCGGCCAGGAGTAGATGCTCCAGTTCCTCCCTCGCCTCTCGATCGCGAGGAGATTTTGTCGAGATATGTGCGTTGGAGCCTTCGTGGGCCATCTGGATAATCGGGAAGTTGCTTCCCGAAGAGGAGATGCCCTCGTCGGTCCCTGCCGGTGTGCGGTAGCCCGACATGGTCGCGGCCCACTGCCGTGCCCGCGGTGAGCCAGCAGCGGAGCTGCTGTGGTCGTTTGATCCAAGGGGACGAAGGGAGTCCTCGGCAGGGAGGGAGTCCTCGGCTGGGGGAGTTCCTGAGTGAGACTTGGTCACAGTGCCATGTTACGAGTTCGGTGTGACGCCCGGTCGGGCCTGGCTGCCGAGCAACCCACGACCTGCCTTGCAAAGGCAGTGCTCTAGCCAACTGAGGGCCGTCCGTGGTTCAGCCGCCGTCCGGTTTATAGCCCCGGCCGACCACTCGGCGGCTCATCTGCCTGGTGGTCTGGCCGATCGCCCGGCGAGTCGCTTGAGTGTCGGATGCGGTGGCATTTACCGCAGAGTCGTTGAAGTCCGTCGAGTGTGGTGCTTTGGGTTTCCTCGTACGGGGGTTCGTGGTGGTAGTGGAGGAACTGGGTGGATCCGCATTTGCATGCCGGTTGCCGTTCGTTGACGACGAGTTGCTGGCGTCGAGTGGGGAAGCGATGCTTGCCGGAGACATTGATCGGATGGCGCTCGGCGTTGTGGATCATTGTCCGGACCGCAGATTGGGGGAGTAGCTGGTCGATGTAGTGGTCTGCGATTGGAGTTCCATCGTCTAGTCGGGTGCCGTCGCCACGGACGTGGATGACTATCTCGGTGCTTACGCTGGCGCCCTCGTTGGTTACTAAATCCAGGAACGCCTGGGCTCGTTGTTGAGCGAGGCTGTCCCGGTTGCTTACCGAGAGTGACCGATCCGCGTCCGGTGGCGCGTTTTCTGCACTCTTAGTGGTCATCACC
>JBATWQ010000379.1:0-6642 GCA_049672765.1 Microthrixaceae bacterium | reverse complement strand
CTCATGAACAATCCGAGCCTTGTGATGTTCGACGAACCCACCTCGTCCCTGGACTCGAAGATCGGCGCCCAGGTCGTGGAGCTCATCCACGACGAGATGAAGGAGCGGGGCACGGCTGCGATCATCGTCACCCACGACTCCCGCATCGAAAAGTACGCAGACCGCACCGTGGCAATTGAGGATGGCGTGGTCGCGGGCTGACACTCCCGCGCTCATCGGGTCAGTCGTCGATCAGCCCGTGGTTGTTGTAGACGTCGTAGGCCGCGAGGTCGAGGAACCCGTGACCGGAGTAGTTGAACAGGATCACCCGCTCTTCTCCCGTCTCCTTGGCTGCCAGCGCCTCATCTATCGCGCCTCGGATCGCATGGGCCGTTTCGGGAGCGGCGATCTTGCCCTCGGTCCGGGCGAACATGACGGCTGCCTCGAACACCTTTGATTGCGGAGCAGCAGTTGCCTCCATACGCCCCGACTTGACCAGAGCTGAGATGATCGGGCTGGAGCCGTGGTAGCGAAGCCCGCCGGCGTGGATCGACGGGGGCATGAACTCGGCGCCGAGCGTGTACATGGGCATCATCGGGGTGAGCCCGGCAGTGTCGCCGAAGTCGTATTCGTAGCGTCCTGCGGTCAACGTCGGACAAGACGTTGGTTCGACTGCGACCAGGCGGACCGAATCGTCCTGCATGAACGGGAACGCAATTCCGGCGAGGTTCGAACCGCCGCCGTGCGACGAGATGATCACGTCGGGAAGATCCTCTCCCGCCAATGCCAGCTGATCACGTGCCTCGAGCCCGATCACCGTCTGGTGCAACATGACGTGGTTGAGTACCGACCCGAGCGCATAGTGGCTGTCCGAGCGTCCCGCGGCATCGGCGACGGCATCGCTGATCGCCATACCGAGTGAACCGGGGCTGGTCGGGTCCGCGACGGGCGACGGCACGCACTCGGCACCCCAGGTTTCCATCAGCACTCGCCTATACGGCTTCGCCTCGAAGGAGGTGCGGACCATGTAGACCTTGCACTCGATGCCGAACTGGGCGGCAGCGAACGCCATGGACGAACCCCACTGGCCGGCGCCGGTCTCGGTGGCGATCCGGTTGATGCCCTCGGCCTTGTTGTAGAACGCCTGCGGGACTGCGGTGTTCGGCTTGTGTGATCCGGCCGGGCTCACCGACTCGTCCTTGAAGTAGATCCGTGCCGGAGTGCCCAACTCCTGTTCAAGGCGCACGGCACGTACCAGCGGAGTGGGGCGCCAGAGGCGGAGGATGTCGATCACGTCGCCCGGGATGTCGATCCAGGGCTCGGCGCTCATCTCCTGTCCGATCAGTGCCATCGGGAACAATGGCGCCAGGTCATCGGGCCCGACCGGTTCACGGGTTGCCGGGTGCAGCGGTGGCTGCAATGGCTCGGCGAGTCTGGGTAGAGCGTTGAACCACGCAGTGGGGATCTGGTCTGAAGGGAGGTCAAAGCGCATGGGCCGGAAGTGTACGCGGAGGTACCCTCCGGCGGGGGCGAAGTGCGCCCGCGATATTCGCTCCGGTGCGGCTGGTTACCGCCAGATGGGTAGATAGCGGAGGAGCGCGACGCCGTTGTCGAACCGGTCTTCCTCGAGAAGCTCCAGATCGACATGTAGGCCGCTGGGAAGCGCAGGCTTAAGACCACCGAGGATGACTGGCCAAACGAACAGTTGGAGTTCGTCGACGAGCCCGGCCGCTAGAGCCTCAGCTGCGAGAGTCGGTCCACCCACAAGCAGATCTCGATCAGAGTTTGCCTTCAGGCCGAGTATCGCTCCGGGATCGAAGCGACGTTCGAGCCTGGTGTTTGTGGTTGTCGGCGTGGAAAGGGTGGAGGAGAAGACCACTTTGTCCGCTGCCTGCCACACGCTCGCGTACTGCCTGGTGAGTTCCGACCGTGTGGCCAGCGTGGGGTCGGTCTCCCAGACTGCCATCGTCTCGTACATGCGCCGCCCGTAGAGGTACGTGCCGGCGGACTCCATCAGATCGGTGATGAACGCGAAGACATCGTCATTCGGTGGAGCCCAGTCGAGGGCCCCATGCTCATCCTCGGTATAGCCATCGAGCGACATGTTCGACGCGTAGATCAGCTTGGCCATTGTCACCCCCGGTTCGCCTACTGCCGTGTGGACATATCTCGTTGATGGACCGTACAGGATTGACCCCTGGTCCCTGCTAGGACGGTTTTGTCGTGAACTTGGCAGTTCCCGATCCGACGGTGCCGCTGCTTTCCCCGTTGGCACTCACGATGTAGCAACGTGCGGTTCGGTCCCCATCCAGCCATGTCGACTCGATCGGATAGGTCCATGACAGGTCGAATTCGTCACTTGTCTCGTCGAAACGCCCGCCAGTGGCGGTGGAGACCAAGTTCGGGCAGACCGAAGCAGTGAGCGATCCAAGCTGCTCCTCGCCCGGATAAGGGTCATCCGCTCCAGCTACCGAGAAGCTTGCCACCTGCTCGTGGGAATGCGGCTCGTCACATGGCACGATGACGAAGGCACGGTTGTAGTTCTGATCCAACTGCCTTTTGCACCATGCAAATACGGAGCCCAGCTTGCCTGGTTGTAGAACTCCCCGTGCAGAACCGCTGTACTGGCTCAGACCTTCGTCGCTGTGTTGAAGGACGGCAGCGCAAACAACCCATCGTTCGCCCGCGTTCCAACGCGAGGGGCTTGGGAGCAGGAGTGTCCCCTGCAGGCTCGAGACCAGCCACGCATCCTTGGGCTGGTCCGGACCACTCGGCTCCGTCACCTTGAGGCGGTTGTCACCGGCAAACTTTCCGAAGGCTCCGATGGTCTTGCCGTCACCCGTGCAGGACTCGAGTAAGGCGTCGAACTCTTTGAGCTGTCGAGCTGTAGCGGGGTAGTCAGCAGCACTTTCGGGCGCGTCATAAACAGCGACAACTTCCCCACCATGTGGGCTCTCACATGAGACGAGCGTCGGCATCAGATGCCCACTCGACATATAGGCCGTAACCGGTTCGATGCATGCTCCTGGCCCAGGCGCGCCGACCCGGTCCGAGGGCAGTGACGCTTTCGAGTCGTGCTCGGCCTCGGTAGAGTCGCTGGTGGGCCTGTCGGGACCCTTTGAGTGCCCGCCGGCTCGCTGGTCTGAGGCGGAGCCACCGCAATTGGTGGTGATCCCGACCACAAGAAGCAGAACGATCGCGCGTGTCAGAAGCTGTCTCTGTGATGTGCGACAGCCACCTCCTACCGCCGCCGGCGACGTCATCGAGTGCCGAGCGAAGCGGGCTCGGATTTGAGCGCCGGGGCAATGTAGATCGGGTACATCCGGCGACTCTACCCCCATGGTTCTAGCGAAGAGCCTCTGAGAGACCCAGCGCTATCTGGTACGTGGAGACGACGCCCACTGTCTTGTGTCGGGCAGGTCGGACGGCGAAGAACAAAGGAGGTCGAGCACGGTTGATTCTGGGCGAAGCTGTCGCACAGCGAGGGCCTCCTGCAGCTGACTGGTAGTTGAGGCATAACTCCACCGACTCGAGCCTCCAAGGCCGAGGTTTGACCACTTTCCCGCCGCCTTCCGGTGAGGCTCCAGGTGGGGAACTTCTTAGGAGCTCTGCCGGACTGGGTCACATGCCCGCACTCGATGGGTTGCGGGCCCTCGCAGTCATCGCTGTTGTGTTTTAACTCGACCGAGCAGCTCGGCAATGGCCAAACCTGCTGGTCAGCCAACCGTGGCTGGGTCAGTTCTGATACGAGTCCGCCTGGAGCGACGCGAATTCAGGGGCTCGGTCCCTGGAGCTTTGAACACCCATTTCGAACACGCGGTACGGCGCGCGGATCACCGGACGAGCGACGTTACGTACCGGAATCCCCCCGGGTGTTCGACCACGCTCACGCCCTCGATGGGCATGGCCGTGAAGGATTAGGTCGCAACCTGCATGGTCCGCCACCTCGGCCAGGCGGTAGTCGCCGAGGAAGGCGTGGATTTCTGGTGGTTCTCCTTCGAGGGTGTCACGCACGGGGGAGTAGTGCAGAAGGAGTATCCGGAGATCGGTGTCCAAGGATGCGAGACATGACTGGATTGCACTCGCTATGGGAGCCCCATGAAGTGCGAACGCCTTCATTTCCGGTTCGCCGAACGCGGTCGCAGCAACCCCGGCCATACCTCCTCCGAACCCCTTGGCTCCGGCGATCCCGACGACCGCGCCACCGACGGTCACGCTCGTCACGGACTGCTCAAGCACACGCGCCCCGGCACTCTCGAGTATCAGCGATACCTCTTCTGCCGCGTCGCTGTGATGGTCGTGATTGCCGAGTACGGCGACCACCGGGATGCTGATGGACGCCAGGAGTTCTGCCAGTCGCTCCGCTTCGTCCCTGGTGCCACGGCGGGTCAGGTCGCCAGCCAACAGCAACATGTCGGCCAGGTCGGCTACATCGCTGAAATCCGGGACGAGGTCATTCAGGCCGACATGGATATCTCCGACTGCTGCAATCCGGATTCCGCTCACAGTTGCTCCGGTGGGCCGACCTGTCGATCACCATCGCAGTCGAGTTCGTCTATGACTCGACGGGCTCCGCAGAGCGAACGGGCAACGCCGACCACTTGATTTCGGCTCTCAGCGCCATCGACCGGCCCACGCAGCACGATGTGGTCGTCGTCACCGTCGACCTGGACACCGAGCTGAGAAGCTTCACTCGCCGCGACTGCAGCCCGGATCCGCTCTATCAGGTAGGTAGTTGGCTCTGAGGAATTCATATCGCCTCTCGTTGAGGTGGGTGTACCGAGTGGAAGAGCGATTCGATGACCGGTGCAGGAACCGCGAGATCGGTCGACTCGGCGTACAGCAGGAGACTGAGGACACGTCGAGGACCGAAGCGCCGGGCCCGTTCGGTGAGATAGCTCCAGTCGAGATCGCTGCGCGAGATGATTCCCAACGCGTCGTGCCAGTGATGTGCACGATGCTCGCTCGCTGCGAGTGCCTTGATTACGAGAAGGTCCTCCGGCGACACCGTTTGGATCGGTACGCCCTTGTAAGTACCGGTGGTTGCGTGTTCAATCATTTCGTCGTCGACGTATATATCGCCCACGGACCGAAAGATCAGATCAGTCAGCACACCTTGACGGAATGCCTTGTACAGCCAACGCGGATCGGTGCGCTCGACATCAAAGCCGTTCGCGCCGAGATGGGTCAGTAGGGCATCGGCGTCGTCGATGTGTACGAACAGATCGATGTCGTCCGTGCGACGGGGTCTGGCGAGCGCAGCAGACCCGATTCCTCCCATGACGAGGGCCCGGTGCCCGGTTTTGGCAACCGCAGTGACGACTTCGCTCAGCACATCGCAAAGAGTTTCGTCGAGGGGGACCTCGTCGGACTCATAGTGATGACTCGCCTCGGTATCTGGGTGACCGGCGCGTACAGCCATGCCGTATTGATACCCAGAATACGCGGTCGGTAATCGGGCGGCTCGAGCGCTGCGCTGAGAAGCGCTTGCCGTGTTCCTCCGATTGCCGGGTTGCCACTGACATCGTTGCCATGTGACCTTCACTTCTCGGCCTGCCGCACATGAAGGCGCCTAGGCTTTGCTCGCCGGACGAAACGTCCTGACTGCCGTAGAGGAGACCAACCATGCGCCACCTACCGCACTCGCACTGGCCCTCGTCTCGGCACTGGCAGCGGTCACGCATGTGGACCCGACCGTCCAGCTCCCGACAACCCGCCCCCTGACATTGCACCGCTGGACGTTCATTGCGTGGAACCTGCCGCCCCGGACGTCGACTGGAACGAGTGCCGTAAGAACGCCGCCGACCTGACCGACGCGGACCTCGCCAATGCCAACCTGGTGCGCACCAACCTCGCGGGCGCCAACCTGACCGGAGCCACCCTCACCAATGCCACCATGTTCGACACCAACGTCACCGACGCAAACCTGACCAGCGCTTACTGGCTAACCGGCGGCCCTGTCCTTGCGATCGGCACTCCGGCGAATGTCAGCGGCATCATCTACGACAACACAACCTGCCCAAACCAGACAGTCGTGACGTCACCCGGCACCTGCTGGTAACCCCAGCGAACACATTGGTTGCCCAGCGGTGATCGCTCAGTTAGGCGCCCGAGTTAGGCGCAGCGCTGGGCCACGAGTTGCTGGCCGAACGGGCTCTGGCGAGAGACGACCACGGTCCGACCGTCGGAGGTGTTGACCATCCACGAGAACTGTGGGGTCAGCACAGTGGCCGACGAGGCGACCGTAAGGACACCGGCCGTGGGGTGTGACTCAACCACGTCACCTAGGTTCGGCGGAGGGGACCACTGGGTGGCCAGCAATGACCCTCCCGGGGTTACGGCGTTCAACTGGACTTGGGGTTGGCCGGCCTGTCCGGTGGTCAGAACCTGCAGCCCCACCCGGCCGGTTCCGGTGGACCGATCCCACACCACATAGCTCAGCACGCCCGGAACCACCGTGGAGTCGAACCGGCCCAGGGCCAGGTAACGGAGGTCGTCGCTGATTGCGCTCACCTGTAGCTGCGGACCAGGGAAAGCGGCTAGTGCTGCCGCCACATCGGCAGCGAGGCCGGTCACTGCGCCCGTGGCCGTGGCGACCAGCCGCTCCCCGTCGAGCAGGACCGCCCCGTCGCTTGTGGGCCATCCGGATGCGGCGGCGTCGAC
>JBATWQ010000378.1:0-4340 GCA_049672765.1 Microthrixaceae bacterium | reverse complement strand
TGGTCTTCGATGCCAACACCCCCTTGACGCCAGGTCAGCAGCTGCTGGTGCCGGTCCGCAGCTGAGTTGGGCATGTCGGTGGCCTCGGGTCATGGCTCCAACGCCCGAAGGTGCGGTCGGTGTCATCGGCAGGTAGCGTCCTGCTCATGCGATGCCCGGCATGTGGTGCTCTCGATGACAAGGTCATCGACTCCCGCGCCGCGGATGACGGGACTGTTATCCGCCGGAGAAGGCAGTGTGAGGACTGCGCAACGCGTTTCACCACGTTCGAGCGTCTCGAGGAGGTGCCGACAGTCGTGGTCAAGCGTGACGGACGCAGGGTCCCGTTCGATCGCGAGAAGATCGAAGTCGGAGTCCGATCAGCCTGTAAGGGTCGTCCGGTCGACGAGGCGACAATCGCTGCTCTCGCCGTCAGAGTTGAACATCAGATCTGCAACTCCCGTGGCGAAGTACCCGTCGGCGAGGTTGGCGAACTGGTCCTCGCCGAGCTGCGCGAAATTGACCAGGTATCCGCCGTCAGGTTCGCCAGCGTGTACAAGTCATTCGAGGGTCCGGAGGACTTCGAGCGGGAAGTCCAACTCCTGGGCCACGGCGAGGACGAGTCGACCGCTTCGGTGTCGCAGAACTAGTTCAGATTCCATTGGCCCCGCCGGGCTCTTCGGCGGCCGGGCCGCCCGATTCTCAGAGTTCGGAGGAATGAGCCGTTCGGTACGTGAGCATCAGGTGACCGTCGGCCTCGATCAGGCGGATGAGTCGCATCTGCTGGTCCAATTGGCTCATTCCTCCGAGAAGCCCGATCTGGCTGCCGCCCACAAGAGTGGGCGAGAGTGTCAGAAACAGCTCATCGAGAAGCTCTCCGGCGACCAGTTGGCCCAAAAGGTGTGGCCCACCCTCGCAGAGGACGACCCGTGCGCCATCGGCGTAGAGCGACTTCATCATCTCTCCAAGGTCGACCTCAGAAGATCCCACGGGGCGCAGTTCGATCCCGCCTGGGGCATCGGCCTGCACGAGGTCACGGGGATGGAAGACGATCGGCTCCGGCCCGTCGCCTCTCAGGAACGGCTGGTCGGCGGGAAAGCTTGCGGTACGTGTAACGACGGCAAGTCTCGGGGCTGGTTCCAGCTCCAGTTCAGAACGCAACCCTGCGAGTTCGGGCCTGGTGCTGGGTCGTCTGTAGCGTTCGGTTCGGGCGGTACCCGCACCAACCACGATGACGTCGGAGGCCGCTCGCAGCAGGTGGAACACCTCTCTGTCAGCGTCGCTGCTTATACCCCTCGAGGTCCCCGAACTGGCGTAGGCGCCGTCTGCGCTCATGACCATGTTGGCCATGACCCACGGTCTGCCGCGCCCGGTTGGACGCGAGGTTCGTTCCATAAGATCACGTGGGTCAACGTGGCCCTGGGTCGTGGGCAGAAGCTGGCGCATCGCGGAAGACTAACCGTGCATTTTGGTCACTTGCGTTGCGGACTTCTGTCCACATGTCTTGTCGCATCTGTGGATAGTGGTGATGCATTGGGACCGGCTGAAAATCGCCGAAAGTGTCTCTGGGGTCGGTGTGCTCTTGACGTCGTACCGTGCCAGGTAACAACGCTTTGTGAGTTTGCCCCCACCCATCCACAAGGCCTGTGGAGAAGATTCGCTGAATTCACACGGTTCTCCCCTTTTCAGTCACAGGCACTTCTTTCTAAGGTGCAAGGCGGCAAACGCGTGGGCGGTCGGAATGGTGGCTTTCGTGTGGATCTGCCGAGATTTGCACGATTCCTGGGGTCGGCTTCGGTCACTGTTGATAACGGTGGTCGGAGTCTGTGGGTCTTTCTCCGATCGCCCGCGCGCAGTCCGCTTATCGCGGATCTGGTCTCCCCGAAGCGCGTCGGAGTATCGGCCATACTTGATGGCACGAAGAGCAGAAGAAGGCAGTTGAAATGACCCTGATCTCAAATCAGTCCAGTCTTCGCAACGATCTCGCCGGAGGTGATGGCGCTCCCGGCAGAGTCCAACGGTTCTTCACCGCCCCCGGATCCCCGGTCTACGACGCGATCGCATGGGAACGCCGTGACGCACGGCTCGTCGACCACCGCGACGGCTCGGTCGCTTTTGAGCAACTGGGAGTCGAGTTTCCCAGTGACTGGTCGGTGACGGCTTCCAATATCGTCGCCCAGAAGTACTTCCGCGGGCTCCACAGCAGCGGCGAGCGTGAAAGCTCACTGCGCGATCTGATTGACCGTGTCGTCGGCACAATCAAGGCCTGGGGCCAAAAGGGCGGCTACTTCGATGACGCCGCCGAAGCCGACACCTTCGAAGAGGAATTGCGTTTCCTACTTGTGAATCAACTGCTCTCGTTCAATTCGCCCGTCTGGTTCAACATTGGCGTCCCGGGAGCCGTTCAGCAGGCATCGGCCTGTTTCATCCTCGACGTCGATGACAGTCTCAAGTCGATTCTGAACTGGTACACCGAGGAAGGAATGATCTTCAAGGGCGGCTCGGGTGCAGGCGCGAACATTTCGAAGATCCGTTCCTCCCGAGAGCACCTAAAGGGCGGCGGCACGGCATCCGGTCCGGTGAGTTTCATGAGGGGTGCCGACTCTTCGGCAGGAACGATCAAGAGCGGCGGGACCACCCGTAGAGCAGCCAAGATGGTGATTCTCGACGTGGACCATCCGGATGTCGAGGAGTTCATCTGGTGTAAGGCCCGTGAGGAGCGCAAGGCCCGGGTTCTGCGCGACGCGGGCTTCGACATGGACCTCGACGGAGCGGACTCAATCTCACTCCAGTACCAGAACGCCAACAACTCGGTTCGTCTTAGCGACGAGTTCATGCAGGCCGCAATTTCCGATCAGGTCTGGGAACTAACCGCGAGAACCGACGGTTCGGTCGTTGACGAAGTCCCGGCCGCCGACCTGCTGCGCCAAGTGGCGACCGCTGCGTGGGAGTGCGCCGATCCCGGGGTGCAGTTCTCGTCCACAATCAACCGGTGGAACACCACTCCGAATGCCGGCGAGATCACCGCTAGCAACCCGTGCTCGGAACACCTGCGTCTGGCCGACAGCGCATGCAACCTTGCATCTCTGAACCTGCTCGAGTTCATGGACGAGGATGGCAACTTCGACATCGAGGCCTTCGAACACAGCGTCAAGGTTGTCGTTACCGCCCAGGACATCCTCGTCGGCTTCTCCGACTACCCAACCGAGCACATCGCCGAGATGACCGCCCAGGCCCGTGACATCGGTATCGGCTACACCAACTTGGGAGCCTGTCTCATGGCGCTGGGGTATCCCTACGACTCCGATGAAGCGCGTTCCTGGGCAGCCTCGGTTACCGCCATCCTCACGGGAGCAGCGGCGATGCGCTCAACCGAGCTCGCCGGAAAGCTGGGCCCTGCACCCCTCTACCCGGGCGACGCGACTGCTTGGTCTGAGGTGTACCGGATGCACTTGGATGCCGCCAAGTCGGTGGGAGTTGTCGGTGTGCAGCCCGCGCTAAACGAGAGCGCAGTGCGGATCTGGGAGGCGGCGACGGCGCAACTCGAGCAGACCGGTGCACGGAATGCCGAACTGAGCGTGGCAGCACCCACAGGAACGATTTCGTTCATGATGGACGCAGACACCACGGGTATCGAACCCGACCTGGGCCTGATCAAGACCAAGAAGTTGGTCGGCGGCGGCACGCTGCAGATTGTCAACCAGACGGTTCCGCGGGCGCTCAAACGTTTGGGCTATGACCCCGAGCAGGTCAGCGCAATCGTCGACTACATCGCAGAGAACCACTCGGTGCTCGGTTCCCCGCATCTCGACCCCGCACACCTGGCGGTATTCGCATGCGCCATGGGTGACAACGTGATTTCCTACGGCGGCCATCTGCGGATGATGGCGGCGATTCAGCCGTTCTTCTCGGGCGCAATGTCCAAAACGGTGAACGTTCCAGAAGAGACGACCGTCGAAGAGATCGAGCAACTGCTGATCGAGTCGTGGCAGATGGGTATCAAGTGCGTTGCTCTTTACCGGGACAACTGCAAGGTCGCCCAGCCGCTAAGCACGGGCAAGGACAAGCCGGCGCAAATGGCTGCCGCTGCTCCGGCGTCCACCTCGGCTTCGGACATGGCCGCGGCCATTGCTGCAGCTGAGGCCCGTCCGACACGCGAGAAGCTCCCACGCTCCCGCAGTTCCCGGACCTTCGAGTTCAGGGTGGCTGACTGCAAGGGCTTCGTCACGGTCGGGGAGTACGCCGACGGGCGACCGGGCGAGTTGTTCATCCGTGTCTCGAAGCAGGGTTCGACCCTTGCCGGGATTATGGACGCGTTCGCCATTTCGGTCAGCCACGGTCTGCAGTACGGGGTACCCCTC
>JBATWQ010000377.1:0-8517 GCA_049672765.1 Microthrixaceae bacterium | reverse complement strand
AACGTTCCTTCCTTCGCCCCGGATCAGATCCAGATTTCTGGCTCCTTCAAACAGGACAGCGCCGAACAGTTGGCGGTTGCGCTCCGGTACGGTTCCCTGCCCATCCAGCTCGCACCTCAGCAGGCCGAGACGGTTTCGGCGACACTCGGCCAGGGCGCCCTCCGGGCGGGTCTGTTGTGTGGCCTCATAGGTCTGGGTCTGGTGTTGGCCTACCTGGTCCTGTACTACCGCCTCCTCGGTCTGGCCACCGCGGTGACGCTGAGCCTGTCGGCAACGCTGCTCTGGGTCATCATGTCAAACCTGAACGCGACAGTGACATTGGCGGGGGTGGTTGGCATTGTCGCCTCGATTGGCATATCGCTCGACTCGAGCATCGTGTTCTTCGAGAGCCTCAAGGAAGATGTGATCGAGGGGACCTCCCTGCGAACCGCCGCCGAGAGATCGTTCTCGACCGCCTACTCGACAATCCTGAAGGCAGACATCTCGTCGCTGATCGGGGCCGGGGTCCTCTACTGGCTGTCCATCGGACCCGTCCGGGGCTTCGCCTTCTATCTGGGCGCAGCCACCGTGCTCGACCTCCTGACGGCCTATTTCTTCCTACGACCCGCCGTGTTCGTCATGTCCAGGTCCTCGTTGGGTAATCGACCCAGGCTCTTCGGCATTCCGATCGGGCCCAAGGGGTCCGGGAACCAGGGCGAAGCTGCCGCAGGCCGCGTCGACTCTGCCACGGCGACGGCCAGGTCCGGCGCAGTTCCGGCGACATCCCTGGCGGGTGCCGGCGGCGGGACAGCGGTTCTCGATGAACCCTCGATCGACAAGAAGGACCGTTCATGAGTCTCATCTCCGACGTCTATGGGAACCGGAACGACCTGAACTTCGTCCGGACATGGCGGCCCTTCGGGATCGTCTCGGTGGTCCTTGTCGCAATCGCGATCGGGTCACTGATCTTCCAGGGCCTGCACCTCTCGATCGACTTCGAGGGCGGCTCTCTGTGGGAAGTCCCGTCGAGTTCGATCACGATCGCCAAGGCCGAGGATGTGCTCGCTCAATTCGGCGAGACCGCTGCGGAACAGTTCCAGGAGGCCACCACGAGCGATGGCGTCCGGGTCCTGCGGGTCTCGGGGCGGGTCAACACCATCGAAGAAAGCCAGAAGGTGGCGGACGCTCTCGCCAAGGCGGCAGGAATAGATTCGACGGCCGTTGCGGTCACGACCGTCGGTCCGTCCTGGGGCAAGGACATCACCCGAACGGCAAGAAACTCCCTGATCATCTTCATGGTGCTCGTGGCCTCGTACATCGCCTGGCGACTTGAGCCGAAGATGGCGATCGCGGCGCTCGTCGCCGTGATCCACGACATCCTGCTGACCGTCGGCTTCTACTCCTTGTTCCGGATAGAGGTGTCGCCTGCGACGGTGATCGCCTTCCTCACGATTCTGGGCTTCTCGTTGTACGACACGATCGTCGTCTATGACCGGATTCAGGAAAACGACATACGGCTGACCCGGACCGGTCAGTACACCTACACGACGGTTGTGCGCCGCTCGCTGAACCAGGTGCTGATGCGGTCGGTCAACACGACCATCGTGACGCTCATCCCGGTGCTCACGATGCTCGTCATCGGCCAGTACGTGTTCGGGGAACCGACTCTCGGAGACTTTTCGCTCGCCCTCCTAATCGGGCTGGCGTCCGGTGCCTACTCCTCGGTCTGCGTCGCTGCTCCATTGACTGCGGTGCTCAAGGAACGGGAGCCGAAGTTCATCGAAATCCGCGAACGCCTCGTGGCCAAGGGCGTTGATGTCAGCGACACATCCTGGAAGCACTCACACGATCCCGTTGTTGCGACCAGCGGTGTTGCCGCGGCGAGCCGATCGACCACCCAGGCTCCTGCGTTGACGACGACTCTCGGCGGTCACCCTCCGCGTCCCCGCAAGAAGAAGCGCTGAGATTTCTCTGCATATAAGCGCTCCAGCGGGTTCGTGCGTGCCATAACAGCCTGGAAGCTAAGTACGGTATGGGGATGACCTCCGAAGGTGGTGGAACGTGGCGACGGTGACCAGGGTCCTGCCTTGGCGACGCCACACCCAGCCTCCCGCGATGGAGGTTCAGGAGATCATCTCGCAATTCCGCAAGTTCCATCCCAAGCGGTCCACCGAAATGATTTCCGAGGCCTACCGGATGGCCGCCGGCGCCCACAAGGGTCAGCGGCGACGTTCCGGGGAGCCCTACATCACCCACCCCCTGGCCGTTGCGGGCATCGTCGCCCGGTACGGGATGGACGACGTGACCATCTGCGCAGCGCTTCTCCATGACGCCGTCGAGGACACGGTTATCACCCTCGAGGAACTGAACGAGAAGTTCGGCCCAGAGGTCACAGACATCGTCGATGGAGTCACGAAGCTCGAACGCATCCAGTTCGACTCCAAAGAGGCCCAGCAGGCCGCGACCATGCGCAAGATGCTGGTCGCAATGGCCAAGGATCTACGTGTCCTGGTCATCAAGCTCGCCGATCGGCTCCACAACATGCGGACCCTGGCCGGACTGCCCGCCTGGAAGCAGGAGCGCACCGCGCAGGAGACACTCGACATCTACGCCCCGCTGGCGCACCGGCTGGGCATGCAAGAGGTCAAGCAGCAGCTCGAGGACCTCTGTTTCGCTGCGTTGTATCCGAAGCGTTACGCCGAGGTCGACCACATGGTCGCCGAGAGGGCGCCGGAACGAGATGCCTACGTATCAGCGGTGATCGACGAGGTTCGTGCCCGCCTGGCCGACGTGAACATACGGGCAGAGGTGACCGGCCGTCCCAAGCACCTTTGGTCGATCTACGAAAAGATGGTCGTCAAGGGCAAGGCCTTCGACGAGATCTTCGACCTGGTCGGGATTCGCCTCGTCGTCGATTCCTCCAAGGATTGTTATGCGGCTCTCGGGTCCATCCATTCCCTTTGGACCCCGGTGCCCGGGCGGTTCAAGGACTACATCGCAATGCCCAAGTTCAATCTGTACCAGTCGTTGCACACGACTGTGATCGGGCCCGAGGGCAAGCCGATCGAGGTTCAGATCCGGACCGACGAAATGCACGAACGGGCCGAGTGGGGCGTCGCGGCCCACTTCACCTACAAGGACGGCAAATCCGATGATGTGACGTGGCTCTCCCGGATCGTCGACTGGCAACAGGAGATGACCGACCCCGGCGAGTTCATGACGAACCTCAAGATCGATCTCGATCAGGATGAGGTCTTCGTCTTCACCCCGAAGGGCGACGTGGTGACGCTGCCGGTCGGATCGACTCCCGTCGACTTCGCATATTCGATCCACACCGACGTCGGCCACCGCTGCATCGGCGCAAGGGTGTCGGGTCGCCTGGTGCCGCTCGACTCCAAGCTGCAGTCCGGCGACACCGTCGAGATCTTCACCTCGAAGGTCGAGGGCGCCGGACCTAGCCAGGACTGGCTCAAGTTCGTCGCCACCCGCTCTGCCGCCGGCAAGATCAAGCACTGGTTCTCCCGCGAGCGTCGCGAGGACGCGACCGAATCGGGTCGCGAATCGCTCATCCGCTCGATGCGCAGGGAAGGGCTCCCCGTACAGAAGGTGCAGTCTGGTACTGCCCTTGCGGAGGTTGCCGCGACGTTGAAGTACGCCTCGCTGGACGCCATGTACGCGGCCATCGGGGAACACAATGTTTCTCCCGAGTCGGTGGCCGCACGGGTCGCTTCGCTACTTCGGACACCTGAGCCCGACCGCGAGGAAGTCATTTCGACTCCCCATCGCTCGAGCCAGAGGCGGCGCGGACGTCCCGCCGGGGTCCACGTCGAGGGCTACGACGACATGCTGGTAAGGATGGCGCGCTGTTGCACTCCGGTTCCTGGGGATCCCATCGTCGGGTTCGTGACTCGGGGCAGGGGAGTGTCCGTACACCGTTCTGACTGCGCGAACGCGTCTTCACTGGCGGCGGGTCAGGCCGAACGCATCATCGACGTCGACTGGGACGCGGACTCGGCCGGCCACTTCGTCGCCCTGGTCGAGATCAAGGCGCTCGACCGCCCCAGGCTCCTCCAGGACGTGACCCTCACCCTGTCGGACAGCCACGTGAACATCCTGGATTGCCAGACCCACACCGGCCATGACCGGGTGTCGAAGATGCGATTCGAGTTCGAACTCGGCGACCCGTCCCACCTCGAGACCTTGCTCGACCGTCTGCGGTCCATCGAGAGCGTTTACGATGCATTCAGGGTGGTTCCCGGAGCGGTTACGACCGGATGACCGGGATTGGACGGTGACTGCCATGGCAGCCGAAGTAACCGAGTCGGATCACCTGGGGTCCTAGGTCTGTCATGAACTCGCGTCGGGATCGAACTGGAGAAGCTGGAGAAGTTCGGCGGCTGTCATTGGTCCGCGACGGCGATTCAGCTGCCCATCGGGCGAATCCGACCGCGGATCACGCGACTCCCGGACAAGGTTCTGGTCCGTCCAACGACCCGAGGCCTTCGAGAGACCCGGATAGGAACGACGGCACCGGTACTGACACATCGGGCGAGTCCCCGACGCCGGGTTCAAAAGCTGCTCGATCGATGACGACGGGCCGAGCAGAATCGGGCAACGGACCGTCGAGCCCGGCTTGGTCCAACAACGGAGCAACCGATGGCGGACTGAACGCCCGTGCCGTACTGGCCGACGCCGATCCCGCGGCCTATTACCGGACTCTCAACAGCCTGGTCCGGTCGACCCACTCCTCGGTCCTCGGGCCGCTTCCGTACACCCCGTCGCTTTCGTACCACGATCCGACCTGTGTTGTCGTCGACCCCGAGCCGAGCTCGATCGAGACCGCGGAGCTGTACGCACGAGCCGCGTACCCCGATTTCGATGAGGTGCTGGTCGCAGCGTTCAACGACCCGGCCAGAAACGACCTGCTGACGTCGATCTATCACCTGCTGTTCAAGGAGGGCCGAAATATCGCCCTGGTCACCAACCACGGTCAGATCATCGACATCGCCCTGGTGCTCGCAGCTCTGCACTCGGCCATGCTGTCGGAGGATCGCACCTTCGGGGTGCTGGGCCAGACGACCGATATCGAATCGCTCGCCGACCGCTCGAACGTGCTCGTGTCGAGGATGGTGACAACCCGCCAGGCCTTCAGCATCCCTGCGATCCAGGTGCTCCAGAGCATCACCAGGATTTTCCTCTCGGTTCCCCAGACAGCGTCCAGGCGACGGGCGAAGCTTGATCCCGCGCTCATCAGGTCGAACAACTCGCTGATGCGGGCCGAGCTGACCGAGAGGATGGACGGCGGGGGCCAGTTGCTGGCGATGGCCGCGAGCGGGAGCCAGGATCTGACCATCCCGGATCTGATGCACAAGGCGAGAGCGGCGTGGCGGCAACGACGGGGCGACGACCCCGGCGAAGCCGCGACCCTTCACCTGCAGCCCCTCTACGACGGCACGCTCAGCCTGATGATGTCGTGTCGCTACGTCCTGCCCGTGGCGATTTGTCTTGATTCGTCGACCCCGGCCTGTGTCATCGGCTCGCTGACCGAACTGCGCGAAAAGGACGATTGTCACCAGGTCATGGATTGGATTGCGTTGGCCCATCAAGAAGCGACGGGCACGCCGACGATCTATCACTGGCACGAGGACGATCTGCTCGCCCAGGTCCGGGCGCTCATCAACCGCTGACGCGCCTGATCCGGAGGACGTGAGGCCTGTCCGGACCGCGGGTCAGGTGAATCCCACCGGGAAGCCCCCTGGCAACGGTTCGGGGGTGTGTGTCCACTCCGGTAGCGTGTTCGCCCGTGACCGAGAGCCGCCGAGAGGTGTTCAAGACCCTGAGAGGGATGCGAGACGTACTCCATCCCGAGTCAGCCCGACGTCGCGAGCTGATCGAGTCGTTCGCGTCTTCGGTGGCCCTCGCCGGCTATCACGAGGTGATTCCGCCGCTCGTCGAGGATCTGGGCGTCTTCCTTCGGGTCGGCGAAGCGACCGACGTCGTCACAAAGGAGATGTACGACTTCATCGACAAGGATGGAACCCGCATCGCGCTGCGCCCCGAAATGACGGCCGGTGTCGTCCGCTCCTTCGTCCAGAACCGTCCCCAATTGCCGTGGAAGGTCTGGTACCAGGGCACGAACTTCCGTCACGAACGGCCCCAGAAGGGTCGCTACCGGATGTTCGACCAGATCGGGGTCGAGGTGCTCGGGGTCGATGATCCCGACCTGGACGTCGAAGTGATCGCCCTCGCCTCACGGTTCTTTGAATCCATCGGTCTGAGTCGCGTACGCCTGCTGATCAACTCACTCGGCGACCAGGGCGACAGAGCCCGCTACGCCGAAGCCGTCCACGACTATTTCAAGGCCAACATCGCCCAGCTTTCCGAGGCCTCGCAGGCGACGCTCGAGCGCAATCCCCTCCGGGTTCTGGACTCGAAGCGGGCCGAGGACAAGGCGCTTGTCGAAGGCGCCCCGCTCGTCGCCGAGTTCCTCTCACCGGAGTCCGCCGAGCACTACGCCAGGGTCCTCGAAGGGCTCGACACCCTTGAGATTGCCTACGTCGAGTCGCCCAGACTGGTCCGCGGCCTGGACTACTACCGCCGCACGACGTTCGAGTTCGCCGCGGAGTCCCTGGATGCGGCGCAGAACGCGGTCGGTGGCGGCGGCCGCTACGACGGGCTGGCCGAGTCGCTCGGTGGTCCGGCCACCGACGGAATCGGGTTCGCGCTCGGGGTCGACCGAATTCTGCTGGCGTGTGACGCCGAGGGTGTTTTCCCGGCAGACGAGCGTGGCATCGACGTCTTCGTCATCGACCTTGTAGGCGGCGGCGAAGCTCTCCGCCTGACCCATCAACTGCGGGCCACGGGCATTTCGTCGGAGCGTCGCTTCGGAGGCGGGTCCCTCAAGTCCCAGATGAAATCCGCCGACCGTTCCGGCGCACGGTTCGCGGTGATCATCGGCGAGGACGAAATGGCCCGGGGTGAGGTAACCCTGCGCCCCATGCTCGGAATCGACGCCGACGGCGCCCAACGCCGGGTCGGACGCGATGACCTGCTCAGTGAACTAGTTCCGTATTTCGAATCGACAGACAACAGGACCGACCCGTGACTTCAGTTGGCAAAACTTCCCTACGGACGACTCGCTGCGGCGAATTGGGTATCGAGCAGGTCGGTGAGACCGTTTCGCTCTGCGGCTGGGTCGCCAAGCGACGTGAACACGGCGAACACCTGGCCTTCATAGATCTTCGTGACCACACCGGCCTGGTCCAGTGCGTGGTCGACGGTGCCGCTGACCTGCGCAGCGAATACGTCGTTCGTGTAACCGGCGTGGTCAGACCACGTCCCGAGGGAACAGCCAACGCCAACCTGGCGACCGGTGCGATCGAGGTCGGCGACTGCGAGGTCGAGATCCTCTCGATCGCCGAACCGCCGCCGTTCCCACTCGATGAGCGCGCCGCGGACGTCGATGAGAGCGTCCGCCTCCGCTACCGCTACCTCGACATCCGCCGCGACAACATGCAGAAGAACCTGCGCACCCGGGCGAAGGTCAACTTTGCGATCCGTTCCGCGATGGACGCCCAGGAGTTCGTCGAGGTCGAGACCCCGATGCTGATCGCGTCGACCCCCGAAGGCGCAAGAGACTTCGTTGTGCCTGCACGTACCAAGCCCGGCAACTTCTACGCACTGCCCCAGAGCCCGCAGCTGTTCAAGCAGCTGTGCATGGTCGGGGGAGTCGACCGCTACTACCAGATCGCCCGTTGTTTCAGGGACGAGGACCTGCGCGCCGACCGGCAGTTCGAGTTCACCCAGCTCGACGCCGAGATGAGCTTCGCCGGCCAGGAGGATGTTCTTGTTGCAATAACCAGCGCGGTCGCAGCCGCGGTGAACGCCGTAACAGGTGAGGGAATCGCCGAAATTCCACTGATCACCTGGCGTGAGGCCATGGATCGCTACGGATCGGACAAGCCCGACGTGCGTTTCGGGATGGAGCTCATCGAACTCACCGATGTCTTCTCCGAAACCGATTTCAACGCGTTCAAGGCGGCCTCCATCAAGGGTCTGCGCGTGCAGGGGGCGGCCGGATCGACGACCCGTAGTCGCCTTGATGACCTGACGGACCGGGCGAAGCGCTGGGGCGCCAAGGGTCTGGTCTGGATGCGGGTCGAGGAGCCGGCCGAAGGAACCGACGTTCCGACGCTCAACTCGCCCGTCGCCAAGTTCCTCTCCGACGCCGAGAAGGCAGCACTAGTCGAGCGGTTCGGAGCCACCGTCGGCGACCTCATCTTCCTGGTGGCCGACGACTGGCTGTTGACCTGCCACGTCCTGGGTCTGCTCCGCCTCGAGCTCGGTCGACCGCCGGTCAACGAGGGCGGGCTGCAGTTCCTGTGGGTGGTGGACTTTCCGCTGTTCGAGTCGGTGGACGCCGCGACGGGCAAACCAGTTCCCGCCCATCACCCGTTCACGATGCCCCACGGCGACGACTGGGATCTGCTCGACGGTTCACCCGAAGAGCTGCTCAAGGTCCGCTCCCAGGCCTATGAC
>JBATWQ010000376.1:0-12312 GCA_049672765.1 Microthrixaceae bacterium | reverse complement strand
ACAGGGCTTGGGTCATCGTTGATCTGGGAGCTGCGTCATCGTGGACAATCTTCCGTTGGACTGCCTGGGGAGTGATAGACCCGAAACCCTGTTAATTGCCTGTGGATCCGGTGGAAAGCCCGGGGGATGACCTGTGGGTGAACGAGTCATGTCTGTTAACAACCTCTCGGTGAACAACCTGCCACGCGGGTGTGACAGCGGGAGCCGACCAGCTGGCCCCAAACCGGTCGGGCTCTGCCCACATCCGACCCGGTCCACAGACAGGGGGAAAACGACGAAGGCCGCCCCGAGCAATGCTCGGGGCGGCCCAGGTCAATCACTTCGACGACTACTGGTCCGCGACGACCTCGAGGGTGACGGGGAACTGAACATCGGCGTGAAGGTGGGCGGTCGCCTGGTGCGTGCCCACTTCCTTGATGTGTTCGTCGATGCGGATCACCTTGCGGTCGAGGTCGATGCCGGTCTGGGCGAGGATTGCCTCGACCACGTCGGCCTCGGTGATCGAACCGAAGAGTCGACCGGTTCCACCGACACGGGCCTCGATGCGGATGGTGCGTGCAACGAGGACCTTGGCGATGTCTTCGCCGGCCTCGCGGTCACGTGCATCCTTGATGTCACGGGACTGACGCATGGCGGCAGCCTGGGAGATGGCTCCCTCGGTGGCGGGGAACGCAAGTCCCTTCGGCTCGAGGAAGTTACGCGAGTAGCCCTTGGTCACGTCGACGACATCGCCGCGCTTGCCAAGACCATCCACGTCGGAACGGAGTATGACCTTGAGTTCTTTCACTCTTCGCCCCCGACCGTCTCGACTGCCTGGGCCTCGTCGGTCCCTTCGGATGCGATCCCGGCGAATTCCTCCGTTGACTCCTTAGGAGCGTCTGAGTTCTCCGAACGGTCACGGCGTTCACGACGATCGTCGCCGTCGCGATCGCGGCCACGGCCGCCACGCTGGGTCGTCACTCGGTTCGCGTAGGGGATCAACGCCATTTCGCGAGCGTTCTTGATGGCCATCGCCACCGCGCTCTGCTGCTGGACGTTGTTGCCGGTCACGCGACGGGCACGGATCTTCGCCCGGTCGGAAACGAACCTGCGGAGCAGGTTGACGTCCTTCCAGTCGACGTACTCGATCTTCTCGGAGTTGAGAACCGAGACCTTCTTCTTGAACTTGCGTCCGTTGTCCTTGCCTTTGCCCTTGGGGCTGCGCTTCTGTTGCGACTTGGCCATTAGAACGGCTCCTCATCATCGTTGTATCCGCCGGCCGGGGGCTCCTGGGCCGGGGGCGGGGAGTTGAAGCCGCCGCCACTGCCGCCGCCTTCGCGGCGCTCATTCTTTGTTACCTGGGCGGTTGCCCACCGCAGGCTCGGTCCGACCTCGTCGGCGACTACCTCGACCTTGGAGCGCTTGTCGCCCTGGTCGGTCTCCCACGAGCGCTGGTCCAGACGTCCGGTCACGATGACACGGGAGCCCTTGGTGAGGGACTCGGCCACGTTCTCGGCCATTTCACGCCAGCACACGATGTCGAAGAACGAGGTCTGCTCTTCCCATTCGTTGGTCTGCTGATTGCGCCAACGACGGTTGACCGCCAGACCGAAAGTCGCAACTGCGGCTCCGCTGGGAGTGAACCGGAGTTCGGGGTCCCGCGTGATGTTGCCGATGAGTTCGACTGTGTTTCCGATTGCCATTTTGTCCTCCTGGTTTCAGCCTGCAGGGCTCAGGAGGCCACGCTTGATGGCTTCGGAGTCCGGCAGACGGAACAACTTGTGGCGGACGACCTCGTCCGCGAGTCGGAGGAAGCGATCAACGTCGTCCAGGTTCGGTGCTTCGGTCACGATCTCGAGGACCGAGTAGACACCTTCGGACTTGTGGTTGATCAGGTAGGCGAAACGCCTACGACCCCAATGGTCGACCGTCGGAACGGTTCCACCACTGGCTTCGATCATTTCCTTGGCCTTGTTGATGACTCCCTTGCCAACGACGTCATCCACGTCGCCGTCAATAATGATCATCAACTCGTAAACGCGAGTTGTCACTAGGTTCCTCCCTATGGACCTCGGCCCAATTGGCCGTCAGGGTCCTGCGATCTGCAGGACAGGGTGTTCTATTTCTGCACCCGTATCGACGGGCACGGGTCCCCCGTCTGACAGGGGGACTTGGCAACCGTAGTCGCTCCGGGCCAAAGGGAGCCAACGGGGAGCGGGCTCCCGATGGGGTCCATGGACCCCCGAGCCCTCGTCGTTGTGCCGCTCAGCCCTCGACGCCGTAAAGGGTCAGCGCCTCGGCCTGCTCAGATGACAGGTGATAGCTCTCGGACGCGTCGGGGAACGCCCCGGATCGCACGTCGGCGGCGAACCTGGAAACGGCTTCGACTGCTTCGCTCTTGAGTGAGGCGTAGCGCCGCACGAACTTGGCGGGAGTCCGGTCCTCGAGTCCCAGAAGGTCGTGGAACACCAGCACCTGGCCATCACAGTGGACGCCAGCCCCAATACCGATCGTCGGAATGTCCAGAGAGTCGGTGACCATACGGGCGACCTCGTCGGGAACACCTTCGAGCACGATCGCAAAACACCCGGCGTGCTGGAGAGCCTTGGCGTCATCGACCAGTTCGAGCGCGGCCTGGGACTCCTTGGCCTGAACCTTGAACCCGCCCATGGCGTGCATCGACTGGGGAGTGAGACCCAGGTGGCCCATGACGGGAATCTCGGATGCGAAAAGTGCTTCGATCATCGGCAGACGCTTACGGCCACCTTCGAGCTTGACCGAAGCTGCACCGGCGCGGATCAACTCGGCGGCGTTGCGCACGGTGTCCTCGACCGACACGTGGTAGCTCATCCACGGGAGGTCTGCCACGACCAGGCTCGTCGGCTTGGCTCTAGCGACCGCCGCTGTGTGGTGGGCGATGTCTGCGACAGTCACCTGCAGGGTGTCGTCGTAGCCGAGAACCACCATCGCCAGGGAGTCACCGACGAGGATCATGTCGACCTCGGCGTCGCTCGCGATCCGTGCCCCCGGCGCGTCGTATGCGGTGACCATCACCAGTGGTTCTGCACCGTTTCGAACCTTGCGGGATCGAATGGCGGGAACTCTCATCTGCGTGGATGGAGCCATGTCAGCCCTCCTTATGAGGTCCAGCGCCCCATGGCTGCCGGCCGTCAGGAAAAGTGTACGGCAATGACCCCGTCGAGAAAAGCGCTGTTCCCGACCGACGACAGGTTGTCACGGTCTACGACCTCGCGTTCGACACAATCAGGCGTCCAGCCCTGGTCTACATCTGAGTCGGTCGTCTCGGGTTCTACGACGACGTCCGGCCCCCGCACCTGATTGTCAGCTCGATGGGTCAGGTCGGTTACGCTGGAAAAAACGAAGCGTTCGAATCGTTCTCCGCACTGGTCGAGAGCGTCACTTCACCCCAACCACGAGAACTCTCCAGTTTTACAACCGTTGCTTTCAACCGACGGTCCAGAGTGAAGCCATTTCTCGTCACCAGATCAGAACACTTCAAAACCAGTGGATAGGTAATGGTAAAACCATGATAACCCGATCGTGGTTATAAGTGTGAGCCCACCAAGCACTCGCAGTGATCCACTCCACACACAAAGGGCAGCGACTACCACCGCGACTAAAGGCATTGCTAGAGCGACCGCCACAACCTCCGTAAATATGACGGGTAGTGATAAAAGATAGCCAACTGACAGCCCCAAGGCTACTTGCAACAGGTTGCTATTCTTAATAACGTTTGCGACCGAAGGCGCTACTTTACGCATCGTTCACCACCCGAAAGACCGTACGCGTCGTTTGGTCGCGCAATGGGGTTTCTACAGACGCGAGTTTTTGAGATATGCGATTCGTAGAGTAGTCGTGCTCGATTCTCCCAGCCGTCCGTCGCATTCCATTTCCTCATGAAGATCGGATCCTGGAGCAGGGCCATGCCGAGTTCCATGCCAAGCCGATTGTTGTGGCAGTCCATCCGCTCAAGTCCATTGCCAGATCCATTGCATCGCCGTGACTCGTGCCGGCTAGTCGTGGAAAGTGCGGCTCCAAAGCTAAAGTGGATCGTTAGGATTGCCGACCAGAGCATGTGCTGATGAGCATTTCCTGCTGAGCCGTCTGGGAAGCGCCCAGTGGTACCCTCTACGGCGTTCTTGATCCTCCGATGCGTCTCACAAGTGGACCAGTGCCAAGGTTGCACGCAGTAGGCCGTTTCTGAGCCATTTCGTAGACCCGTAAGGTCGTTCTGATTTATCGGATCATTGACGTATCCGTAATCATTGTTGACTCCGCCTTCGATGGGGTCGACTTCGAGGAATCTTGCCAGTATGGGCGAGTATTGGCGAGCTCCCATTTGGATCATGGGATGCAGTCCGGCTTCGTGTTCGAGGTTGACGCCTCCGCCGCCGTGCCATGCGGCATCGAAACTGCCGGGTTTGTCGTCGGGGAGGGTTCCGGCCTGGAGGTTGCCGTCCGGGTCATACACCGTTGTGGTGCCGACTTTGGTGCCAGTGGTGCTTGTGGTGGCGACTCGGTGGCCGGTGAGGTTGGGGTGGTGCCACGTCCCGTTCAGCGTATTGATTCGAGGGTCGTAGCTGTGGCTTGTCCCGCCAGGCAGCCCGATTGTCGCGGATATAGCGACATTGGAACCGTTGAGGACAGCTGACGGAGCTCCTGCCGCGGTGGCCGCGTATCGTCCGGTAACGGTGCCGTTGAGTGACCGTTGGACTATCCCATCAGACGCGTCTCGCACATACTCCACGGTCGGAACGCCCGTTGCTGCTGGGGCAGCCGATGTCTTTAGGTGACGGTCAGTCACGTCGTAGGCGTAGACCTCGTCACCGAGCCGACTCGTGTTCCCGTGAGCGTCATAGGCAAGGGATCCGGCAGCGATCGAGACCGTCTCGGCGGGTTCGCTGGTAGCGGTGAGCCGGTCTGCATAGTCGTAGCAGTAGGCGACGGGCGTGCCGACGTCGATCGTCTTTGATGTCCGGTTCACGTTCGATCCCGCGGCTGCAGCGATGCCGCATCCGCCGGTCGCGGCGTAGCCGTAGACAAAGGAACGGGTCGCAGCAGACGGCCCGGGTGCCGCCGCGTAACCGACCGCGCTGGTGAGTTCACCAACCGCGGAGTACCCATAGTTGGGCGTGGCTCCGTTCGGGTCGAACCCATCTGTGGATCGGTTGAGAACCCTGCTGAGCTGGTCTCGCGAGGTAACGGCATCCGATGTCACCAACCCCGAGGTCGGATCGGTCCAAGTGACACCCGAGGGGCGGCCGTGATCATCGAAACTGAACACGCCTGACGTTCCGTTACCACCCTTCCCCGAGCCTGCCGGATAGGCAACTCCAGCCATACGACCAAATGTGTCATAGGACGGTTCCGCCACGATGTTGCCGTCGAGCGTTTGTTCGGTGACCTGGTCATCGGCGTTGTAGGAGTATCCGGTCACGCCCACCGAGTTTGAAGCAGCCGTGACGCGGCCCTGGTTGTCGTAGGCGACGGTGGTAGCAAAGCCCCACACGTCGCTCGCTGAGGTGGTGCGTCCGGCCCAGTCGGTCGTGTTGGTGATAGTGCCCGCGGAATCACTCACGGACGTGACGGTCGGGTTGTCGCCGACCCTGTAGTCATAAGTGACGGTGCGCGCGGGCTGTCCTCCCCATGCGGGATAGTTAATCGAATCGACCCGACCGGCGTCATCGAAACTGGTGCAGGTCCACGGCTCATTCTCCACGTCGGTTGATGCCCGGTAACCGGCCTGACGGCCCGCGGAGTCGTAGACGTATTCACGTACAAGTCCTGCTTCTGGACCGGCGCCATCAGGATCAGCCTGTGTAGTCCTCTTCGCCATGCCCAGCTGTGGGGTCGATACATCAATGCCGCATTCTGTTGCGCCAGAGGCGATCGGTCCGTCGGTCGCGGTGTAGTAATAGTAGGAAACCTTTGAACCGGCACCGGAGGGAAGCTGCCTAGCAGTGCGGCGCAGGTAGCGGCCTGTGCCGGGGGTCTCGAAGGATTCAATGGTCTGGCGGTTAGCGCCGCCAGGGTCCTGGGTCGTCACCCTGGCGATTCCGAGATAGGACTCGTTCTCGCCGGTGGTCACCGGGTCGTCATAGGAAATCGCGGTGACTTGGTTAGTCGAGGCGTCAACTCTGGTTGTGGTTTTTGTGGGCAGCCCGAGATCTGGGCGCATGTGAGCCGATGGGACCGCCACCAATGTCCCGCCTGGAGCGATCCAGTCGATCTGGTATCCGCCTTTGCCCGACGAGTCTGCAGAATCGATGACTATCGGCACCCACTTTCCGGCGTTGGCGGCAGTTACCACGATCGACATGGTCGTTACGATTCCCCCGGTTCCGCCCGGGTCCACGAAGGTCCACGAGTCATGTCCCTGAGCGCCGATCTGGTAACGCAGCGGTCCGAATCCGATCACCCGCATGCTGTAGGTGCCGGCTGTCGGGAATCGGATCGATCCTGTCGCACGAACCGACCAGTTGTCCGCGTTTGACATCAAGGTGTGCGGAACGTCGGTTGTGGCCAATGCGTGAGTGGATGTCTGACCGTGCGCTGCCGGTTTGCCAGTCTGATTAGCGTTTGCCCAGAAGGACAAGGCGAAACCGGTGAGCCCTCCGTCGTACTCGGTTGTGGACAACGGCGTGGCCGGTCCACCGGTCGCAGTGCCGTCCGCTTCGGTCGTCGCTCCGAACTCTGACCTAGGCGCGGGACCCCACGACTGGGTCGGGCGACCACGGTCATCGTAAACCGTCGCTGCGCGCAGGAAACTTGGGGCACCAGATGCGGTCAACGATTGCGAGTCGGTCCACTGGACCCGGTCGGTGTTTGCGTCAACCCATTTCGTGTGAGCCACACGACCCATCCGGTCCTCGATCTTCACTCCACGACCGCGTTCATCGGTGGTCCACCGTGTCGTGTAGCCGTTCGGTTCGGTGCGGTTCACGTCAGTCGCGGTCGTGACGGAATCGGAGGGATAGGCAAACTGGACGCCAGGCCGCGAGTGGGTCGCGTCGGGCTTCGGACCGGTAACCGTCTGAACCCGACCGGTCGTGTCGTATACCAACTGGGTTAGACGATCATCGTTTTCAGGAGCGACGGCGTCAGCAATCAGCCGGTTCGCCTGAGGGTCGCGGATCGATGCGATCTGATGCTCGGAGGCCCAGACGAGATCCCATCTTGCTTGATCGTCATCGCCAGTCGACAGGTTGCCGTTGAAGTCCTCAAGGATTCGCGAGATCTGAGTCGTCCCGCCACTTGTCGTGTACTCGAAAATCGTCTTCGAGCCGTCCATGTGGACGATCTCGCACAACAAGTCTGGAGCCGAAGAAGGGCACTGAGCATCTCCGCCGTAGTACAGGTCAATCGAGCGTGCCTGTCCCCCAACAACCGGGTCATACACCCTCCTGAGAACCACCTTGGGAGACAGCGAAACCGTGGTGCCCCACACGAAGCCGAGCGACGTCGGCGACACGTCATCACCCTGGCTGGAAGCCGTAGTTATGTTGCCTGCGGCATCAAAGTTAATGAGCCAACCCGACTCGTCTTCCCACTGATAGGCAGCCGGACTCGTACCAGTGGTCCGCAAAGTCGAATGCTGCAACGGTTCGGCCGGTGTCCACCTGTCGGTGGTCCACGAGAATGCGTCTTTTCCTCCGTCAGCGAGGCGGACCACCCCGGACCCGCCGGGGGTCACTTCGAGGTGGGTCACGGGAAGCGAACCCCACGACGCGGTCCAACCGGGCGGCAACCCGGGCGTAGATTCAAGCGCCGCGGAGCTCGCGGTCAGCATCGAGTTGTACGTCAGCGACACCCCGGCCCCGCCACCGAGAGTCGCGACACTGCGCTGTGACCAAGTGAACATGGCGTTACCAGTCGCTACGTTCACCTTAACGGGGCCCACATCTGTGTAGGGCGACGGGCCGGACGTTCCGAGGCGCCGATCGAAACGGAACGAAAACAAGCCCGATGGCACCATCACGAACCCGTCTGAGGCCCACGCACGCCAATAATAGGTGTGACCGTCCTTCAGCGACGCTGCGTCCAACTGAAGCTCGCGGCTAGTCGACAGCGCACGGAACGCGATGTCAGCGGTGGTTGCCGATGTCGACGGCGGGGTCTTGGACACCGCGAACTGATACTTCACCTGCGATCCGAAACCGTCAGCGAAAGTGGTGTCGGAGACAGCTCCGACAACCAACTTCGGCGCCGACGATGCAGTCTTCGCAAACCAAGCAGCGCCATCAACAGGGGCGCTCCACAACGGCGCAGAAGGGGCATCGTTGATAATCAGTCGCAGACCGAACGAGAAATCCTTGAAATTGTATACAGAAGCATCCGACTCCAAACCGAACGACATCGCCGAGACACCCGCGTTGAATTTCGACCTCAGATGGGTCCGCACGTCGTACTGATATTGATTGGTCGCCGTCTGAGTTCCCAACACCGCGCCAGCAACACCACCCCAACTGAACTCCCACGGCTCAGTCAAGCGCACCGCCGTTGACCCGGTGTGCCCGGTTGTCCTGTTCAGAATTGCGGTCGCCCCGACAAGCTTCTTGTTGCCCGAGCCTGAGAGCCCATAGGTCGACACGTATGACGCCAAATTCCAAGTCCCAATCGACCGCCAGATCGAACCATCCAAGCCCAGGGATCATCGGATGTCCCGCACGCATCCCACAGTACGGGGAACCGCTTCCGCACTGAGTTGTCGTACCACCCAAATATGACACCCATCCCGCAGAACCCACGGTTACGTCCGGGTCAACGACAACCGGGAAAGCTTCCTCCGGCAACGACTGGATCCAAGACGGGTCAACAGACACCTCGACCAACGACTCAGCCGGCGACGTCACTTCCGAACGAACCAAAGGCGTCGCTACCCGATCATCAACAAAATCGGCATTCACGCCGCTCATCACGACCACCGGCCCGAACGACACCTCCGAACCCAACCGCCCGCGAGCAACCAGCGAGGACAACGCACCGGCAGGCCGCTCGCCAGCCGCGAGCAGACGCAACTCCTGCTGCTCCGCCACCGGGTCCATCGAACGACGACCAAGATCTGCTTGCTTACCGAGCGTCTCCGACACCACAGACTCACCGCGAGGCACCTCGGAAGCGCCATCAACTGCCGTCGGCTCGACCGGCAACGACCAAGCCGGATCCAGCTCAGCGCCCGTAACCGCGAACGTCACCGCACCCGCCCCGGATGGCGCCGAGGTGTACACAACGTCCTCAGACAAACCCGTGGCCCGAACCGTGTAGCGCACGTCCACTCCCGGCCACACCTGCCGATACCAAACCACCGAATCGTCGTCGCCATCAACCGTCGGGGCAACCGGGACCTTCATTGCGACACCATCAAGCAACGCCGGACGCGACACCATCGTGGCACCCGACGGCAGATTGACAGACACACCCTGATCAGAACGTCCGAACGAAACTTGGAACTTGTTCCGCGCCGCCTCAAACCCGCCATCGAGACGCTCGACCGACGTATCGATCAACTCGAACTCACCACCGCCCGCGTCATACGCGATCGGCTCCGGCGACACCCGCAACTCCAACAGGCCATCCGAACGGCGGAAGGACTGCGAGAACTCCGTCCGATCCCCCACAATCTCAGCACCCACCGTCGCAGCCTCATCCGGAACTACCTCACCCACCGCAAGAACCGGACCGTCAAATGAATCAACTTGCTCAACAGGCGGCACGACCTTCACCGGGCCAAATGTGTCGGACTCCAACCCAGGAACATCACCCACAGTCGCGTACCCCGGCTCGGACCGTGACGGACTGCTCACGGGTTGCGACAAAGAGATCGCCGCAGCCGCGACGTCCGTCACCGGCGCGGCAACAAATGCCAACCCGCCCACCATCAACCCAATCGCGTAAAATCTACGTCTCGACATTGCGTCCCTCTCCCAAAACTCGTCCCCGGCCTGCCGGGTGACCAGACGAACAAGGTTCGTCGACAGCCGACTTACTATCACAAGTAATTTCGGGTCGGTGACACCGCTGCGCTGACCCCAGCAGCAAGGCAAGCCACGATTGACGTCGGAGCGGTGCTTCAGAAAGCTAGTGGCTAGCCCACTCGCAGCGCCCTTCCGCCCCAGCAATGCCAACAGAAAGACTAACCCCGAAACGAAAACAAGTATTGGATAGATGAGAATCCAAAGTCCATCACCATCCCCTTGAGACACAGTAAATCCTGCTAGCAGCAGCGGCCCAACCGACAACAGTCCCGCAATCCTTGGTACCGAGCCGGTCATTAAGTAACCGCAAACGAAACCACAACAGGAGATAGCGAGCACATAAATATAGAACGGTTCAGGGCTATCTTCCAATATTAATCACGGCAAAAGCCAGCATGAGGCACCCAATAAGAGGAGTGCGATATCGCCTGTTGGTCGAATATCAATTTTCGCCGTCATTTCCAGCACCCTATAAAACTGAGGGGCCGAGTTCGAGTCGACCGCACCCCGATAAACGTTGGCCCAGTTTCGGCACCGCATCCCAGGAAGATGCTTCGATCGGTCACAGTGATGGTGCATCTCTCTGCAAACACCGCGCCTACGACCCGCCGGTAGTCCGCGTACCGGCAAGTACCAACTACCGACTCCGTCAGCGCACTCTGCGCCGACGGTGAAAATGTCTCTCACCCACCAGCCTGTGGAAGCGGAAGCGATGTCGTCGAACTCGGGGGCGTGCTCGTGGTGGTCTGCGGGACGGTGGTGGTGGGCCGAACCGTAGTGGTGGTCGCTTGAGGCTTCGCCGTTGTCGTGGTCGATCCGTCGACGGTTGTTGTCGTGGAGTCCGGGTCCGTGGTGGTTGTCGACTCCTCCGCGTTCGGGTCCAGTGTGGTGGTGGTACCCAACTGCGACGAGAGCTTCTGGTTGAGGATCCGTCGACCGAAGTCGGTGTCGGGGAACTCGCAGGGCTCGTCGCCACGGGTTGCCTTGACCATGAAGTCCCGCCAGATCTTCGCCGGGAAGGAACCGCCTGACACTTCGCGTCCCTTGAAGGTCTTCATGGCCTTGGGCTGCTCATATCCCATCCACACCGCTGCCGTTAGGCGGCAGGTGTAGCCGGCGAACCAGGCATCCTTGGAGTCGGTGGTCGTCCCCGTCTTACCGGCGGCCAACCGGGGCAGGGCGGCGGACTTGCCGGTCCCTTCCTTCAGGACACCCTTGAGCACCGAGTTGACGGTATCCGCCACGCCTTCGTCGATGACCTGGGTCGCCTTGACCGACGTGGCCGCGTCGAAGAGAACTTCGCCCTTCGAGTTCTCCACCCGCCGGATCACGTAGGGCTCGATGTGGCGACCGCGATCGGCGAACGTCGAATAGGCCGAGGCCATGTCGAGTACCGATACCTCTTCGGTACCCAGAACGAGTGCGTACGCCGGATCCAACTCGGCCGTGACGCCTAGGCGCGTGGCCATCTCGGCGATCCTCTTAGGGGTGACCACGTTCGCGATTCCGGCGTAGACGGTGTTGGAGGACTTCCAGGTGGCCTCCTCGACGCTCAGGACCCCAAGGTCGGCCTTGCCGAAGTTTCTCGGTTGCCACAACTTGCCGGGGGTCGCGAACACCCCGGGGAACTCGGTCGTCGGCGGAGACCTGAATGGCGACTCGATCGAGTAGCCGTCCTCGATGAAAGCGGCCAGCGCAAACGGCTTGAAGGTCGATCCCGGCTGGCGACCCGACCCCCCGCCCTCTCGCCCGAGGGCGAAGTTCACCTTGTTGTTGGCGAAGTCGGTTCCTCCCACCATGGCGCGCACCCGGCCCTCGGTGTCGACCGCGACCAGCGCTCCGACCGGTCCGTCGGCGACGTTGAGGTTGGAGGTGACGGCCTCGTACGCGGCCTGCTGTTTGGGTGGGTCGTAGGTCGTGTAGACCCGCAGACCCTGGGTTTCGGCGCCTGCCCCGAAACGGGAACGCAGTTGCTGACGGATCAGCGAGACCCAGTACTCGGAACCGAACTCCTTGTAACGCACCTCGCCAAGGTCGGTCTTCTCGGATGGCCTCGGCAGAACCGTCATCTTCTGGGGGTTCCCGTTGGGATCGAGCGGACTCGAAGTCCATGGGACGGCGTCCGCGGCGTCGGCCTGTGCCTGGTTGATGTAGTCGCTGGCGACCATGTTGCGCAGCACCGTCTTGCGTCGGCGCGAGGCTTCGCTCGGATCGCGCACTGCGTCGGCACTCTCGGGTGAACGAATCAGTCCCGCCAGGTAAGCGGCCTGATGCAGCTGCAGGCTCTGAACCCCGATCCCGAAATAGGCACGACTGGCGGCCTCCACCCCGTAGGCGC
>JBATWQ010000375.1:0-4802 GCA_049672765.1 Microthrixaceae bacterium | reverse complement strand
CCTCCGCACACTGATGGTCAAGGCAGCACGCCACCAGGTGTCCTACATGTATCCGTCTCTGCCCCTGATCGGAGGGGTGCGCGTGGACGACATCGTCGAACAGGCCGCCGACGAGGCGACCGTTGCTGCGCTCGGCAAGCTATCCAGCTTCGAAGGTCGGAGCCGCTTCACCACCTGGGCGTACAAGTTCGGCATCCTGCACGCGTCCAACGAGGTCCGACGCAACATGTGGCGCCACCGCGAGATCAACCTGGATCTTGTCCCGGAGTTGTCCTGCGAGCCGACTTCATTGGATCAACACGTCGAACATCTCGAGCTCGCGCAGATTGTCTCCATGGCCATAAACACGGTGCTGACCCCACACCAGCGCACTGTGGCGGTGGCCCTGCTGGTCGACGACATCCCGATAGACGTCCTCGCCGAGCGCACCGGATCCACCCGGAATGCCCTCTACAAGACGCTGTTCGATGCCCGGGGACGCATCCGAACGCATTTGGCCGCAGCCGGGTACATAGAAGATGTCCAGACCACAGTGGACGTGAGACCATCATGACTTCTGAAGTTCGCCCACCAATCACCGAGGAACAGGCACGAAAGTTCACCAAGGACGCCACCCCGTGGATGTCCTGTGACGACTGCTTCGACCACCTGGACGAGTTCGTGGACCTGGGCGTGTCCGAGATCAGTGAGTGGGGGCCCGCAATGCTGGCCCACCTGGACGCCTGCGAAGCCTGCCGCGACGAGGTCGAGTCGCTCCGGTCACTCCTCGGAAGCGACGGTCGGGCGACCTAGCTCTTGGGCCGCCGCGGGCGGGTCCACCAGAACTCGAGCTGGATGTTGTCGGGATCACGGAACACGAGCGCCGAGCCGACCGGGGTGTCGGCAATGGGGGAGTGCTCGATTCCGAGTTCGTCGAGTCGCTGCTCCCACTTGTCGAGTTCCTCGCGGGTGTCAACTCCGAAGCCGATGTGGTCGAGCCCCACGATTCGTTCATCGAAGACCCCGATCTTGGTCACGGCGTGCTGGTTCAGTCCGATGATCAATCCGGTGTCCTTGTGCAGCAGCACGACGGTGATCCGTCCGTCTACCTCGCCCCGGTGAAGGTTGCGGAGTCCTAGTGCGTCGCAGTACCACTGGGCGCTTGCGTCGAGGTCGGAAACAGTGAGATCTACGTGTGCGACCCTCGTGAAACTGGTCATGAATTCGGCAGTACTCCTTGGCTCGGTCCGCGCATCCCGATCAGAGCGGATGTGGCTACTTCAACTTCCCAGGAACTGGTGGACGAATTGGACCGCCACCGAACCTTCTCCGACTGCGGACGCGACTCGTTTGACCGAGCGTGATCGGACGTCACCGACGGCGAAGACACCGGGAACGCTGGTCTCGTAGAGGTACGGGTCGCGTTCGCCGTCTGAGCTGGGGAACCGCCGATCTCCGAGTGCGGGACCTGTCAGGACGAAGCCCTGCTTGTCCTTCGAAATCTGGGGAGGCAGCCATGGGGTGTGTGGAGACGCACCAATGAAAATGAACATGGCCGACGCTTTGATCTCGCTGGTTTCACCGGTCTCGCAGTGGGCGACGGTTATCGACTCGATCCGCTCGCTGCCGAGGACCTCCTGGACCCGCGACTCACAGCGGACCTCGATGTTGGGCCGGGCCGAGATCTGATCGACCAGGTATGACGACATCTTTGCGTCAAGTGATGCCGATCTGCACAGGACGGTCACCTTCGCCGCGTGCCCCGAAAAGTAGACGGCCGCCTGTCCGGCCGAGTTTGCTCCACCGACTATCACGATCTCTTCGCCGACGACGGTGTCACGCTCGCTCAGTCCCGCTCCGTAGTAAATGCCGCGACCCTCTAGGTCGCTGGCACCGGGAACGTCGATGGCGTTGTAGGTGACACCACACGCCAGGATGAGCGCTCCGCACGTGATCTGGGAACCATCGCCGAGCGTCAGCCGTGGGTAGGGGCCGTTGACGTCGAGGTTCGTGACCGTCGCGGGGGCCAGAACCTCGACCTCGAAACGCCTTGCCTGGGTTACGGCCCGCCGTGCGAGGTCTGCTCCTGCGATTCCGTTCGGAAAACCCAGGTAGTTCTCGATCCGCGACGACTGGCCGGCCGGACCTCCTGGAGCGGATTGTTCTATGCAGACGGTCGAAAGGCCTTCGCTCGCCCCATAGACCGCTGCGGCAAGTCCGGCGGGGCCGGCGCCCACGATAGCCAGGTCGAAAACGGTGGTGTCCGAATGGGTTCTGTGGCCCAGGGCTGCCGCGAGGGTCGCCAGGTCGGGGCTGATCAACCTTTGACCGTCAGGGGTCAAGACGATCGGCAGCGCAGCGCCTTCGGCAGCGGCGTGGAGCCGCCTGCCCTCCTCGTTGAGGTCGACGTCGAGCCACTGCATCGGAATCTGGTTGCGCTGCAGATAGTCCCGCACGTCATGAGACGCTGCCGACCATCGGGTCCCGACCACTCGCGTCACGTTGTCGGCCGAAAGGTGGGTGGCGTGCCAGTCGGCGAGAAGATCGTCGAGGACCGGATAGAGCCGATCCTCGGGCGGGTCCCAGGGTTTGAGGATGTAGTAATCGAGATGCAGATCGTTGATCGCACCGATTGCGACCTCGGTGTCCGCATAGGCTGTCAACAGGACTGTCCGGACATCGGCGAACAGCTCCCGGGCTGCCTGCAGCACCTCGAAACCCGACACCTCGGGCATTCGCTGGTCCGACACGACCAGGGCCAGCGGCGAGTTGCGCAGCTTCAGTTCTTTCAGGACTTCAATGGCCTCGGCCCCACCTGAAGCAACCATGATCCGGTAGTGCTGTCCGTACTTTCGACGCAGGTCACCCCGAACCGCTCCTAGGACTGCGGGATCATCGTCGACGGCGACGATTATTGGTCGGTCGGTGTCGGCACTCACCGGTTTTCGCCTCCTGGATCTGTGTGAATCTCACGGCGGACCGGTATCCGGACCCGGAAGACTGTCTGCCCCGGCTCCGAGCGGACCTCGATGTGGCCACCTGAGCCTCGAATGATGTTGAACACGATGTTCAAACCAAGACCGGTGCCCTGTCCCGGCAACTTCGTGGTGAAGAACGGGTCGAAAACCTTGTCCAGGTACTCCGGAGCAATGCCCGGACCGTCATCCTCGATCTCGACGACCACCCATCCGTCCTCGGTAGAGGTGCGAATGACCAGATGGCCGGAGCCATCCATCGCATCGACCGCGTTGTCGATCAGATTCGTCCAGACCTGGTTCAACTCGCTCCCGACAGCGTCGATGCGTGGCACCTCCGAGCTGTAGCGACGGTCGACCTCCACACCCCGCTTCAGCTTCGCCTGCAACATGACCAGCGTGTTGTCGATGCCGTCGTGTACGTCGATCTCCTGCACGGGGGCCTGGTCCATGAAGCTGTAGTCCTTCAGGGCCTTGACGATCTCTGCGATCTGAGCAGAGCCGTGCCCGACCTGCGCCAGTAATGCAAAGGCGGTGTACGAATGCGTGGTCAGGGCCAACGCGGATGACAACTTGGCAGGATCGAACTCGTTGGCGAGTTCCTCCAGGTCATCGGTTCCCAGGTCGAGACTGACGAGCGGACCTGCGACTTCCCACGCCCGGTCGACCCCTCGCTGGTCCAGCCAGTCCTCGACCACTGACTCGCGATCACTCCGGGATACGGGGTCCAGAGTGTCGGGCGTGGTCGCATGGCTCGCTCCACGGTCGATCAGATCTGACAGCCGCGCCGAATCCGCGTCCGTTATCCCCAGAGACGCGAGCTCGAAGAACTGCCCGTAGGTACTGGACAGAGCGTCGCGCAATAGGACGGCGCCGCGCTGGGCAGCGGCCGCGGGATTGTTCAACTCGTGTGCCATACCGGCGCTCAGTCGACCGAGAGTCGCCAGTTTCTCGCTCTGCACCAACGCGGACGTTCGCTCCGCAACTTCCTGTTCCAGCTGCAACTGGTACTGCGCTGCAAGGGCCTCGGCCTCTTTGCGGTCACTGATGTCGCGGAAGAAGGTGTGGGTGGCCACGAACTCGCCGTTGCGGAACCGCCCGGTGGCGTTTCCCTCGACCGGAAAGCGTCGGCCGTCCTTGGCGACGAAGGTGACTTCGATCGAGTCGAATGACTTTCCGTTCATGATCTCGCCGATGAGGAGGGTGCAGTGTTCGTGGAACGCCTCCTCGACGATGTCGAAGAGGGTCACGCCAGGAAGTTCCTCCGGGGTGTACCCGAGGTGGTCGTGCCAGGCCCGGTTCACGAACTCGAAATGGCCGTCCGCGCTGATGCTCTGGATGATGTCGTGGGACGACTCGATGAGGTCGGCGTAGCGGTGCTCGCTCTCGCGCACCTTTTCCTCTGCCTCGCGCTGCGGAGTCAGGTCACGGGCAACGGCGTAGTAACGCTGCGACGGCTGGACTGCGACTGCGGTCCACGAAAGCCACCGGTCCGATCCGTCGCTGCTCCTGAACCGGTTCTCGAACTGGGTTATGTTCTCGCCCTTTCGGCCAGCCGAAAGCTGCGCCTCGGTGGATGCGACATCGTCGGGGTGGACGAAATCGAGCAGCGGACGGCCCTGCAGTTCTTCACATGAGTATCCGAATCGTTCCAACCAGCCGGTCGACAGTTCCTCGAAGTACCCGTCGAAAGTGGCAACGCAGCGGAGGTCCACGTTCAGATCAAGAAGCTCGGAGGTGATTTCAACGGGCCAGTCGGAGTCGAACACTTTCCTCTGGTCGCTCACCGAGCCCCCTCACAATTCCCGCCGGATACCAGCTGCCACCCGCCAGCGCCCGGCGTTCAAC
>JBATWQ010000374.1:0-4325 GCA_049672765.1 Microthrixaceae bacterium | reverse complement strand
GAACTGTCGGGGGGAATGCGACAGAGGGTCGGATTCGCCAGAGCCATAGTGACCGACCCGGAAGTCCTGCTCATGGACGAGCCGTTCAGCGCGCTCGATGTTCTCACAGCAGAGAACCTGCGCGGAGAACTACTCGAGATCTGGGAACGGACCGACCTCTCTATCAAGGCGATCGTCATCGTCACCCACAACATCGAAGAGGCCGTCCTTCTGGCGGACAGAATCGTCGTTCTCGGATCCAACCCCGGACGGGTCAAGGCGAGTCTCACGGTTCAGCTTCCACGCCCGCGGGACCGCCGCACGATTGAATTCGAGGTAATCGTCAATCGCCTGTACCGGATCATGACGGGGCGAGATGTCGTGGAGAATGCAGAACGAAATGCGTCCGACGGTGAGATGGAGACACGTCGGACGCCGGTTACATCACCGCTGCCGCTCGCCTCAGTGGACGGACTTTCTGGTCTTGCTGAGATTCTGGCGGATCTGGGCAGTTGCACGGTTGCCGAGGTCGCCGATGATCTGGGATTAGAGGTCGACGACTTTCTGCCACTGATCGACGCGCTGGAGATGCTCGATTTTGCAGAGGTTGACGATGGAAGAATCGGGTTGACCGCTGCAGGCGTCACCTTCGCTGGTGCCAATATCCAGGCTTCGAAGGAGATTTTCGCGACAGCGATCCTGCGCAACGCTCCACTGGTCGGGGTCATCTTGAACGGGCTCGCCAGAACAAACACGGGGAAACTGCGGCAGGGCTTCTACCGCGATGTTCTACGGGGACATTTCAACGAGACCGAACTCGACGCTCAACTCGACACGGCCATCGACTGGGGGCGCTACTCAGAGCTGTACGAGTACGACGCCGACCACGATGAGCTGCGACTCGGTGACGGTGGAAGCGCCGGGTCGGACTGAGAGTCGAGCCGGGCGCCGACTTGGGTGGAAGGTGTCACGAAGGGAATGGGTAGGGTGCTCTGGTGGGAAGTTTCACGTCCGACGAACTGATCGAACACCCGCTGTCGGAGGTGTTCACCTGGCACGAACGGCCGGGCGCGCTCATCCGCCTGTGGCCCCAATGGAGCGGTCGGGTCCTGTCCGAACCGTCCAATGGCCTACAGCCCGGATCTCGGGCGATTCTGCGGCTGTTTGTTCCCGGAACATTCGACAAGCTGAGTATCGAGTGGGTTGCCGAGCACGTCGACTTCGATCCGCCCCGCTACTTCAGTGACGTCATGGTCAAAGGGCCGTTGCGCTCATGGGTGCACAGGCACCGATTCAGCGAAGCTGAACGCGAAGTCGACTCGGGATCCGTCTCCGATCCGGTGACCAGCATCGTCGACGACGTGAGCTACGAACTGCCGCTTCCCGGGTTGTCCGTTGTAGAGAAACTAGCGGTCAACAAAGTCCTGTCACGGACCTTCGAGTACCGGAACCAGCAGCTTCGGGACGACCTCGACTTCCATGCCGCCCACCCCGGCGATCGCCTGACCGTCGCGGTTGCCGGAGCGTCGGGAACCATCGGGACCCAGTTGTGTGCGCTGCTGTCGACCGGGGGACACGATGTGCGCAGGCTGGTCCGCCGGGAGGTCAGGAACCCGAAGGAAATCAGCTGGGATCCAGCGGCTGGGACCATCGACCGTGACGCCCTTGCCGAGGTCGACGTCGTGGTCCACCTAGGTGGTCAGACCATCGGCGGTCGGTTCAACCGCGCCAACAAGGCGGCCATGTACGACAGCCGGATTGACAGCACGGTGCTTTTGTCCGGCGCCATCGCCGACTTGGCCGGCAGCGGTCGACAGGTCGCCTTCGTATGCGGATCGGCGATCGGCTACTACGGCTTCGACCGATCGGACGATCTGCTTGATGAGGGCGAAGGACCCGGCCGGGGATTTCTGGCGACTCTGTGCAGGGACTGGGAGGCCGCGACCCGGCCGGCGGCGGAGGCGGGGGCGCGGGTGGTCAATATCCGCACAGGTATCGTCCAGAGTCCACAGGCAGGTGCGCTGGCCAAGCAGTTGCCCCTGTTCAAGCTCGGAGTCGGTGGTCCGCTCGGCAGCGGTTCTCAGTGGCTGAGTTGGATCTCGATCGACGACATCGCTTCGGTCTTCGCGCACGCGGCGCTGACCCCGTCGATCAGTGGCCCGATCAACGCGGCAGCGCCGACGCCGGTCACCGCGACCGACTATGCGAAGACTCTCGGTCGGGTGCTGAGTCGCCCGGCGGTCGTGCCGGTCCCGGGCTTCGGCCCGGAACTCCTGCTGGGTCGGGAGGGCGCCCGGGAAGTGGTCTCGGCGAGCCAGCGGGTCAGCACGGATCGGCTGCTCGCATCGGGTTTCAAGTTCAGGCAACCGACCCTGGAATCCGCATTGACCCACGTGCTCGGCCGCTGACCCCTCGTCGCCGAGCCCGCTGCTGGTCGACTCGGGTTTCAGTCTGAATGGTCCGCCACCTTTGACTTGATAGCGGCGGACGTGGCCGCGGCGGATTTCGCAGCGGCCTGGACCGGGTGGGCCTTGTGGCGTCGACCCGACATCAAAAGGCTGAGCGCGATGCCGAACATCCAGACGTCCTTACTCACCGCGGTTCCGTCCTGGCTCGGCCAGATGCTGCCCGGCTTACGCATCGCCGGGGTCTTCATGTACATCGTCAGCAGGCTGCCCGAAAAGCCGGCCAGAGCCGCTCCGGCCATACGGCTCGAGATGAACGGGGACAACAGAACTGCGCCCGTTGCCATTTCGCCGGCGGCCAACCCCTTCAGAAAGGTCTTCGGAGGTACGGCCTCAAGGAACGGGAACGGTCCCTTGGCACCAGAGTGCAGGCCAACGGCCAAGCCTTCGTCGCCGTTCCACTTGCTCATCCCGGCGTGAAGCACATACGCGCCGGTACTGACTCTCAAGGGAATGTCACGAATCTTCATGGGCACGCCCGAGTTCTGTGCGACTGACTATCCATGGGCAATATCTATCCCGCGATGTCAGTTCGGATTCCCCCGGCCTCTGACGGTGTGCCTCGATACAGGACGTGGCGTCGTAAACGGCTCTCTGTGGGCAGACGCGGGTGGTCGAAGTCGTCGGTTGCGTCGTGGGTCATGTCGAGTTTCTCCATGACTCGGATCGAGCGGAGATTGGTCGGCACTGTGAACGATACGATCTGGGGAATCTGCAGACGGTCGAATCCGTCTCTCATCACCGCTGCGGCGGCTTCGGTGGCATAGCCGAAACCCCAGGCGCTACGCGACAGCCTCCAGGCCACTTCCACTGCGGGTGTGAAGTGTGCGTCGAATCCGACGGAAGACAATCCAACCGTTCCGATGAACTCCCCGGTTCCCAGCACCTCTACCGCGAACATGCCCGAACCTGTCGCCTTGCTCCCGTCAAATGTGGCGTCGAGCCGGCTCGCCAGCTCGTCACTCTCGGAGCGTGTCAGTGTCGATGGGAAATGTTCCATCGCGACTTGGTCGGCGTTGAGAACTGCAAAGGGCTCTCGGTCCTCGACTCTCCAACGCCGTAGACGCAATCTCGGGGTCAGCAGCTCTGGAGCGCTCATCCTGGAATCATTCCATCTGGGCGACCTGCCGTTGGCCCGGCGCTGGTCCTCGCGGGTCGCGTCGCCGTACGGTCGAGCGTGAATTGCTCAATGGCGGTTCGACGTCCACGGGTATCTAGTAGACAGAGTTGATGAGGACCATCGTAGTGACAGGGTCGGCTTCGGGGATGGGCGCAGCCACCAAGGCAAGACTCGAGGCAGCAGGCGACAGGGTCATCGGCGTGGATATCCAACCGGCCGACGTCGTAGCCGACCTCGGAACCGTCGAGGGTCGACGGTCGGCGATCGCCGAGGTGACCGAACAGTCGAACGGGGTGATAGACGGGTTGGTGTCGTGGGCGGGTATCGCCGGATTGAGCGACAACGCCGGAAGCGACCTCGCCTCGGTCAACTACTTCGGGTCCGTCGCACTGTTGTCCGGGCTCCGACCTCTCCTGGCCAAGGGTGACCGGCCCGCTGCGGTAGCAATCAGCTCCAACTCGATCACCTGCCAGCCGGGCGTCCCTATGGACGTGGTCGAGCACTGCCTTTCCGGCGACGAGGACGCGGCCCGGGACGCAGCGGATGCAGCAGGAGGCATCGCCACCTACCCGGCTACCAAGACCGCGATAGCCCGCTGGGTCCGCCGCAACGCACCCGGCGAAGATTGGGCGGGTGCCGGAATATCGCTCAATGCAGTCGTACCCGGCGCCGTCGAGACAGCAATGACGGTCGCTACCCGCGCCGACCCCGTCATCGGGGAGTTCATCGATTCCTTCCCCCTTCCGGTCGGACGATTCGGG
>JBATWQ010000373.1:0-5767 GCA_049672765.1 Microthrixaceae bacterium | reverse complement strand
CCTCGATCGGGTCCGAGGCAAGGTCGACTCCGAAGGAATCGGCGAGCGAATGCGCCGGATCAGCTGAGGTAACAACGACCCGCTGACCGCCCGCGGCGATCCGCAGGGCGGTTGATGCCGCAGTCGTGGTCTTACCGACGCCCCCTTTCCCTGTGAAGAGAACGACCCTCATTTGGCACCGTCAGGAATCTGGGCGGGGAAGTGCCCGTGTAGAACCGACCAGAGACCACAGAGGGACAGCCCGAGAATTGGCACCAGGGTTCCGAAGGCGAGTGGCGTGAAGGGGTGTATCGCCGCGCTGACCACCGACACGATGATCTGGATCGAAAGAGCCGTCAGGAGGTGGACCTGCATTCTTGCTGGCGCGGATCCGACCAGGAGGAAGATTCCGCCGATGCCCATCAGGTCATCCCGACTGCGGGCCGCCATCAGGAAGATGTCGACGGCAAACACAACACACCCTGCGAGGAAGAGAGCCATCGCCACTGCAAAGTACGGCGCAATGAACTTGTCGGGGTCGACGACCGCAGGCACCGAAACGACTACGAACGACGCCGTCGTAATCCAGGATGCGACGGCGACCCAGACTCCCGGAATGCCGTCCGGAAATGCAGCGGCGATCTCGGCTCTCCGGGCGGCCTTGTTGGCCTCGCGCTCGGCCTCGAACTCGGCTCTCGCCTCGGCCGCCGTCAGGGGTCGATCGGCCTTCTTTCCACGATCCGCCGTTCGTTCCGCCCTGCGAGCCTCCCGACCCGCCCCGCGACCCGTGGCCCGATTTTCGGCCAGGTCCGCTCTTTCACCGGTGGTTCGATCTGTGTTGCGTCCTGCACGCGGCTTGCTCATCTGTCGAGATTCTCCACGTCATCGTCGTAATGGGCCAGTTCCGTGGCTATTGCCGGACGATCCAGGCGGCCGTTGAGCACGTCTCGGTTTCCGAGGTTCAACGCCGCCCACGCCGCGTGGGCCGCAAGCATGTCATCCGGCCCGTCCAGATACTGGCCTAGAACCGACTCGACCTGTTCGCTGGAATGGGTTCCAGCGGAATTTCCGTAGACGACCAGGGCGTTGCGGCGCAGATAGTTCGGATCGCGTTTGGCGATATACCACCTGCCGAGGCTGTCGAGCAGCTCGTCATCGTTCGCAGTGAGGATCCATTCCACATCCACCCACGCTTCAGACCCGGACCTCGGCTCGGACGCAGAAGCAGGTCCAGGTTCCGGCTCCACCCCGGGGCCGGGATCCCGCGTCGGGTCTGCGGGCGGCGCCTCTGGAGGCCGTGTGCCGATCTGGAGTCGATCGGCCCGACGGCTGGGCGGACAGACCTCCTGACAGTCATCGCACCCGTAGATCCGGTTCCCCAACGCCCTTCGGAATTCCCGGGGAAAGTCCCCCGGCGCCTGGATCAGCCACGAAAGGCAGCGCCGTGCGTCAACCACCCCTGGAGCGATGATCGCGGACGTCGGGCAGCCATCGAGGCAGCGGGTGCAGGTCCCACACCCGTCCGCAATAGCGGATCCTGTCGCTTGGAACTCGACATCGGTGATGACCGATCCGAGGACGAACCAGCTTCCCTGCCCCGGCAGCAGGACATTCGCGCTCTTGCCGTAGAAGCCCAGCCCGGCTCTGACCGCAACCGCCCGGTCGACCATCGCGTTGTCGTCACAGACCACCACGGCCCGATGACCGAGTTCCTTCAACCGACTGGCGATCAGCCGAAGACCACTGCGAAGTCGGTCATAGTGGTCAGAGGTCGCGTAGCGGGCGACACGACCTTGCGTTCCGATTACCGGGGCGGGCCGAAGTTCGGTGTCGTAGCGATAGGCGGCGACGATCATCGACCTGGCGTTTCGTAATGCCCGGGCGGGATCTGTGGAGCGTTCCGGGTTGCGGTAGGTGAATTGCATGTCGCCGTTCAGGCCAAGGTCCCTGCGTTCGAGGAGCACCTGACGGGTCTGCAGAAACGGCTTTGCGTCACACACCCCGAGCGTCGCCAACCCACTCCGCAATCCCAGGTCGATCAGCTCGTCCCGGAGCGCCGTCGTGTCCGTGCCGGTATTGGTGCTGGTGCCGGTATTTGTGTCGGTGCCGTTCACGGCGGGGTCTGGCCTGTCGTGACGATCACCGACTCGTTCCCCCGGAATCTCAGATCGATCCTGCACCGCAGCATGATCATCGCCACGATGGCCATCGCGGCAGCGGTGATGAACGCGCTGCGATATCCGCCGAGACTCACCGAGACTCCGAGGATCGCCGCGCCCAGTCCCTGGGAAAGATCGAAGAAGCTGCTGATTGTCCCGACGGCCGAGCCACGCTCATTGTCGGGAACCCCGATCAGGGCCATGGTCAACATCGACGGATAGAGCAGCGACATTCCCAGCGAGAAGACGAAGGTCCCCACGTAGAGCCCGGTCACCGTCGGGACCGCAGCGATCACCGCCAGTCCGATGGCCGACGCTGACGTTGCGATCGAACCGGCACGGAGTGTGCCGATTCGATCGGGAATGCGGGCCCCGATGATCCGCACCCCGAGGATCGTGCATCCGTACAGGAGGAAGACCCCGCTCGAATCATCTAGCCCGATCCCGGACACGTAGAGCGGCACGAACGCTCCGAACCCGGCCAGGCCCATCATCCCCAGGAACAGAACCAGCCCCGGGCCTACTGCGGTCCGGTTTATGAGAGGCGCCGGTGTGTACTCGCCTCTTAGAACGACGGTCTCACGGGTCACGAGGCCAATGATTGCGGAAACAAGCGCCAATCCGGCGGCCACCGTCCAGACCCGACCAAAATGATCTCCCGCCAGCAATCGCTCCCCCAGCGAAGGCCCGAACGCCAGGCCGCCGTAGACCGCCACGGACCAATAGCTGATCGCCTCACCCCGCCGCGACACCGGGGCCAGGTCTGTCACCATCGTTCCTGCGCCGACGAAGAAGGCGGCTTCGCCCACTCCGCCCAGAAGTCGCGCCGCGAAGAGCCCGACCGTCGTGGCGATTACGTTGTAGAGAAGGACCGAGATAGCCACAAGCAGGGCACCGGAGATGATCAGGAGCCTGCGCCCCAATTTGTCGCCGAGTCGACCGGCCATCGGTCTGACGGCAACCGCTCCCAGCGAGAAGGAGCCAACGAGAACCCCGACGGCCAGGTCACTTCCGCCGAGAGGTCCTTCGATGAACTTCGGGACCGTGGGGAGTTGCATGCCGAGCGACATGAAATAGAACAGGCCGCTGCTGACCACGGTCACGAACCTGAGCGTCAGCAGTCGTTCAGAATCGGCTGCAGTGCCGGGGTCAACCATGCCCGTGACCGACGTCGGGTTCCGTCCCCCGCGACTCTGACCCGTCTGAGGGCCCTGATTGGTCCGCCAGCTCTGGCTCGGCCGACAAATCTGACTCGGCCGACAAATCTGACAGGTCCGGCAGGGTGAACGATCCGTCACCAGCGCAGGGGAACGGAACCGTCCCAATAACGGCGTGCGGGTCGAGGGGACCGTAGAGGTGCGGGAACGACATGTCGCCCGAGGGCGGGACCCCCTCCTCCCACTTGAGTTCGGGTCCGAGCGCGTCCTCGTCGATCGCCACCAGCACCAGGTCGTCGCGACCCTTGTAGAACAGGTTTGCCGGAATGAGGACCTGCTCGGGGCTGGACAGGTGCATGAAACCGACGACGTCCTGGCCCTCTGCGAAATACGGTTCACCCGACCTGCTGGCCATGGTCCAGTCGGCTTCGGAGACGATGTGCAGGAGCATGCTCAACCCGCCGTTCCGCGCGCGAACGCCAATAGCTCCGACGATGTGATCGTGTTGGCTCCGAGGCGCCTGGCCCCGGTCCGGACCCGATTGTCGGAACTGATGACCATCACCGGCCGGTTGGGCGCCAGGTCCCTCACGTAGCCAAGGATCTGGTCGTCGGCCTCGACGTCCTCGTGGCTGAAATGGACCCTTACGGGCAACGGACTCGAAACGGTTGGCCTACGCCCGTCGCTGTCGCCGTCGAACACTGCGTGGATCTCGGCCCGGGTGCGTGCCGCGATCGAACCGAGCATGTCTATCAACGACTGTCGCTGGGCGGCCCCGGTGAGCGAGGGCCATGCCTCCATCGACACGTTGTAGCCGTCGACGTAGACAACTACTCCCGGCGTGGTGAGGATCTGCTCTATCCCGGCCCGGGAGCCATCGAGTGCTCCACGGAGCAGCCGAATCGGCGTGCGTCGTGCCGGCCGCGAATCCGATGTCACCAACGACGTGCCGCCCGGCTCCGGGGCGACCAAGTCCGAACCTTGGATCTGCTCCGAAGTAGAGGCATCGTCGGAGGCGGCCCCAAGGGCTAGGGCCGCCTTGTCGAGCGCCACGCCGATTTCGGCCAACGCACGGATGGCCTCGGCGATCGAGGAGGACGCTGCGACCGGATCGACATCGACCGATCCGGCGGATGGCGATCCAGTGGATGTCGATCCGGTGGACGTCGATCCGGTGGATGTCGATCCGGAACGGGACTCCGCCAGCCCGCTCCCCATGGACCCTGGCCCCTCGGAACCGCCATTTGTGTAACCGACCGGCGTGGAACCCGGTTCGGTCACAGACGCACCAACGTCTTTGGCAACGGCCTCCAGCCTGGTCGTCGCCTCCTCGAGTTCGGCTTCGAGGGCCCGGATCCTGGCCAACCGCTCGACCGACAGAAGTTCGGCGGTCTTCAGGTTGCGGATCACCGAGCCTCGCTCGGCTTCGAGTTCGGCAATCCGTGCGACCAACGATTCGCCTTTGTCCACCAGACGAGCGTGTTCTGCCCTCTCGTTGTCCAGCAGGGTCTCCAGGGACTTGAGCTGCCTGCGGGCATCTGCCAATTCGAGCTTTGTGCGCCCGTAGTTGGCCTCAAGGTTTTCGAGGCGACGTTCGGCCGACCTGGATTCCCGCTCGAGTGCCTGTTCGTCCATGGCTGCGACGAGAAGTTCGTACTCTTCGCGCCAGCCTTCCGGTCTGGCCAGAAACAGCCACGAAGCGCGATCGAGGTCACCTTCGTTTACTCCGTCCACAACCCGCTCACGGAATTCGGCGTCCTGGTCGAGAACCTCACGAACGGTCCGCAGCGCCTTGCTGGGCAACTTCTTGAACCTGATGAGGGGACGAAGGGGCTTTGGCACTGGAAGCGCTCCCGGTGTCGTCGAGTCACGACGCGCCTGGGCAACGGCGAGCTCAACTGCTCCGTTCAGCAGGGCCGGGTCATCGTCGATTAATTCGCTCCAGGTTCGCTACCAGCGTCTTGGCCACCGTCCGGACCGGCGTCAGAGTCTTCGTCCACGACGACGACGGATCCGCCGGTACCGCACCAGCGACAAAGCACCTCTTCGACGTCGTCGGAGAGCACGTCGGTGTCCTCGATCGAAAGGTCCCCGCCCACCGTGTAGTGGTAGAACGCCTTGGTTCGGCGGGTTGAGGTGACCTCGAAACGGGTGAGATTTCCACAGGCGTTACAGCGGTAACGCGTGTGAGTCGGTGTGGCCATGGCCGAATGTTACCCGTCGACTTCGGCGGCACCCGCAGCGGCCCGGCTGGCCGCAATCAGCCTTCCAAGTGTCCGGGCTGCGCTCCCGTTGTCGATGGCCACCTCCGCCGCACGGACCCCGGCCTCGATGTCCGGGGCCACCCCGGCGATCAACAACGCGGCGCCGGCGTTCAGCACGACCATGTCTCGAAGCGGTCCGGCGTCGCCGGCCACCACCGACTCGGCGACCCGGGCGTTCTCCGAAGGCCCCCCGACGCCGATGTCGTCC
>JBATWQ010000372.1:0-5788 GCA_049672765.1 Microthrixaceae bacterium | reverse complement strand
TCATGAGCATGCTGCCCGGTATTCCCAAAGAAGTGCGCGACGTCGACATCGACGACCGTCAGATCGCCCGGGTCGAGGGGATCATCAAGTCCATGACGCCCGAGGAACGGGCCAAACCGGAATTGATCGACAATTCGCGACGCGACCGGATCGCCCGTGGATCTGGTAGCTCGGCTACCGACGTGACCCAACTGGTCAGCCAGTTCAAGCAGATGCGCCAGATGATCCAGCAGATGAGCGGCAACAAGTTTGCCAAGCGCAAGGCCAAGAAGAACAAGAAGAAGAACAAGGGTGGCGGACGGGTGACACCCAAGGGCGCTCCAAAGCTGGAGAAGAAGTCATTCCAGCTGCCGACGCTCGAAGAAATGGAGTCTCGGGTTCCGGGCCGCGGTGGTCCGGGTACCGGTCTCGACGGACTCTGATCCTGCAGCTGCCGGTCGCCTGTCGGTCGCCAGGGCGTCCGGTTGGCTCGCTCAGCTTGCCGAGAACGCCCTGCAGCGACCATCATAGGAAGCCGCCCTATCCGGGCCCCAAGGCGCGTCGGTCCGTACCGGTGCGTCGCCGAAGAATCTCAGTCGCCGATCATTCCCGATTCGAGCGGCATCACCACAAGAACTGACTGAAGGAAACTCTCGCCGTGGCCGTTCGACTCCGTCTCACACGAGTGGGCAAGAAGAAGCAGCCTACTTACCGCATCGTTGCTGCAGATGCCCGTTCGCCCCGTGACGGCCGCTACCTCGAGATCGTTGGAACCTACGATCCCCGTCGTGAGCCCTCCGCAATCTCCGTTGACAACGACAAGGCCGTCGAGTGGCTCTCCAAGGGAGCCCAGCCTTCCGAGCGTGTCGCGAAGCTGCTCAAGATCTCTGGCGCGATGGACCAGTTCGAGGCAGCCAAGGCGGCCAAGTGAGTGACGCCGAGACAGACGGAGCCCCTGCGTCTCCGGTGCTGGCGAGCGCAGTCCTGGAACACATCGCGAAGTCGCTCGTAGAGACGACCGACAGCGTGAGGGTCGAAGTTGTCGAGGGCTCACCCCGCACCCAGCTGAACCTCTATGTCGCCGATGGCGATATGGGACGGATCATCGGAAAGCGCGGGCGGATGGCTTCGGCCATCAGAACCGTGACCCGTGCAGCAGCTGCCCGCGACGGCGTCGAGATCGACGTCGAGTTCGTCGACTGATCCAAGTTGACCCGAGCGGACGAATCGTCCGAGGGTGTCGACCTTCTTGAGGTCGGCCGGATCACCAAGGCGCATGGCCTGCGCGGCGAAGTAGTCGTCTACCTGAGTTCTGACCGTGAAGAGCGGGTCGACCCGGGCTCGGTTCTCCAGACGCCGAACGGACCACTACTGGTGGTTGCTTCCAGGCGCCATCAGGACCGTTGGGTCGTTCAGTTCGAAGGCATCTCGACCCGTGAGCAGGCCGAGGCCGCCAGGGGAACGGTCCTTTCCGCCGCGCCGATTGTCGATGACGGTGGACTCTGGGTCCACGATCTGATCGGCCAGAGCGTCGTGAGCGCCGACGGGGTCGAGCGCGGAACGGTCGAGTCCGTGATGGACAACCCGTCGTCGGACCTGTTGGTCCTCGACAACGGGGCGCTGGTGCCGGTCGCCTTCATCGTCGGAGACCCCTCCGGTGGGGTCATCAACGTGGACACCCCCGATGGCCTCTTCGAGCTCTTCGAGTAACTCACCGGTGGCGGGTTCGAGGTCGACCGGATCCTCCGGGACTCCGCTGCGAATCGACGTTCTTACGCTCTTTCCACCGATGATCGAGCAGTTCGCCGAGCACAGCCTGATTGGGCGGGCGGTCAAGGACCACCGTTTGGACCTGCGCACCCACGACATCCGTGACGCAACCGACGACGTGCACCGCACTGTCGACGACTCGCCCTTCGGCGGGGGAGCGGGGATGGTGATGAAGGCTGGGCCGATCTTCGAAACCGTCGAACGAGTCGACCCTCCCAGGCCTTTGTTGCTGCTCGGACCCGGAGGCCGGCGATTCGACCAGGCATTCGCCGCCGAACTGGCAGCGGGAACGGGTTTCACGCTGCTGTGCGGTCGTTATGAGGGGATCGACGCCCGGGTACACGACAACCTTGTCGACGGCGAGCTTTCCATCGGGGACTACGTGCTGTCCGGCGGTGAGGTCGCGGCGATGGTCGTGATCGAGGCGGTCGGCCGGTTGATTCCGGGTGTCATGGGCAACGACGGCTCGGCATCCGAAGAGTCGTTCTCGGACGGCCTTCTGGAGTACCCGCAGTACACGCGACCCGCTGAATTCCGTGGGATGGAGGTCCCCGAGGTTCTGCGTTCCGGTGACCACGCCCGAGTGCAACTCTGGCGACTGGCCAAATCGCTCGAGAAGACAATCCGCGCCCGCCCCGACCTGATCGAGGCGCGAGGTGGTCTGACACCTGCCGAGGAAAAGGTCCTCGAGGAGTTTCGCGACGACGGCTGAGGGGCCATCGAGGGGGCTTCCGTCCCCGTTTTCGTCCCCGGCGGGTGAGGCACTAACATCGTCGAGCCGTGCATTTGGTGCTGTGGATACAGCACCCCGAGGAGATCCGACATGAACCCCACCGACTTCATCGACCAGGCGAGCCTCCGGGACGATATTCCCGACTTCGCTCCCGGTGACACCCTGAAGGTGCACGTGAAGGTCATTGAAGGCAACAAGGAACGTACCCAGTTGTTCCAGGGTGCTGTCATCAAGCGTCAGGGCGGGGGTCTGCAGGAGACGTTCACCATTCGCAAGCTGTCCTACGGCGTCGGTGTAGAGCGCACGTTCCCGATTCACTCGCCAATCATCGACAAGATCGAACGGGTGAGCCGCGGTGACGTTCGTCGGGCCAAGCTCTACTACCAGCGTGACCGCACCGGTAAGGCCGCAAAGATCAAGGAACTGCGCGACTGATAGCGGGGTCATCGACCCGCCCTGGAGCTATACGACGTCACAACGATGGCGTCGTGGCCCCAACCGATTGCTTCCCGATTTCGTCTTCCCCCTCGATCTCGATGAACCCGTAGCGTCACGCCGATGCCTGCCCGCAGTTCTTGTGGGCCGGTTGGAGTCGGGTCGAAGGTGGAAAATGGCTGAACGCCGCTATGACCCTTTGCGCCTGGGCGCCGACGGAGAACAGACCGTTGCCAACTGGTACTGCGAGCGAGGCTATGAGGTCATAGCCCGAAACTGGCGCTGCCGATTCGGCGAATTGGACCTGATCCTCGCCAAAGGCAGCGAGGTCGTCATCTGTGAGGTCAAAACACGCACCTCGGACAGGTTCGGCACGCCTTTCGAGGCAGTCGGTCGGGCCAAGCAGCAACGCCTGCGGAAGTTGGGCGCCATCTGGCTGCGGGAGGCTGCGCCGTTCCGTCCTGAATCGGTCCGCTTCGATGTGGCGGCCGTGATAGGCCGAAAGGTAGAGGTACGCGAGTCGGTCCTGTGACGGAGCCCTGAGCCGGAGCCGGAGCCTTCCGGCCTACCTGCGGGGTTCGTGGGTCAGCCGCCTGGCCCAGCACCCCTTGTGCCAGTGTCGCCTCAAGTCCGGTGCTTCCAGCGGAACGGCCACGATGTGTCCGTTACCCCGCGCGATGTCGCGATTGCAGCCGGGACAGATGTACTGCTTCAGCGCCTGGTACGGCTGGATCACACGTACCTCGCATTCGGTGACGGCCGTGAAGTCAGGCATGCCGTTCTCCGGGGAAGGGCTTGGTCGGTAGCTGCACGGCTGTCAGCCGACCAGCGCCCAGACGACCAGGCAGGCCGTGATCAGAAGGGCGGAGCCGACCATGACGTAGTCCCACGGCGACTTCCTATGTGCCTGTTGAGGATTGAAGCCCACACGCCATTATCACCCAGAAGGGTGCCCCGATCGAGATCGGCGCCGAGGTGTGGGAGCGCGTCGAGTCCCAACACGGCTGAGCCGTGGCGAGGGATGGAGACGGGCAGTCGGGGTAGATGGACCCCGTCCGCCGATCGGAGCGGGGCACCGGGCCGAGGTACTTTCCTCTGGCCACGCTGTCGTCACGAGCGGCGTGAGCCTCGCAGCACCTGCTGCCTCCTGGTCCTGAAGGGGCCACGCCAATTCGGGAGGTTCCGGTGCTCGCTCAGGCAATATCGGCAACGTTGTTGGGTGTCGATGGACATCAGGTCAACGTGGAGGTCCAGGTCGGAGTGGGGCTGCCGGGCTTCACCATCGTCGGTCTCCCCGACGCTTCGTGTCGCGAGTCGCGCGATCGGGTACGGGCAGCGATCAACGAGAGCAAGTTCAAATGGCCGGACAAGCGGGTGACGGCGAACTTGGCCCCCACGAACCTGCGGAAGGCCGGTTCAGGCCTGGACCTGGCTATGGCGGTCGCGATTCTCGGGGCTTCGGAACAACTTCCCGCGGAGTCGCTGAAGGGTCTGGCGTTTCTGGGGGAACTCGGCCTCGACGGTCGGGTTCGGTCGGTCCTCGGAGCGCTGCCCCTCATCGAGTCCATCGGCGACGCACTGCCGGTCGTGCCCGTTGAGAACCTTGCCGAGGCCCGTCTGCTCCGACCTGACGCCCGCGCGGTGAGGAATCTGGCAGAACTAGTTGCGGTTCTCAAAGGCGACGAGCCGTGGCCCGATCCGCCACCTCGCTTCCATTCGCGACACGTCGAAAGGGTCGAGCCGGACCTGAGCGAGGTCCAGGGCCAGGCGATTGCACGCCGAGCGCTGGAGGTCGCCGCTGCCGGATCGCACCACATGGTCATGGTCGGCCCACCCGGCGCCGGCAAGACCATGCTGGCCGAGCGACTCACAAGCCTGTTGCCCGACATGGATGATCGAGACGCCATGGACGTCTCGCGTATCCACTCTGCGGCAGGGACCCTCCGGCTCAACGGTGGGCTGTCCCGGCGGCCGCCATATCGCTCGCCACATCACACGGCGTCGCTCGTTGCGCTCATCGGCGGGGGAACCGTGACCATGCGACCGGGAGAGATCTCGCTCGCGTCTGGTGGGGTGCTGTTCCTCGACGAGTTGGGCGAGTTTCCCGCCGGCCACCTCGATGCGCTGCGACAACCCCTCGAAGACGGCGTCATCAGAGTTGCCCGGGCCATGAACAGCGCTGTTCTTCCGGCAAGGTTCCATCTGATCGCAGCCAGCAACCCGTGCCCGTGTGGGATCGGTAGGTGGGGTGACTGTCGCTGCTCACCGGCACAACTCGCACGGTATTCCCGCCGACTCTCGGCACCCTTCCTCGACCGCTTCGACATTCGTCTTGCCGTCGACCCACCGGATCACTCGGTCGTGTTCTCGGCCCAAGGCCGGGGCGAATCCTCGGCGTCGGTTCGTGAGCGGGTCGTGCAGGCCCGCGAAAGGGCTCGCGCACGAGGGGTCAGAACCAACCGGGACCTGCGCGGCGACGCTCTCGAGAAGTTCGCCCCGCTATCGCGAGCGGGTCGTGACCTACTTCGAAGTCGGCTCAAGACCGGCACCTTGTCCATGCGCGGTGCGCAGCGTCTAAGGGTGCTGGCGCTCACGATGCGCGATCTCGATGGGGGAGAAGGACCGCTTTCCGCGGACGATCTGAGTGAGGCGATGATCCTGCGGGGCGACGAGGTGGGAATCGGAGTCGTGGCATGAGCGACCTACCCCATGAGGCCTATCTAGCCGCCCTGGCCGGAATCGACGGCGTGGGACCCGTACGGATGCGTTGGCTCCTGGGGAACGGCGACCCGGAGCACGTCTGGTATCAGCTTGTCTCCGGCGGATTGAAACCCGGTCCGATTCGTCCCGAGTCGAGTTCGGGGCGAATCG
>JBATWQ010000371.1:0-7732 GCA_049672765.1 Microthrixaceae bacterium | reverse complement strand
CGGAACAGACCCAAGAGGCATGCGTTTCTCAACGAACGAGCAGTCAGCTACCACGACCAACTTGTGGCGCGCACGAGAGACCGCCACGTTGAACAACCGCAGCGCCATGTCTGATTCGCCTCCGGTCAACCTCGATGGGCCGGACATCGGGAGGGCGTCGGTCAGGTCCAGGACGACTGCGTCGCATTCGGATCCCTGGAACTTGTGGATTGTCGCGGTTTGGATGGAGTCGTGATCTCGCAGGAGGGACGTCAACAACTCGATCTGTGCCCGGTAGGGGCTGATTACACCGACCGAGTTGAACCCGTCCGCCTCGAGGCTCTGCGCCAGTGATGCCACGAGCATGGCGTGGCTGAGGTTGTAGCGAGACCACTTGTCGACAGCCGCCTCTCCATCGCACCTGGCGCCGATCCCTGAAGTGTCCACGATTACCAGCTCGTCACCCGGCGCGATGCCGCGTTCAGCTGATCGGATAGCGGTATTCCTGGCCGTTGGCGCCGTGCGCAACAAGCCGTCGTAGGCGAGGTCGTTCACGACGGCGCAGATCGATTCGCCCATCCGGAACTGGGTTCTCAAGACACTCAGCCGCGGGTCGACAAGACCCTGCTCATGCATCTGGATTACCTCAGCGAACTTGAAAACATCGGTCGCGAAGAACTCCCTGGCGATCTCGTCATCCGAAATCGCCACGGGTGGCAGCTGACGGAAGTCGCCGAAGAACGAAACCGTCCTTGCGCCGCGCATGACCAGCGCGAGGACTATCGGCAGCGGAGCCATTGAAGCTTCATCAATGACCACGAGATCAAAATGTGATGACCAAATCGTCTCGTCGATCACTGAGCGGGTCAGCGTCGTTGCGACTACCGATGCATCCTCGACGACCAAGCGGGCCCGCTCCGCGAGGAGGGAATTCGCTGATCGCAACTCCCCTCTCACGACCTCGATCCGCTCAGCCACCGGGATACTTTCGGTGCCGGTCCTGGCTCGGGCGCTCAGCTCGCGTAGTTCCTTTCGTAGTGCGTCGACCCTGCTCGAACCGGTGGGGTCCGCGCTCTGTGCGATGTGTTCCGGGAGTAAATCGTGGCGAGCGGCGATCCCCGCGGCCTGCGGGATGCCGACCCGGATGACCTTTCCCCCCGCAACGAGAGGATGATCGGCTCCCAGCTCCTCAGCGATGCGTTCCAGTGCCACGTCCACTGCCACGTTGGCGTGCGCAAGGACGAGGACCCTGCGGTCTTCCATCGCCGCCTGGGAAACCGCCATTCCCAGGACACGTGTTTTGCCGGTCCCGGGAGGTCCCCAAGTGAAACGGATCCCCGGTTCGATGGCCTGCCGGGCTGCTCTCTGCTGCTCCTCATCCGGGCTCGCTGGTGGTTCGGAGTCGCCGGAACCTTCGTCTTCATCGACCGTGAATGCATCCGGATAGAGCAGATCTGTAAGGAGCTCCTCGTCGCGATCCCCTGCGCCCAGCTCGTCGAGCCGCTCCAAGAGCCGCTCGAAAATGAAGCGGGCGTCAGATTGCAGAACCCAACCCTCGCCCTCTCCGAAATCGAGTGGCAGGCCCAGCACTACCGATTCGTCACCCACCGCCAAGACCCGTGCCTCGGCCGTCCGACCGCTGGAGTGGGTCAGGTGGGCCGGGGTGTCGGGCTGTAGCTGATCAGCGACGCCCACTTCGACAGCGAAGGACCAGACCGTGCGAGAACCGCTTGACGACAGGCAGCGACCGTCAAACAGGGCGACGACCAAGGTTGATCCGGCGGCCTCCATCTCGCGTGTCGTCGCGACTCGCAAGTCACGAATGAGACCGGCAGATGCACCGTTGCCAAAATCCATCTGCTGATCGATCAACCGCTCCTCCTCCCGAACTACACGAAGGATAAGGGATGCCAGTCAACTAGCCACGAGTAGGAGGCGTTAACGCATCAATGGGCCAGTTTCGAACGCGAGGCGCGACCAGCGCCGACCTCCAGCGACCGAACCGCCAAAGAGATTCGTCGCTCCTGGATGGCTCCGACACCAACCAACCACGGGTACCGATCTGCGTTGACAAGTGCAGAGAACACCATCTCGGATTGGAGCGGTACCGAAAGCGAGCTGAACGCCACTTGCCAGACCTGTTCGTCAAGGACTCCCGCTGCGCTGAGAGCTCGGATGGACTCGAGCTTCGTTAGCGGGCCGCCTACCTCGGCTCCGGCGAAGGCCCTTAGGCGCGCCACGAGGTAGTCGTCCGCCAGATCGGGGCGGACAGTGAGTGCGCGGATCATCCAAGCATCGACCCAGTCGACCTGTGTCTCGCTATTCAGATGGCCATGAAGAGCCATCCTTGCCCAAGACGCGTTGCGGCGACCGCCCACAGCAATGAGATCTGACGCAAGCGGAGCAACCTGTGGAAACCAAGTCACCACTCGCTGGACATCTACTGCCTCGACCTCTGCCTCGGCCAGCCTGAGTACACGCAATGCCTCGCGGGACAGGCGCTCGTAGACGCTGAGATCCCCATGCACACCCTGCTCAAGAGCGCTGGAAATCTTCCTCAAGTACGTTTCATACGTTTCTACGAGCGTCGGCGTCAATTGATCTGCGAATTGCTCCAACACATCGTCTAATTCGATTGTCCTGTGATACACGAGATCGAACAGCGTCTCTTCATCAACACCGGCCGTCTCAAGCATCTCCCCCAACGTGACACCGTCGTCTATCGATCTGAGCACACCAACGCGCTCTTCCGTCAAGTGTTGCCTCAACTCGAGAACCTGCGGAGATGGCCGCTCAAGTCCCTTTGCGAAAGTCGCACGACGCATCACCTGCGTCTTACTCGAGTTGAGCGCCAATCCCAGCTCCCTCATCGTCCCCTCAAATCCAAGCAGCAGATCCTTGCCTGCCCCCACTGAGTCGACCCCGAAGAAGTAGTCGTCTGCGTAGCGAACGAATCTGACCCCCTGTTCGCGCAGCCAAGCATCAAGCGGGAGTAGGTACGCCGAAGCAAGCACATCACTGCCGGGCGGGCCCTGCGGGAGACCACGCGGAAGCCCCATTGTTGAGGTCAGCAGCGCTTCAATCGCTCGCGCAGCGATCACGTTCAGGCTGCAGTGCGAGATGAGAAAGACGGCAAGAAGCGGGTGGTCGACGGCCTCATAGAAGCTCGAGATGTCCGCCTTCACGATATATGACGTTTCCCATGAGAGTGCCACTGATGTCGCAACGCGATCGGGCTGCGTGCCTCGACTTCTCGGCCACATCACCTCCGACGGTAGACGCTCAGCGATAGCGATCTCGACGAGTCCGGCCAACGCCTCATAAACCAGTCTGTCCGGGACGGCCATCAGCGCTGCTGGCCTCGTCGTGAAAGGGCCCTTGGGTACCCGGAACATCTCCGCCCGAGCCGGAAAATGCTCGGGTGATGTAAGCAGATCTGTGGTCGCAGATACCAACGCTGATTCCAAGGACGACCGCCCCGGCTTCGGAATTTGCCCTCGTGGTGGAAGAAGGTCGGATGGCTCTAGGCCGTGCGGTAACCCGAGACGAATGAGATTTTCGTCGAGACACCGAGCAACTAGCGACTGGGCATCATGCTGAGCGTTCCAAGAGAGCGACGCGCTTCCGGCGGATCCATGGATGATGTCAAGCGCCAGAAGGCAGTTCTCCTCCACGTGGTCCAGGTCGTCCGTAGCGGCGTTCCGTTCCCTGATGCGCTCGACGAATACCACAAGATCCATCTTCGACAGGCCGCGAAACTGAAGTGTCCGCAGCGGCAACTGAAGGTCGCCTTCGACCGGTGAGCCGCTAAGCATCGCTGCCAGCACATTGAGGGTGGTTGGAATCGAGATATCACTCATCGTCAGTTTCAGAGGTCAGCTGGCTTTGTTGAGGTCCAGGCCCCTTGGGTGGATTCGAGCCTGCTCTGATAGTCGCCCAGCGGCATGACACTTGCCGGCTCAATCTGGCCATGGCTTGTGCTCGTAAGCCTAAGTGCAGTTGCTGCCGGAAGATCCTTGACGCGGATCTCCCAAACCGGATCGCGGCCAGTACCTCCAAACTCCTGAGGTCTCCGGTATCCGTCCAGCAGGAGCGGATCATCCGGCGCAACACTCATGCCGCCGCCGCCCGGGCCTATGTCACCGTTGGCATCCGGGTGCACGTCCAGATATCGACCCAACGTGCGCACACCCAGTCCGCGAGCGGAACTCTCGATTGCAGGGCGGTCACCATCCGCCTTCATACTCCTGAACAATAAGCGCACTTGTTTCGGCCAACCCCTTGCCCTCTATTCTACCGTACTCGAACCGGGGTACCGCTACACGGGTGCTGGGCGATCGTCGCGAGAGCGAAGGTCCGCTTCACTGCGATCTCGGTCGCATCGGTGCGGGTGGTCCAACCTGTCCCGTCAGCTGGCAAGTTCAGGTAGACATCGCTCAACAGACGACCGCTGCAACGCCGCTGGTGCGGATTTCTCACCTCGAGGCTGAGGCGCGACGGAAAGATAAGTTGTACAGATCAGATTCATTCTGCCGACCCTGTTTGAGGGGAGCGGAAAAGCTTAGTACTCCGTTCCGCCGCCCTCATGCCCGCACTGTGGTCTGTTGCCACAGTGCTCGACTCAGGTCCCCAGATCGTGCTTCAGTCCCGAATACCGCACCGCAGCCTGAACCACCCCACGGCTAACGAACGAGAGAGCTGGAGCCACCCCTCGTTCAGGTGCTGCTCCAGGGCGCGCTTCTCTCTCACTGGGATGTGTCCGCCTGCTGCTCGGCTTCGCCGCACCGAGGGCCTACAGACGCCCACCAGGGCGGCACTACCGGCGGTGCCACGTCTCATCCGCTTCTGAACGGACCTCTTTGTGCATCCCAGACCGCAGAGAATGAGGAGGACCAGTAATCTGGGTGTGAGCATGAAAGAGGCCCTTCTCGAAGAATCGAGACGGGCCTCTGATCAGGTACTCAAGTTGGTGGCGGGGGCAGGATTTGAACCTGCGACCTTCGGGTTATGAGCGAGATGGTCCGGGTGCCAGCCCGTCCCGTCCTGTACCTCGCAGTACCGCTGAGCTGGGGTTCCGTGAACTGGACCTACCGGACCGTACCTGTCCGTGTGGTCCCGTACGGGGTGGCACCGTAGGAAAAACTGTAGAAGCCCTCAGGCCACCGTTCGGTCGAGCAGATGCCGGTTTTTGGCGATCGAGCCGGGCAGGATCGAGAAGTGGATCTGACCGTCGTCGTCGACGGCCACGACCGGACCACGGCCTGAGCCTGGCTGTTGCCAGCGAGGAGCATCGCGCCGGGCCGCACACGCTCGGGCGCGTGGGTATCGGCGAGCGTTGACCAGCCGAGGCCATCGTCGTCCTGGGCGTTGAGGTCGGCAACGAGATCGAGATCGTTCATCGGGTCACCACGATTCGTGTCAGTCCTCATGATACGGGTTCACCCAACTGCGGTGCTCGCAGCGTCGCAGCCCTCGATGCCTGCCTCCAGTCGTCGAAGGCCACGGTGAAGTGCCTCGGGTTTCGGCCGGTGGGCTCCAGGCGGAAGCCAGCGGCCCGGAGCACGCCGACCCGCACCAGGGTCAGCACCTCGAACCGGACGAGCGGCGCCTGCTGGGCGAACTCGTCGACAGCCACGTCGCGGGCAGCGAACACCGAGAGGCCGTAGTCGACGTAGATCGAGTGGTACCGCTCGGCATCGGAGCGCAGGGCCTCCGGGTCGAGGTTCCCGCCTCGAATAACCACGATATCGTCGTCATCCAGGTGATCGCCGGGACGCAGGTGTCGCTGCTTGGCCATCACTACCTCACACTCGGCTCATGCGCCGCCGACTCTTGGCATCGAGCCACGCTTGCCGGCCCTGCGGCGATCTTGACTCGTACATCAGAACGGTTCGGCTCCACCGCCGGTGTGGTGCGGCGATCGGGCCATATCTCGCTGCTTCGCGTCGAAGTAGGTCAGGAGTGTGCGGGCGGTGTTGATGACGAGGACCGCCTCGGCCTCCTTTACCAGCGAGCTGGTTGGGTGAGCCATCGACGCGTTGTTGCGCACCGGGTTGAGCGCATCGAGGATGGAAGCCATCGACCCCAGCATCTTGGCCACGTCGTCGGCCCGAACGCCGAGGCTGCCCAGGCTGGGGTGTTCTCTACGCAGCGCCTTGAACAACTGGTTCATCGTCGGGCGGTCTCCGTGCGCGATCTCGGCGTCGTCGCAAAGGCTCAGCAGGTACCCGTGCAACGCGGTGTGAACACGATCGACTGCACTCTGGGGGCCCGACGTCCGCATGAGGTTGTCGGCGTCCTCAAGTGCCCGCTGGACGGATTCCGACGCCGACAACAGCGCCACCTCGACCGAGGTCGTTCCGGTCTCCAGGCGGCTGATCCACGAGAGGATCTCGCGGTTCAGCTTCACCGTTCTGAACTTCGGCTGGTCCGGGTCGGGTGCATCCAGCGGTGGGTAATCCTCGAGAATGGCTCGGAGCGCGGCAGCCTGGTCTCTTGGCGCCGCCTGGAAGAGTGTGCGTTCGAAGCACTCCCGCGTTGTTCCCGTGTACGCCGCCGTGCCCACCGAGAGGTCGCAGACCTCTAACCAGAATCGGTCGTGCTTGGCGTATGAGAACGAACCGAGGTAGCCACCGTCGACGCCGATCCAGTTGTAGACGAGCCGCCCGATCTCTTTCCGGGTCAAGCGAAGATCGTCGTCGGCCATGGCCGCATTATCGCGGCGCCTCACCGTCATCCCTCCAACACATCAGACCGAGTAGAACGCCAACAGATCACGACGCAGCAAGGAGTCTGCGAACCGGGCGCGGGAACAGCCCCCCGACCTTTGTCTCTGCCACCATGGTGCTCAGATTGCGCCAGACGAGTCGCCGCACGTCGCTCGCCTGAAGGTTGTGGTGCCGGGCGATGGCGGCTTCTACATTCTCGACGTTGCCGGGCTGCGGTGGCTTGGATCGCTTGTCGCCGAAGGGGTGATCCGTCTCGGTGAGCAAGCGATCGGGTGGGATGAAGTCGAGCAGGTTGCTGCGCCGGACGCCAGCGATGTTGAGCGAGAAGTAGCAGCCCAGATCCACGGCCCGATGTGTGTCTGCCCCGTCTCCAAGCCACCAGTGGAGGACCGCGCCGCGAATCGTCGACCGTTCAAGCTCGTCGAGAACCTCCCGAGTGGCACCGGCGCTGTGGATGCTGACGATTCGCGGCGTGTTCTTGAGGACCGTCAGGGCTGTTCGAAAGGTGGCTTGCTGACGATCCATGGGCACGCGCGCCGAGCCGTCGAGTCCCAGCTCGCCGGCGAAGGGAACGGATCGAAGGAGTTCTTCGAACGTAGCGGCGTTGAATGTTCGGTGGCTCTTCGCCAGGCCAGGATGGCAGCCCACGCCCCACACCACGTTCGCGTCCGTCCGATCCACCACGCTGGCGGCTTCATCCAGTGAGCGGGTGACAGCGAACACGACGGCACGCAGGTCGTCCAGATCATCTGCTGAGATGGCCGGGTCGACGTGAGCATGGAGGTCGACCGGCGGGAACCGGCTCATGGCCAGAGCGTTCGCAGCTCGTGGATCGTGCGCTCGCAGAGGTCGAGTGCCGCGCGTCCGGTGTAGGACGCAGGCAGGCTCATGGCTGCGATGTCCGCTGCGCGAACGCCACGGTCGATGAAGTCCTGCATCGGCTGCGCCATCGACTTGTCATCGAGGTAGCGCTGGATGCGGTCGTCAGTCGAACCGTCCAGGTACGCCGTCTCGTCCATCAACCC
>JBATWQ010000370.1:0-8767 GCA_049672765.1 Microthrixaceae bacterium | reverse complement strand
AAAGCGGTACGCGAGCTGGGTTTAGAACGTCGTGAGACAGTTCGGTCCCTATCCTCTGCAGCCGGAGGGAACTTGAGAAAGCCTGTCCCTAGTACGAGAGGACCGGGATGGACGTAGCTCTCGTGTGCCAGTTGTCCTGCCAAGGGCATGGCTGGTTGGCGACCTACGGACGGGATAACCGCTGAAAGCATCTAAGCGGGAAGCCTCTTCCAAGATGAATCTACCCACAGGGTTAACCTGGTAAGGCCCGTGGCAGAACACCACGTTGATAGGCCGGAAGTGTAAGCGCAGTAATGCGTTCAGCTGACCGGTACTAATCGGCCGAGGGCTTGGGTCTGTACAAACCTGTTCGTGCTCGCTATGAAGTCCTCGAGTCGTCGCAGGACCGGTTTCACCGGTTCGCCGCTCGTATTTGACAACTGATTTTGGTGGCCATAGCGGAGGAGTCACACCTGTTCCCATCTCGAACACAGAAGTTAAGCCCTCCAGCGCCGATGGTACTTGGGACGAATGTCCCTGGGAGAGTAGGACGCCGCCAGATTTCTTAAATGAGGGAGAGACATTGCGTCTCTCCCTCATTTGCGTTTTGGTCGCAATTCGGCCCCACATGGCGGTCGGAGACATCGACCGATAGCGTGTCACTTCCCCAACTCGAACCAGGTGTTGATCGATGGCCACTGAACGTGGATCCTCCAGAAATTCGTCAGGCTCTTCGTCAAGGCCCTCAGCGCGTCCAGGAGCCGGTAGCTCGGGGCGTTCGTCGGGATCGAGGGCCGGTAGCTCGGGGGGTTCGTCGCGTTCTGGACGTAGCGTCAGAGGTCCGGGTCCCGGTCCTCGACGCGAGGCCGGCGACCGTCGTGGTTCCGGTGGAGGTACATCCTCGAGTTCTCGCTACGGCGACGGAGCACCGAGTCAGCTTCCGCCCCCGGAGCCGGAGCTCTGGATAGACGAGGGTGTTGTCGAAGAATCCCGCCGTGGCGGTGGTACCGACCGGGCCAAGGGCCGCTCAGCTGGCAGCTCCTCAAAGACTGGCAGCTCCTCAAAGAAGAGTTCTTCGCGCCCTCGGGGTTCGTCGAAGGCCAACGTCAACGTCGATCATCTGGCCGATCTGGTGGGAACAAAGCGGGCGGAGAGGCTCTCGGGGCGTGTTGCGTCGGCTGCCGAGGCCTTTGAGGGCGGCCGGTTCGCCGAGGCGCGACAGATTCTCGCTCCCATCGCCAAGGAAGCTCCGGAGTTTCCCGAGGTGCGCGAACTGTACGGGTTGACCCTGTACCGGCTCGGTCGCTGGAAGGAAGCAGCCAGGGAATTGGAAGCCTTCATTGAACTCAGCCCCGGCAGTACCGAACAGCATCCGGTCCTCGCCGATTGCAGGCGGGCCCTCAAGCAGTACAGGGAGGTCGATCGTCTGTGGACCGAGCTGAAGGAGGCGTCACCCAGCGGTGAGCTTGTCACCGAGGGTCGGATCGTCGCGGCGGGAGCCCTCGCAGATCAGGGTGAGCTCGCATCCGCCATCCGCCTACTCGGTCAGGGCTTCAAATTCCCCAAGCGTCCCAGGGAGCACCACCTCCGTCGGGCTTATGCACTCGCCGACCTCTATGAGCGATCCGGCGATGTTCCCCAGGCCCGTGCGCTGTTTGGAAGGCTGGCCCACGCGGACGGTAGCTATCTTGACGCGTCCGATCGGGCAATTGGCTTGGGCTGAATGCTCGCCTAGTTTGTGCTCCCATAGACCCGTTTGGCAGCTGATCCCCACCCTCGGGTGATCTCTGCGCATCTGACTGGAGAGTATTAAGTGGACGTCAAGAGCTTGCTTGGTGATGAGGCCGAATCCCTTCTGACTCATGAGTCGAAGGGAATGCCCAAGGAGAACTTCCTTCTACCCGGCCCCGACTTCATCGAGCGTGTATTCACCGAGACCGATCGCTCGCCGCAGGTTCTGCGTAACCTCCAGTCCCTCTACGGGCATGGCCGACTGGCGAATACCGGCTACGTGTCGATCCTTCCGGTTGACCAGGGGATCGAACACTCCGCTGCAGCGTCGTTCGCTCCGAACCCGAAGTACTTCGACCCGCGCAACATCATCGAGCTGGCTATCGAGGGCGGTTGCAACGGTGTTGCGTCAACCTTCGGCGTCCTGGCTGCGTGCTCGCGTCGTTACGCACATCGCATCCCGTTCATCGTGAAGCTCAACCACAACGAGCTGCTCACCTACCCGAACACGTTCGACCAGATCATGTTCGGGTCGGTTCAGCAGGCATTTGATATTGGTGCCGCCGGAGTCGGAGCCACTATCTACTTCGGTTCCGAAGAATCCGATCGACAGATCCAAGAGGTCTCGGACGCTTTCGAAGAGGCGCACAGCCTGGGGCTCTTCACCGTGCTGTGGTGCTACCTGCGTAACAGCGCCTTCAAGGTGGACGGCGTCGACTACCACGACGCCACCGATATCGCCTCACAGGCCAACCACATCGGTGCCACCATCGGTGCGGACATCCTCAAGCAGAAGCTTCCGACCCGCAATGGCGGGTTCAACGCTATTGCCAACCTCGGCAAGACCTCGCCGCTGGTCTATGACGAGCTGACCACCGACCACCCGATCGACCTGACCCGCTACCAGGTTGCCAACGGCTACATGGGGCGCATCGGCCTGATCAACAGCGGCGGCGAATCCAAGGGACATAGCGACCTGGCCGAAGCGGTGCGCACCGCCGTGATCAACAAGCGTGCCGGCGGAACGGGCCTCATCTCGGGACGCAAGGCCTTCCAGCGTCCGACGAGCGAAGGCGTCGAGCTTCTCAACGCCATCCAGGACGTCTACCTCGACCCAGAGATCACGATCGCCTGACGGTGGAACTTGGTCAGGGGCCAGCAGCCGACCTCGGCGTTGTGCGTTGGGTCCTTGATCTAGATGGAGTGATGTGGCGGGGGTCCGAACCCATTGCGGGTTCGGCCTCCGCCGTGTCGCGCCTGGTCGAGGTCGGTCATCAGGTGATCTTCTGCACCAACCACGCAACCGCCCCCGAGATCAAGATCAAGCAACTGGCTGACTTCGGCGTCCCCGATGCGCAGGTGCTGACCTCGGCCGAAGTGGCTGCTGCCGCGTGTCGGCCCACCGACAAGGTCCTCTGCCTGGGCGAGGAGAGCCTCAAGCAAGTTCTGCAGAGCGCTGGGCTCGATGTCACAGACGTTGGCCAGCTACCGCCGGACGGTCCTGTCGGGGATTTTGACGTCGTCATCGTCGGATCGACTCCGGATTGGGACCGATCGAGGGCGGGTTTGGTCGCCGACGCAATTCGTCAGGGCGCCAGTTTCCTGGCCACCAACGCCGACCCGACCTACCCGTTCACCGGGGCCAATGGCCCGCGTCTGCTGCCTGGAGCTGGTGCTCTGGTCGCCGCCGTCGGCGTCGCCGCCGGTCAAACGCCGAAGGTCATGGGTAAGCCGCATCCTGCAACCGTCGAGCTGATCCTCGCCCGCTATGGCCGGGTCGACTACGTCGTCGGTGACCGTCCCGACACCGACGGAGCGCTGGCCATCGGGCTCAACGCAGGCTTCGCTCTGGTCCTGAGCGGGGTTACGGCGACCGAAGACCTGCCGGGCGATCCGCCCGCCCAGTTGGTGGGCAGGGACCTTTCCCACGTCGTCGACCAGGTTCTCGGAGCCTGATTCATCTGCGGTAGAGCTAGCCTCGGCCCGGTGCGCCGCAGGCTTGACGCAGAACTACTCCGAAGAGGACTGGCGACGAGCGCAGCCGAGGCCAGCGCCTTCATCGATGACGGTCGGGTCCTGGTCGGTGGGGCTTCGGCAACAAATCAGGCACGGCTGGTTGACGCGTCGGAGTCGGTGTCGGTGAAGGCGGCGCCCTCTCGTTTTGTCGGACGAGGCGGTGAGAAGCTCGCAGCAGCGGTGGACGCCTTCGACCTGGAGTTCTCGGGCGCCCGGGTCCTGGACGCTGGGTCCTCCACCGGAGGATTCACCGACTGCGCCCTGCAGGCCGGTGCAACCGAGGTCGTTGCGGTCGACGTCGGCCACGGCCTGATCCACGACCGCCTCAGACGCGATCCGAGGGTCACCCTCATGGAGCGTCAGAACATCCGCCTGATCGACCCGACGAGCCTTGAACCCTTCGACGCCGTGGTTTCCGACCTGTCCTTCATTTCGTTGACCGCGGTCATGGACGTTCTCGTCCGATGTTGCGCGCCCGGCGGTTGGCTCGTGGTGCTGGTCAAGCCGCAGTTCGAGTCCGACAGGGACGAAGTGACCCGTGGGCGCGGAGTCATAACCGATCCCGAACTCTGGCGGAGCGCAATAGCGCGGGTCGTCGGATCCGCCGAGGCCCACGGCGCAGTTGTGGGTGGGCTTGTTCCCTCTCCGATCAGGGGTGCCGATGGAAACGTCGAGTTCCTCCTGTACCTTCGCGTAAAGGATCAACGAGGTGACGATTCGACAGGAGAGGTGTCCCGGATGATCGATGATGCACTCCGAATCGTCACCGAGCAGGTGACGAGATCGAGCAGATGACGAGACCGGGAAGATGAGCAGCTTCGGCTTTGTGATGCACAGCGAGCGCGGAGCGGACCTGGCCGCCGGCACCGTCAGCTGGCTGCTGGAGCGCGGCCACGAGGTCCGGATGGGGCATCGTGATGCCGAACAGGTCGGACTTCCCGAACTCGGGGCAGACGACGACAAGCTGGCCGTCGGACTCGACCTGCTGTTGAGCCTCGGCGGTGATGGCACGATGTTGCGCTCTGTCGCACTTGCTGCGCCCGAGGACGTGCCGGTTCTCGGGGTAAACTTGGGGAGGCTCGGTTATCTGACCGAGATCGAACCGTCCGGAATCCGCATGGCGCTCAAGAGGTTCCTCGCAGGCTCCTACACGCTCGAGGATCGCCATCGGGTGAGGGTGGAACTGTATCGAAACGGGGGCGAGGTCGAGCAGCTCGACGCTCTCAACGAGGCGGTTGTCGAAAAATCCCAGATGGGCAGGACGGTCAGCCTAGATGTCGAACTCGACGGCAGGCCCTTCACGACCTACGTGTGTGACGGTCTCATCCTTGCCACTCCGACCGGCTCCACGGCGTACGCCTTTTCGGTGAGGGGGCCGATCATCGACCCACGTCACCGGGCGATCCTCATGGCACCTGTTGCGGCTCACATGCTCTTTGACCGGTCACTCGTGCTACGACCCGACTGCGAGGTTCGACTTACCGTGACAGGTGGACGTTCCGCAGGCGTGTCGGTCGACGGCCATCAGGGTGCTGCCCTAGAACCGGGCGACACCGTCACGGCGACAACCAGCCCCCGCCCGGCCAGATTCGTCACTTTCGGCACATCCGACTTCCATTCTGTACTGAGATCCAAGTTCGGCCTGTCGACTCGCTGAGCTGATCCGCAAGACCGGGTCGCTCGACCCTTGACGGTCGCGGTGGGCGCGGAGTCGGTCCTCTACTGTTGGGCCGCAATGCTGGTCGAACTCGCAGTCACGAACCTCGGGGTCATCGAGTCGGCACGGATCCCCTTTTCCTCGGGAATGGTCGCCCTTACGGGTGAGACCGGTGCCGGAAAGACCATGCTCATCGAGGCGATCAACCTGCTCATGGGCGGCAAGTCGGATCCCGGCCGAGTCCGGGAAGGCGCAGCCGAAGCCGTGGTCGAGGGGCTCTTCGCCGTTGATGACGAGGAGTTCGTTCTCCGCCGGATCGTTCCGTCGTCCGGGCGGTCGCGCGCCTACATAAATGGCCAATTGGCTACCGCGGCGGCGCTTTCCCAACTCGGGGAAACTCTGATCGAAGCACACGGCCAGCATGCGCAACAGGCGCTTCTGCAGCCCCGGGCGCAGCGCGACGCGCTCGACTCCTTCGCCGGCGTCGACACCACCGCCCTGGACGCTGCACGACGGGAGGTGCGCGAATGCGCGGCCCGGCTGGAGGAGATGGGTGGCGACGAACGCTCCCGCGCCCGTGAGATCGACCTGCTCAGTTTCCAGCTCGACGAGATCGAATCCGTTGGCCTGGTCGTGGGTGAGGAGGCCACCCTCGAAGCAGAGGAGGATCTTCTTGCCGATGCCCTTAGTCACCGCCAGGCGGCCGACACCGCCGTTTCCCTCTTGGGCGACGACGCAGCGGCAACCGATCTGATCGCACGCGCAGTAGCGAGTGTCGAGCATCGACGCCCCTTCACCGACACAGCTGCCAGGCTCCGCGACATCGCCGCAGAACTCTCGGACTGTGTCCATGAGATACGTGCCATCGGCGAGTCGATCGAACCCGATGAGGATCGCCTGGAAGCGGTGCGTGCCCGGCGTCAGAAGCTGATCGAGCTCCGCCGCAAGTACGGCGACACCACACAGGATGTAGTTGACTACGCCGCCGAGGCCAAGGAGCGTCTCGAGGAGCTCACCTCCCACGACGCCACCAGGGTCCGTCTGGCGGCCGAGTTGGCAACCGCCCAGGCGGAGGTTTCCCGTCGAGCGGCAAAGGTCGGTAAGCAGCGGCGCAAGGGGGCAGCGTCGCTCGGCACCGAGATCGAGTCGAAGCTCCGGTCGCTGGCCATGCCGAACGCCCGGGTCGAGGTGGCAGTCTCGGACTCCCCGGATCTGCCGGGTGCCGGCCAGAGCGTCGAGTTCCGCATTGCTGCAAACCCGGGAACCGCGATCGGCCCGCTCAACAGGGTGGCTTCGGGTGGCGAGTTGAGCCGCGTGATGCTCGCACTGCGGCTCGTGCTCTCCCAAGCCCCACCGACTCTGGTGTTCGACGAGGTGGACGCAGGGATCGGCGGAGAGACGGCGCTGGCGGTCGGTCGTTCGCTCGCAGAGCTGGGCGCCGCATCGCAGGTGCTCGTCGTGACGCACCTTCCGCAGGTCGCGGCATTCGCAGATGTCCAGATTCTGGTATCGAAGGACGCCGGATCCGGCTCGGTCACCACCACAGCTTCGGCCCTCGACGAAGAATCCAGGGTCATCGAGTTGTCGCGCATGCTGTCGGGGTCGCCCGACAGCGCCACCGCCCGCGACCACGCCAGCGAATTGTTGGCCGATGCCCGATCCAGCCTCCAACGGGGCGGCAGATGACTTCATCGATCAGCGGTTTCATCTTCGGGTTTCTTGCAGCGGCGATGCTGTGGGCAGGTCTTCGCGATATGTTCGCCAGAGCAGTCTTCCAACGTTCCAACTACCGGGGAGCGCCGCTGGCAACCTCGGTCGGCGTCGCGATGATCATCGCCGTTTTCCTCGCCGCTGCGATCATCGGCCTGGTCGAGTCGCTCGGACTGGGCCGGTACTGGCCGGGACTTCCGTCGCTGCGCCTGACTGCCCTAGCCGCCGGAGGGTTCGGCCTCCTGGGCCTTCTCGACGACCTGGCCGTCGACGAAGACACCGCCGGCTACCGGGGGCACCTCAAGGCGCTCTTTGCGGGGCGGCTCTCGGCCGGATCGTTGAAAATGCTGGCCGGTCCAGCGGTTGCGTTGGTGGTGGCCCAGGGGACCGCTGGCGGGTCACTCGGCTGGATGGTTCTGCACGGAGCGATAATCGCGCTCGCGGCAAACCTGGCGAACCTGCTCGACAGGGCTCCAGGGCGGGTCACGAAGGTGTCGACCATTGCCGTCGCGGCGCTGTTCATCGCTACAGCGGTCCCGTACATCGACGGGTACACGAGGCAGCTGCCTGCGCTTGCGGGCGTTGCCACCATCCTTGGCGCGGCCTGGGGCCTGATGCGCCCCGAACTACGCGAAGAGTTGATGATCGGCGACGCCGGAGCCAACCCCTTGGGCGCAGCGGTGGGCCTGGCGGTGGTCCTCACCCAGGGTCGAGTCGTGCAGGTGGCCGTCCTCGTGGTCCTGATCGCATTGAATCTGGCGAGCGAGCGGGTCTCGTTCAGTTCGGTGATCCGCCGGGTGACTCCGCTGCGCTTCATCGACGATCTCGGACGGGCGGGGGGCGGAAGCTGAGAGCCAACAGGAGAGCAGAGGCCGGGGTGAACTACGATCGCGGCCCGGGTCTCCTTCTACTTCCGAGGGAAGAGCCGCTGTCAACGCCGATTCCTGGAGGCCTTCGAAGATGAGCGACACGGCGGCCACAACGTCGCTGAAGGTCACAGGCGTGGCCCGTGTTGACCGAAGGACCAAGGACCTGGTCAAACGGCTCAAACCCGGCGACATCGCGGTGATCAACCACCGCGATCTGGATCGGGTGGCCGGAGACGGTCTGGCCGCGGCGGGAGTTGCAGCGGTCATCAACGCGGCGCCATCCATCTCGGGTCGCTACCCGAACGGGGGACCCAGGAGCGTCACTTCGGCGGGGATTCCCATCGTCGACGACGTCGGCCCGGATATCATGGACAGCATCAACGACGGTGATCAGCTGGTCATCGTCGACGGGGTCCTCACGGTCGGGGACGCCGTGGTCGGCCGGGGCAGGATCCTCGACGGTTCCGAGGTCGAACGTCGGATGGAACTCGCGAGGGACGCCATCGGCAACGAACTCGAGAGCTTCGCGATCAACACCCTCGAGTACATCGAAAAGGAAGCCAAGCTCCTATTCGAACCGATCAACGTTCCGCCGGTGAAGACCACCGTCGCCGGGCGCCACGCCCTGATCGTCGTGCGGGGCCACGACTACAAAGAGGACCTTCGGGCCCTCAAGCCCTACATCGTCGAATACCACCCCGTTCTCATAGGCGTCGACGGGGGAGCCGACGCACTGCTCGACATGAACTTCACCCCCGAGATCATCATCGGTGACTTCGATTCACTGTCGGAACGGGCCTGGAAC
>JBATWQ010000369.1:0-3162 GCA_049672765.1 Microthrixaceae bacterium | reverse complement strand
GGTTGTGGCCTCAACTACATCGGCCGCGCTGGTGGCGTCGGAGGCGTCATTGTTCGAACTGCAGGCGAGCGGAACGAGCAGCGCCGCTATCGACAGGAGCGGGGCAATTAGGAACCCGCTGCGAGTGGTCCGTCGGGAGGTCAGCCTGCTGGCGCCGGGGTCGATCCGCATCGGTTCAGCGTAATTCTGTTCAGCGGGCACGATGGACGGTAGCGAATATGGCCTTGAGATAGGCGCCCTGGGCGAAGCCGACGGGATGGTCAACTCCGTGATCTGTCTCGGCGATCTCGTCCAACAAGTAGCCCGCTCCGTGGGCGGCTTCGACGACACCCACGTTGAACTCGTCGGCGGTCAAACGAGCCGAGCAAGAGGCCTGAACCAGCCGACCTCCCGGCACCAGTAGTTGGCAGGCCATCTCGGTCAATCTGGCGTAGGCGCGGAGCGCACCTTCCACCTGGGACTGCTTCGACGCGAACGATGGCGGGTCCACGATCACCATGTCGAAGCTCCGTCCAGCGGAAATCATCTGGGACATCACCGTCATGGCATCCCCCACGGCAACCTGGTGCGAGCACGCCCTGACCTCGGGGCGCGATCCGTTGAGGGCCATGTTCCGCTTGGCCGACGCGATGGCCGCTTCGCTGATGTCGACGCTGTGCACCAGCCGGGCCGCGCCGGCGGCGGCGTTGACCGAAAAGCCTCCCGAGCACGAGTACACATCAAGGACCTTGGCTCCGTGACTCAGTCGCCGGACCCTGGCCCGGTTGTCGCGTTGGTCCAGGAAGAAGCCGGTCTTCTGGCCGTGGATCACGTCCGCCTCATAGCGAAGCCCGTTCTCGACGAAACGAACGGCCCCGCCCGGGATTTCACCCATGAGTATCTGACCGTCGCTGACGGCGGCTCCGGGTCTGCGTCGGACGGTCTGGGAAAGACCGCGCGAGAGCCGAAGAACCAGTGACTCAGGTCGGAACACCGTCTGGATGGCGTGGACGAGATCGTCCAGATGGGGCAACCAGGCCGCCGAGTACAGCTTGAGTACGTGTGTGTCCCCGTAGCGGTCGAGCACGAGACCGGGGAGGCGGTCGTTCTCACCGTGGACCTCGCGGTAGCCATTGGTGCGCTCAGGGTCGAAGGCGTTGAGGCGAATCTTTTGGGCGGCTTCGAGGCGTTCCTGCCAGAAGGTCCCGTCGATGCTTCGAGGCTTGCCGTGGTGGAGAACCTTGATCCTGATCGGCGATTCGGGATCGTAGAGTCCGACGGCCATGAACTGGCGCCGATCGTCGAAGATCACCGCGAGGTCCCCGGCGGATCCGTCCGGCTTTATCGAGACGATCGAGTTGTCGAACACCCAGGGATGCCCGCCCCGAATCTGACGGGCCGCGTCCTTGGTCACCCTCACCGCGAGCCGCCGTGCATCACGTTGCGGGGCTTCAGGCTGCGGGCCCGGGGGTGCGTCGCCTTCTTCCGGAGTTGCCATCCGTCCAGCCTCGCATCTTCGGGGCCCTGGGAACGAAGCGTAACCGTTGGGGTCCCGGCGTGGTCAGAGACTGTGCACGACGGACTCCCCCGACCTGAGGTACGAAATGACATCCAGTGTGACCAAGATCGAGCGGCACGGCGACCGTGCGACCGGCAGGCCGGCAGTCCGTCCCACGGCCGAGGAGGTGCGCAAGCAGATTCTTGCCGAACTCCCCGAGGAGACGTTCACCCGGGAACCCCAGCGGGCTCTGTGGTTCATCCCGCTGACAGCGACTGCCATCGCAGCGGGAGCAACGATCATCACCGTCCGACCCGCCTGGTACATCTGCCTGGCTCTCGGGCTCGTCATGGGCCAGTGCTTCGCGGCAATGGGCTTCCTGGCGCACGAGGTGCTTCACGGCTCGGTGGTCAAGTCGAAGGGTCTCCAGTACTTCTTGGGATACCTCGGCTTTGGACCGATGCTCGTCTCGCCGTCGCTGTGGAGGGTTTGGCACAACCAGGTCCACCACGGCAAGACCAACATGGGCAACAGCGATCCCGACAGCTTCGGCACCGTATCCCGCTACGAGAAGGCGCCTTCGACCCGGTTCGTCGCCAAACTCGCTCCCGGTTCGCGTCACTGGGCATCGGCATTTTTCTTCGCCTACTGGTTCACCTTCCACGGCCAGATCGTGTTGTGGATCCAGGCCAAGTACATGCGCAGCTTCGCCCGTTTCAACCGCCGTCGTGCCGTCATCGACAGCGCCGTCTGCCTGGCCCTATGGATCACCGTTGGCGTTCTGGCCGGCCCGTTCTACGCGATCTTCGCAGTGCTGGTCCCGATCGTGTTCACCAACGCCATCGTCATGGGTTACATCGCGACCAACCACTTCATGCGTCCCATGACCGAATCGAACGACCCGATCGAGAACTCGATGAGCGTCACCTCCCCGGCGATCATCGACCGTTTGCACTTCAACTTCAGCCACCACGTCGAACACCACCTGTTCCCGATGATGAGCGCGAAGAACGCACCGACGGTCCGGACCTGGCTCAAGGAGAACGAGGGCGATCGCTACGTTTCGCCGTCGCATATCAAGGCGTTCATCCACCTGTACCGGACCCCCAGGGTCTATCTGGATGCCACAACGCTGGTGAACCCATCGCGACCCAATGATGTGAGTATGGACATCGCCGACATCACGGCCGAACTGGTCGCCTGAGCCCGCTCCAACCCCTCTCTCGGACTGGCCTACCCTTCGGGCCATGACCGACCCACGCCGTCCGAAATTTCTTCGCCCCGGTTCTAGTTCCACGCGACGTGTCGGAGCCGGAATCACCCTCTCGGCAGTGATTGTGGCCCTGATGGTGGTTCTGTTTCCTTCGATCGCCTCGGCCCACAGCGATGCCGGGACCATGACGCTTACGAAGTTCGAGCAGATCGGACCGGAACGCGTCCGTCTCGAGGTCGGGCTCGTCTACGAGGGTGACGGACACCTGGCCGAGGATGCAACTGTTTCGGCCACCCTCAAATCGGAATCTGGTGACACGGTCGGTCCTGTAGATCTCGACCTGGTGGGCGAGGACAGTTCGCTGTACGGGGCCGAAATCGAGGTGAGCGGATCGGGAGCCTGGACTGCCACAGTCACTTCAACCGACCCGACCGCCACGGCAGAGGCGACCGTCCAAGTCACGGCCGAATCC
>JBATWQ010000368.1:0-1921 GCA_049672765.1 Microthrixaceae bacterium | reverse complement strand
CTTCCGATAGCGGCCTACCAACTAGCCCGGGCAGCACGAGCACCATTCCCCGTTGCGCCAATCGCAGCGGTCGCCTCTCTCGGCTTCATCTACGACAAGGGCTTCACGATCCTGGGAGGCAACGGGGCCTCGACGATGGCGGGAGAGTTCGCGTTCTCGATCTCGTTGACCTTTGCCCTGCTCTACCTGGCGGTTGTGTTCCGCGGAATGCGGACCAGGAGGAGCAAGGCCCTTGGTGCGGTCCTACTGGCGATGACCATCCTGTGTCACCTGATTCCTGCGATCTTTGCCGGCATCGCGACCCTGGGCGTCATGTTGTTCCTGCGGCGCGACGATCGCGAACCTTGGTGGGACGCCAATGCCGTAGGCCGAATCGCTGCGGGACTGATCGTCGTCATTGTGTTGCTCTCACTGTTCTCGGGCAGTGATTGGCCGGGAGCGAGTGTCCTCAACTCGCTACCGCTGGCCAGATTCTGGGTTCCGTCGCAGTGGATGTTCCCGGCACTGGCGAGCCTGGCGGCCATCGCGTTCTTCACGGGCTTCGAACCTCGAATTCCAGACAGACTCAAACATCTGTCCGGTCTGCTGCCGACCGCCGTTGCGACGGTCGTCATCGCAGGTCTCATCTGGAAGTTCGGAACCTGGTGGGCCTTCGCCCTGGGCCTGGTGGCACTCGTCATCCTGTACCTGGCCGGTGTCGACGCCAAGTTGTTGCGCTGGATAGCAATCGTGGGGCCGGTCGGCGGCTTTCTGACAGGGTTTTGGGCGTTGCCGTTCCTGGCCAACAGCACATACATGAATGACATGGGCTGGGAGAAGTACACCCGCTACTCGGACTACCTGCTCGCGGTTCCCGAGCTCGATCTGGGAGGGATGCCGTACCGCAACGTCATCTTCGGCCTGGCAGCGGTCGGCGTGCTGCTCTCGTTGGTCTACAAGGTGCGATTCGGCTGGTTCCTGTCACTTCTTGTGGTGGTCTTCGCCTGGATCTTCCGGTACTTCCCCCAGTACCGGCTCTGGAACGCACGCTTGTTGCCCTTCTACTACCTGGCCCTCTATCTGCTCGCCGGGCTCGCAGCGGCGCTGATAATTAGAACGCTGGCGGTTGTGGTCAGCGACCTGGCTCAGGCGCCCAAGGCGCAACTCGCCGCCGTGGCCACCGGGTCTGTCGTCGTCACGCTCGTCGTAATGACGGTCTTCCTCGGCTCGTTCAAGGCGCTCCCAGGGGGAACGCTGGTCCCAGATCCCAAGGATCCCACCGTGAGCGTCTATCGCTGGGCGGGGATCAACTTTCCGCTCGGAATTGTCAACGACTGGTCCCGGTGGAATTTCAGCGGACTCGAGGGCAAACCCGCGTATCCAGAGTTCCGCGGAGTGATGGACATGATGGGCGAGGTCGGCGACGACCACGGCTGTGGGCGGGCTATGTGGGAGTTCGACTCGGACACCAACCGCTACGGCACGACAATGGCCCTGATGCTCCTGCCGTATTTCACGGACAGCTGCATCGGTTCGATGGAGGGGCTGTATTTCGAAGCCTCGTCGACAACCCCGTTCCACTTCCTGACCCAGTCCGAGGTGTCGGCCGCACCGTCACGTGCCCAGCGTGAACTGCCATACGGCCCCTTCAACATCGATGAGGGTATCGAGCACATGCGGCTGCTCGGTGTCCGCTACTACATGGCGACCAGCCAGCAGGCCATCACAGCAGCCGAGGGCAACGCACAGCTCAAGAAGATTGACGACAAGACGTTCACCTACATGGACGGAGCCGAGAAGAAGTCGCATCGCTGGGCGGTGTTCCAGATCGCCGACTCCAAGTTGGTCGAGGGCCTGACCAACAATCCGGCCGTTGTGACCGACATCGACGACCACATCGATGGTTGGGTCTATGCCAAGAAACGCCTTGCGCCCAACGACA
>JBATWQ010000367.1:0-2436 GCA_049672765.1 Microthrixaceae bacterium | reverse complement strand
TGACATCAAACACGACGCCAGCAAAACAGCCCACTGGGTCATCGACCACAAAGAAATCATCGCGACCACTGCTATCGGGATTGCTGTAGGAGCGGCGTGTACCGGACTCAGCCTCGGTCTCGGAGCGTTCGGTTGCGCAGTCCTCGCAGGTGGCATAGCCGGAGGAATGGGAGGCGCGTTCACCAACTGTGGCGGTAACAGGACCGCCAGCCGATGCGTAACCGGAATCGCAGTAGGCACCGGTATCGGAGCCGCGACAGGAGCCCTCTTCTACGGCGCCGGCAAACTCGTAGGCACCATCGGCAAAACCGCATGGGGACGAATCGCCACCACCAAAGCAGGCCAAAGCATCGCTGGACGAATCGCCGCCAGACGAGCAGCAACCACCGTCGCTGAAGGCGTCGAAGGAGGGAGCATTGGCGGTATCCCACGACCGACTGGCGGACGTGGGCCCGCCGGCTTGGGCGGGATTGATCCAAGCGGTGTTCCTGCCCGTTCTCTTGATCACTCACAAGCGACGATCAACTCTCGCGGGACGAACCTTGTAGAGACACACCTACGACGATTCACGAGCGGGGGTCCATTAGACGGGCCGGAGCAAGGAATGCTCGATCGTCTCCGACGGATTTCGGGTGGTGCGCTCGATCCCACCGACTACGACAGAGCGTTCTACACGCACGAACTACGCGAACTCGTACGCTACCGCCGAGCTGGTTTCCCAGGAGGTCAGCCCCGTGTCGGCGACTATGAGCTATGGGATGCACTGCATACTGCCTCGCTCCGGGACTACGGCATAACCCGGGCCGGGGCACCTACTACCCTCTACCATCCGAGCGTCCGATGATGCTCCCTGACGATCTCCAGAGGCTGCTGCGGGTGATCGCCGAAGGCAAAGGTAAATGGGACATTCGCAACATTGACTACGTTTACTTCAGCCATCCCGACACCACCGAAGACATGGACCTGCTCGGCACTTTGAGGGAACTCGAATGCGAGGGCTTGATAGAAGACTGCCGCAGTGACGGGAGTGATGTCGGTTGGCGCATTACAGCGCTCGGGCGTGCCGCTCTGGAGTCGACCACGTGACGCTGTGTCGATCTGGGCGGATTCCTGCGAGTCGGGGCGGTGCATACTGGCGGGCGTGAAGTGCCTGTGGGCGGTTGTGGTATTGGCGGTTTTGTCGGTCGGGCTTTCGTCGGGGGCGGATGGGCCTGGTCAGGTGTATTCGAGGTCGCCGGCGCCTGTCTCAGATCAGTCCTGTCGAAGTTTTACTTACAACAGCTCTGATGAGCTCACGTCGGTGTCTGTGGGTCAGGATCTTTCGGACACCTTTACGGGTGCCGATGGGGATCCGGTTGATCTCGGGAAGTGGTCGACGGTAACTGGGGGTGGCGGGTCGGTTGGTATCGATTCGAACGCTGCTGAGTTGTCGGTCACGTCGTCTGGGGGGTCGAACGCCCAGATGGTCTACAAAGGGGCTGCCCGGGATTTAACTGATACGACGTTCACGCTCGACATGGGCGACGCTGGTGCTGAGACCCGTGTACTTGCTTACAACCGGTTTGTTGATGATTCGAACTATGACCTTGTCGAGTTCCGCAAAGGCGCTGTCAAAGCGACCGTGAAACGGGCTGGTTTTATTTGGTCTTCGAACCTGGGTGAGGTGTCGGTTCCGGCTTCGGGTGTTGTCAAGGTTCGTTATTCGACATCGCAGAACTGGGTGTCGATCAAAGTTTGGGCTGACGGTGACAGCGAACCGTTGTCGTGGAACGCGTCGTTCAACGATTTTCTGCCGTTCTTTTGGGGTACCCCGAAGATTGTCGCTGTTGGCGGCACGGGTGGGGCCGGAACGGTCCGGGTAGACGATTTCTCGGTAGCGACCGGAGGCACTGGGCAGGTCGCTAGTTACGACTGGGACAAGGACGGCCGGCTGACCGGGGAGACTTTGCCTGCGGGCATGTCGCGTACCTGGGACTACACGGCTGGCCGCTTGTCGGGGTACACCCAGACCGGTGCCGGACCGTCTAGGGCTACGACTTTGGGGTATGACTCGTCTGGTCGGGTCTCCTCTGAAACGACTGGCGGACAGTCAACATTGTTTGGCTACGACGACGGTGGTCAACTCGCTTCTGTCGACGCGCCCGGCACCACCGGTGACACTGCTTTCACGTACACGGCTACCGGGCAGCGCGAAACGGCGACTGTCGGCACAGCGGTCACGTCGTACGCCTACGACACGGCCGGGCAGTTGGTGTCTGCAACGCCTACGGGTGGCGTTCTAACCGTTTTTGGTTATGACGGTGCGGGTCGGAGGGTCACAGAAGCCGCTGGTGTCAACACCCGCGGGTTCGTTTATGACCCCGCTGGCAGGCTTGTCTCGAACGTCACTAACGCGACGGTCTCTTCCACCAGGGCCTTGGATCCGGCAGGTTTACC
>JBATWQ010000366.1:0-5927 GCA_049672765.1 Microthrixaceae bacterium | reverse complement strand
AACGTTGATCGTCGGCGCCGAGAGGATCACGCCGTCGAGCACAATCCCCAGTTGCCCCTTGCCGCCACCGACATCGGGGCACTCGGGTGCTCCCGAATAGCACTTTCCGGCGATCTCGTTGAACTTGTCGATGTTCTTGGCACCCTTGCGGAAAACAGGATTGACCTCCCACTGACCCTGTTGGGAAAGCCCGGCGGTGGCACCCTTGACCGCACGTCCGTCGACGGCGACGGGACCGAGCTTGTAGATCAGTCCTTCCTCTGTCGCAAGCGTGACTTCCTGATCCGCCTTCATTTGCTCCGGCGGGGTGAGCTTCGCGTCGAGTGCATTTTCGAGCTGGTACAGCTCGCCGAACTTCTGCGAAGTGATGTCGATGCCCCACTGGTTGAGTGGTTTGGGCGGCACCGTCGTGGTGGGCGCGGCCGGCACGGTAGTTTCGGTTGTTGCCGCGGTCGTGGTGGGGCTGTCGGCCTGGGCGCGAGCAAGGACCTTGGTCACTGAGCGGCCGCCTCCGGAGTTGGCCTCTGTGGTCGATGTGACAGCAGTCGTCGTCGGGGTCGATCCGCCCGTATCGTCGGTAGCGGCCGGGACGGTTGTCTCACCGGGCACCGTGGTGTCGGGAACCGATGTTCCGGGGTTGGCGCCAGAAGCGGGCTGCTGTTTGGCCTGCTCGTCGGCCACGATCTGGGCCGCCGTCACGCCCTCGGGAATCTTCAGCTCGCTGCGCAGCGATGCCACCTTCTTCTCGGCGTCCTTGCGGTCCTGGCCCTTGGGGATCTGGCCGACGGCCCCGAGCACCGGCCGGAACTCGAGCTGGGCGGTCGAGCCGACAACCTTCAGGACTTCCTTCTGGTCCTTGGCTCCTGGAAGCTGGACCGAGATGGTGCTGCCCTGGCGGGACACTTCCGGCTCCGCGACACCGAGTGCGTCCACCCGTCGGCGGATGATCTCGATCGCCTGGTCGAGCCGCTCAGGAGAGACATTCTTTACGACCTTGCCCTCTTTGACCGGCTGGAGGTTGACGGAAACGCCACCCTGCAGGTCCAGGCCCAGCTTCGGGCTGTTTCCCAGGATGAACGTCATGAGGAGGAGGCCGTAGACCACCGCCAACGTTCCCACCATCATTAGAACGGGGTGCTTACGCATCGACTTCCTCGCGTGAAGAGAGCTCCACCGGGCTGTCGGCCCGGCGGCTTGGGAATGCGACCAAATGGGCCGACAGAATCAGGGGCCGATCAGCCCCGGCGATCATTGACACGTCAGAACTGACCCGACCTACTTGGAGTCACTCGATGCACGGTCGACCGCGGGCTTGTCGCTGTCCGCAGCCTTGCTCTGACCCCCGAGTGCGCCCTCGAGAAGACCCTTGCGGCCCTTGGCTGCAGGCTTCTCGGCCTCGGTCGGCTCGGCCAAGTGCTTGCTCACTGCTGACTTCGCGATCCGGACGACGACGTCGTTGTCGATCTCGATGTGGTACAGACCGTCCTCGATGAAGGTGATCTGGCCGACGATTCCACCGGTGGTCAGGACCTCGTCGCCCACCTGGAGCTTGCGGAGCATGTCTGCCTGCTTCTGACGCTGCTTCCTCTGGGGCATGATCGTCATATAGAGGATCGCACCCATCGGAATAATGAGAATTAGCAGCCCCGTAATGCTGCCTCCACCCTCTTTGGTCGCGCCGAGAATTGTCGAGATCATTGAACCAATCACAGTGCCCGAACTCTATCAGCGGTTGGAACCGGGTCCCATCGATGCCCACGTGGTTTCGACGGAGCTCCTCAGTTCGTCGAGCCTGCCGGCGACAATTGCCTCCCGGATCTTGTCCAGGAAGCCCAGGATCCAGCTCAGATTGTGGATGGTGCACAGATTGTGGGCGGTCGTTTCGCCGATCGAGCTCAGGTGGCGGAGCAGCCCTCGGGGGTAGTTGAGACACGTCGCGCAACCGCAGTTCGGGTCGATCGGATCGTCGCTCATTGCGAACTCGGCGCGCTTGATGTTCAGGCGACCCTGGTCGGTCAGCAACGTCCCGTGACGGGCCAGGCGCGTCGGCAGCACGCAATCGAACATGTCGACGCCGCGTGCGACAGCTTCGATGATCGTGAGCGGGTCACCGACACCCATCATGTAGCGGGGCTGATCCTCCGGCAGGACCGAGAGCGCCGCCTCGAGCGCTGGAAGCATCCGCTCGCGGGTCTCGCCGACCGAGAGCCCACCGACCGCGTAACCGTCGAAATCGAGTTCAGTCGTTCTTTCGGCTGACTCCCTGCGCAGGGCAACGTCGTCGCCTCCCTGGACGATTCCGAACAGCGCCTGGTCCTCTGTGCGTCGGTGGGCGGAGCGTGCCCTGGCGGCCCACGCGGCGGTGCGGTCGACCGCCTCCTGCAACACGCGAGTGCTTGAGGGCAGCGCCGCGCATACGTCCAGGACCATCTGGATGTCCGCGCCGAGCAACTCCTGGGTATGCACCGCCCCCTCGGGCGTGAGCAGATAGGGGGCGCCGTCGTAGGTCGACTTGAAGGTGGCGCCTTCGTCGGTCACCTTCGGTTCCAGCGAGAAGACCTGATAGCCGCCCGAATCGGTCAGCATGTGACCGTCCCAGCCGGTGAACTTGTGGAGTCCTCCGAGCGTGGCGACGGTCTCGGCCCCCGGGCGCAACATCAGGTGGTACGTGTTGGCCAGGAGGATGTCGGCGCGGGTTCCGGCGGCCGTCCTGATGCCGGCCAGTTCATGGGTGCTCATGCCGCGTATTGCGCCCCGGGTTCCGACCGGCATGAACACCGGGGTCCGGAACACGCCCCGCGCAGTTCTCACAGTTCCGGTACGGGCCGATCCGTCGGTTGCCTCGATGTCGATGTGCAGCTTCACTCCGGTGGTCCCCCGGTGCTCGTATGACTGAGCAACATGGCGTCGCCGAAGGACAGGAAACGGTATCGACGTTCCACGGCAGTCGAATACAACTGCCGCCAGCGAGGTCCGACGAACCCCTCGATCATCGCCAGCAGCGAGGACCGTGGAAGATGGAAGTTGGTCATCAGAAGGTCGACCACCCTGAACTCGAAACCGGGGGTGATGAACAGTCTCGTCCTCCCCTGTAGTTCACCGGATGCGGCGGCGGACTCCAGCGCCCGAACCGATGTCGTTCCCACCGCAACTATCCGACCACCGCTCGCCCGGGTCTGCTGGACCCGCTCCCAGGTCTCGGTGGGGACCCGGTACCACTCGGAGTGGATCTCGTGCTCCTCGACCAACTCGGTTGTTATGGGGCGGAAGGTGTCGATGCCCACAACGAGTTCGAGTCGGGCAATATCGACGCCGATCATGCCCAGATCCTCGAACACCGCCTCGCTCAGATGCAGCCCCGCAGTGGGAGCGGCGGCCGACGCCGGACGCTGGGCAAACACCGTCTGGTAGCGCTCCTCGTCCTCGAGTCGTGTCGTTATGTACGGAGGCAGCGGCGCTACGCCGGCCTCATCGAGGGCTTCGAGCAGATCGCCCTTTGGGTGGGGTGTCACGATCCTCAACCCACCTTCGAGGTCGCCGCCCATTTCGAACTCGAGGTCGCCGCGCTGGGAGTTGACCATATCGCCCGGCTTCAGCTTCCTCGACGGCCGACAGAGGGCCTGCCAGCTCTTCGAGTCATCGTCAAGAGGTTCCAACAGCAGAATCTCGCCGCTACCGCCTCCCTTTCGACTGATGAGAACCCGCGCAGGCAACACCCGCGTCTCGTTCACGACCAGCAAATCGCCCGGTCGGAGGAAGCCCGCCAGATCACGCACCACTGCATCGACGGGTGGCGCATCCTCGCCGCGATCGACCAACAATCTGGCTGAGTCGCGCGGCTCGTTGGGAGTCTGGGCGATCAACTCCGGCGGCAGGTCATAGTCAAGGTCGTCGGTTCTCAACTTCGGTTGATCGCTTCAGCGAGGGCCTTCGCGGACTCGGCGTCAAATACACCAACCTGAATCTGGTCCCGCTCGAAACTCGGAACGTTGATGGTCGGGGCAGAGATCACATCACCGTCCAGGACAATCGCGATTTGGCCCTTTCCGTTGCCCAGGTCACGGCACTCGGGAGTGGAGTCATAACACTTCTGTGCCAGGGCATTGAACCTGTCGATGCCGTCAGGCCCCTCAGCGATCACAAGATCCACCAGCCACTCGCCAGGTCGTCCCTGCCGGAAAGTTGCCGAGTCGATCTGGGTTGAGTCAATCACTACCGGACCGAGCAGATAGTTCACACCGCTTACCGGATCCGACGCCGCAAGGGCGCCCTCGGAGTCACCAGCGGCACCCGACTCGCTGGCCATTCCGGTCACGGTGGTTACCGTCGATCCGGGCTCGCTGACACTGAGCACGGGGCGGAACTCGATGGAGCTGCCCGCGACTGGACTCGCAGTTTCACCGTCCACGCTGTTCGCAGGTTTGTCAGCGGAGTCGTTCGCCACATCCTGGGTCGGAGAATCCCCGGCAACGACCTTCTCGCCCGAGCCATCGCCACAGCCGGCGAGGGCCAATCCGAGTGAGAGCAACGCAGCCAACGAGGCGAGCGCTGCAGTCGACCTTCTCGGCGCCGGTGGAGACGGATCAGTGGGCATGGGCGGAGCCTACAGAGAACCGGGAACGCCCGACCCGAACCCGGAGGGACTTTCGGTTCGAGACTTGGCTCAGAAGCCGAGGGAACGACCGATGATCTCCTTCATGATCTCGGTGGTACCTCCGTAGATGGATGTGACGCGTGCATCGGCATAGGCGCGGGCAACCGGATACTCGTTCATGTAGCCGTAGCCACCGTGGAGTTGCACCCCGATGTCGGCGACCTTCTTCTGCAGCTCGGTGGTCCACCACTTGGCCATGGCGGCCTCTTCGGCCACCAGGTCACCCGAGTTCAACGCCGCTACGCAGCGATCGACGAAGGATTCAGCGATCGTGATCTCGGTGTGCATCTCTGCGAGCTTGAAACGCGAGTTCTGGAAACTTCCGATCTTCTGCCCGAACGCCGTGCGCTCGTTGCAGTACTGGATCGTCCAGTCGAGAATCGCCCGGGCGTGGCCAACTGCGGCGACGGCGATCGAGAGCCGCTCCTGGGGCAGGTTCTTCACCAGAAGCTTGAAGCCCTGGCCTTCGTCACCGATCCGGTTCTCGACCGGCACGCGGACGTCGGTGAAGAACAGTTCTGCGGTGTCCTGGGAATGCATACCAAGCTTGTCCAGGTTTCGACCCCGTTCGAAGCCTTCGGATCCGGCTTCGACGACGACGAGCGACATCCCTGAGTGGCGCTGACTCGGGTCGGTCTTGCAGGCAAGGATCACCAGGTCGGCGAGGATCCCATTTGTGATGAAGGTCTTCGAACCGTTGACGATGTAGGTATCACCATCACGGATGGCGGTGGTTGACATCGATGCGAGGTCGCTACCAATGCCTGGCTCGGTCATGGCGACAGCCGTGATCAGCTCACCCGACGCGATCCCCGGAAGCCAGCGTGCCTTCTGCTCGTCGTTGCAGTAGTCCAGGAAATAGGGCAGACAGACATCGCTGTGCAGCGTCATCCCGAGACCCGCGGGGTAGACGTCGTGGCGACAGATCTCCTCGGCGACGATCTGGTTGTACCTGAAGTCCTTGACTCCCGCCCCGCCGAACTCCTCCGGGACGGCCATGGCCAGAAATCCGGAGGCTCCAGCGACGGCGAACAGTTCGCGGTCAACTATTTCGGCCTCTTCCCATCGCTCACGGTTGGGCACCATCTCACGCTCGACGAACGTGCTGAACGCCTCGCGGAACATCTGGTGTTCATCTTCGAAATGGGTACGTTCCATCTTCGCCTCTCTGGAATTCTGCAGGTACACAGCGCAACAGCAACGATTCGGGCATCTTTCGCCCCGACCCGGGTACCGCTGACTTCAGGATTTGGGCAATCAGCAAAGCACGCCG
>JBATWQ010000365.1:0-11565 GCA_049672765.1 Microthrixaceae bacterium | reverse complement strand
CGACGAGGTTTGCCGGCCCGGAGGAACGGTGCTCTACCTGGGACCCGATCCCAAGGAAGAGCTGCCCGTCCTGTACATCCGCCTCAAGCACGCGGTCGATGAAGACCGCGCCAAGATCATCGAATTGGCGCCAACCCGCACAGGGCTGTCGCGTCACGCCGCAGCATCGATCCAGTACCGCCCGGGTGAATTGGACCGTGTGGTCGCAGCTCTGCTCGCCGGTGACACAACCGACCTGAGTTCGGGTCCGGTCGACGGCGACGCTGCGAAGATTGCAGCAAGTTTGATCGCAGCGGCCGGCGATGACCTGACGGTAGTCATCGGACGGGCCAACCTGGCCGAAGATCCTGAAACGGTTGCGGCCGCAGCGACCTCCATTCGCGACGCCGTCCCCGGCGCCAAGTTCCTGGTCGCCCTTCGTCGCTCCAACGTGCGAGGCGCCCTTGAAGCTGGACTGACCCCCGGGCACCTACCCGGCCGTGTGCGCCTGCACGACGGAACGGCTGACTGGGCCAAGGTCTGGGGTTCGGTCCCCACCGCACCCGGGTTGGATGCAGCCGGAATTCTCCGTGCCGCGGCGGACGGCAAGATCGACGTCCTGGTGCTGCTCGGAGCGGACCCGTTGGCGGATTTCCCCGACCGGTCACTCGCTCGCCGGGCACTCGCTGGGGCCCGGACCCTCATCTCGCTCGACCGGTTCGCGACGGCGTCTACCTCTCAGGCACACATCGTGTTGCCCGTCGCAGGCGTGACCGAAAGCTCCGGTACCACTACCAATCTCGAAGGTCGCGTGACGGTGCTCAACCAGAAGGTCACGGCACCTGGAACCGCTCGAACCGACTGGATGATCGCCGCCGAGTTGGCTCACCGGCTCGACGGAGACCTGGGGGTCCTCGACGACGAGACCGAACTGTGGGCAGAACTGGTCGCCCACTCGCCGGTACACCGCGGGATCAGCATGTCGAAGCTGCGTAACCCAGACAACGCCGATGGACAGCTTCTCAATATGACGGCCCTGCCGCTCGAAACACGTTCGGCTCCGCACGTATCGTCCCAGAACGCCTACTCGTTGCGCCTCGTGGTGAACCGCAAGCTCTACGACGCCGGCACGTCGATCTCGCAGTGTTCGTCCTCGGCCGGCCTCGCCCCCGAGCAGGCGCTACGGGTTTCGCCGGCCGACGCTGCGCCGCTCGGGATTTCGGACGGGAGCCGGGTCACGGTTACGTCGCCCAATGGATCACTCTCAGTGCGGGCTCTCGTCGATCGGGCGGTGCCCCGGGGAACCGCCCATCTGACCCACAACCTCGCCGGTGGCGAACCGAGTGCGCTGATCTCGGTTGCCGACGCGGTATGTGACATCCGGGTGGAGGTGCGCTGATGTCGGTTCTGTCCACACCGTCCGTCGCTTCCCTGTCATCATCGGTGCACACCTTCGCTGCGGCTCCGCTCGGGGACCCACTACTGGCGGGCAAGGTCGACCCGACGGTCCTACTGGTGGTGCTGTTGAAGGTCGTGGTGGCCTTCGTCGGTCTTCTGATCGGCGTGATCCTCATGGTCTGGTTCGAGCGCAAGGTCATCTCTGACATGCAGAACCGTCTCGGCCCCAACCGGGCCGGCCCCTGGGGCCTGCTGCAGACGGTTGCCGACGGGATGAAGTTGATCTTCAAGGAAGACCTGATTCCCGACAAGGCCGACCGTTTCGTGTTCCGCCTGGCTCCGTTCCTCTCGCTGGTGCCCGCGTTCCTCACCTTCGCGATCGTGCCGATCGCGGGGAGCTTCAACGACGGCCTCGGTGGCCAGGTCGAGATCCTCGGCCACAAGACGTTGATGCAGGTCGCAGATCCCCAGATCGGAATCCTGCTCTTCCTGGTGATGTCTTCGATCGCGGTTTACGGAATCATGCTGGCCGGTTGGTCCTCAGGTTCCAAGTACCCGCTACTCGGATCGGTGCGTGCCACAGCACAGATGATCTCCTACGAGGCGGCGCTCGGTCTGGCGCTCGCGTCGGTACTGCTGATTGCGGGAACGCTGTCGACCAACGGCATAGTCAGCGCCCAGTCGGGTTGGGAGTGGAACGTCTGGATGACCGGGCTCGTGCCGTTCATCGTCTTCACGATCGCCGCAACCGCCGAACTAAACCGGCCTCCATTCGACCTGGTCGAAGCAGAGCAGGAACTCGTCGGCGGATTCCACACCGAATACTCATCGTTCCGGTTCGCGATGTTCTACCTGGCGGAGTTCCTGAACACGGTGACGATGTCGGCAATCATCGTCACGCTGTTCTTCGGCGGCCCCTCCGGACCGACGTTCGGTCTCACCGGCTGGGTCGGCGTGTACGTCCTTCCGTTCATCTGGTTCTTCCTCAAGCTGCTGGTCTTCCTCTGCATGTTCGTCGCCTTCAGGGCAACGCTGCCCCGCTTCCGTTACGACCAGGTCATGAACCTGGGCTGGAAGGTGCTGATCCCGGTCGCGCTGGGCTGGTTCCTCGTGCTCGCCGGTCTGCGGGTCGCCGTGGACCAGGATTGGAACATCCTTGCGACGATCCTCGGCGGTGTCGCCGGATTCATGCTCGGCGGAGCTCTGCTGGCACTCGCAATTCGATCATCCGAGGCGAAGCGTTCGGCCGCCAAAAGGCCGGTCTCGCCCCGAGTTGGAGGTAGGAGCTGATGGGCTACCTCGATGGTTTCGGAGTCATCATCAAGAAGTGGGCCGGGGTCAACACCGCCACCGGCGCACGTGTCACGGTCGAGTATCCCGAGGAGGTCCGCCCCAAACCGGAGCGCTTCCACGGTCGGCACGTCCTGAATCGTTATGAGGACGGGCTCGAGAAGTGCATCGGTTGCGAACTCTGCGCCGGTGTGTGCCCGGCCAAGTGCATTTACGTGCGTGGCGCGGACAACGACCCCGAGGACCCGACATCCCCGGGTGAACGCTTCGGTTACGTCTACGAGATCAACTACCTCCGGTGCATCCACTGCGACCTGTGCGTCGAAGCCTGCCCGACCGAGGCGATCACCGAGACGAAGCTCTTCGAGTTCTCCTTCACCAACCGTTCCGACGCGATCTACACCAAGAACGAACTGGTGGTCGGGGATGATGGCCAACCACAGAAGCTCCCGTGGGAGAACTGGGATGGTGGCTTCGATCCTGCCGAGGACACCTCGGGCTGGATGCGGGCTACCTCACCCGGTGGCGACGCCGATTTCAAGGGCATCATCGCCTGGGCCGGCGAACTGGGTTACGGAGTTCGGCCGCCTGAACGAGCCAGGGTCCTCGACGAGGTAGGAGCGGTACCCTCGGGTTCACCCGTCCACGAACATGCGCTCGACTATGTCCAGCCAGTGGAGGAGCCAGTAGCAGAGGACCTGGCGAGCACGTCGGGTGTCTTCGATGCAGGATCGTTGGACACCATCATCTCCGAAGACGCCGAGTCAGAGGCCGACGGGGGCCGACGCGCCGGTGAGTTCGATGCACCCCCCGGGACGGTCGGACGCAGGCGTCGAGGCTCATCAGGCGTCGAGTCCCTGGACGGGGACCCCTCCTATGTCGAGGACGAGGAAGACGAACTGCTGGCTTCCGTCGATGTTGAGCCAGAGATCGACGATCTCGAAGGCCGACACCCAGGTGAGCCGACCGACAGAACGGGGTACTTCGATGCTCCCGAGGGAGCCGAGGCGTACCGACGTTCAAAGGAAGCCGAACCCACCGTGGAGGAAGCCTTGGACGAGGTCCAGGCTTCAACCGACCTGGACGAAGCTGCCGTTGATGAACCTGCTGATGGATCCGACGACGACTCTGATGACGGAGTGATTCCCGATGAGGGCGACGAGCCGCATCTCCGGATGGGGTACTTCGATGCGCCCGACGCGGAGCCAGCGGACAAGGACAAAGACAAGAAGAAGAGGCGGTTCTTTAAATGAAGGTCGAGATGTTCACCTTCTTGGTGAGCGCGGCGATCTGCCTGGGGGGTGCGCTGGGCGTGGTCCTGTTGCGCAACACCGTGCACAACGCCCTGAGCCTCATCGCCACCCTCTTCGGTGTCGCCGTACTCTTCATGTCGCTGGGTGCGTACTTCCTGGCTGCGGTCCAGGTCATCGTCTACGCGGGCGCAATCGTCGTGCTCTTCCTGTTCGTGATCATGTTGTTGGGGGTAGACAAGCTCGATCGATTCCAACGTGACGCGATCGTCGGGCAGCGCCCCGCCGCCCTGGTCGTCGGACTGGCCATCCTGGGTCTGAGCATCACGGCATTGCTGTCGGTCGGGTCGCAGGCGACCGGAAGGTCATCGACGCTTGCCGCTCCGGATGCCGCTACTCCCGATATCAACTCCCTGGCGAAGCTCCTTTTCACGGATTACGTCTTCGCTCTCGAAATCACCTCGGTCCTGCTGACCATTGCCGTCGTGGGTGCGGTAGTCCTCGCCCGACGCGGTGGCGAGCCGATCGACCTCGAGGAGTTCCCCGAAGGTCCGGCCGTGGTCGAACCGCCCCTCGTTGATCCGGCCGACAGCGCCGGCGCAGGCGACGTCGTCAACCGGGAACCCGAAGTCGAAGACTCAGCAGCGGAACTGAGCACAGAGGAGGCAAGTCGCTGATGCTCGAACTGACCGAGACCTGGTATCTGGTCCTGGCCTCGCTGATCTTCACAATTGGGGCAGTGGGACTTCTGATTCGCCGCAACCCCCTGGTGATGTTCATGTGTGTGGAGCTGATGCTCAACGCGACGACGCTCACCTTCGTTGCCTTCTCGAAGGCTCTCGATGACCTCGGTGGTCAGGCCGCCGTATTCTTCGTGCTTGTGGTCGCAGCCGCCGAGGTGGTGGTGGGACTAGGGATCATCGTTGCCATTATCCGACGCCACGACGGTGTGGACGCCGACGATGTTTCTTTGATGAGGGGTTGAGCAAATGGATCTGATCTGGCTCATCCCCGCCCTGCCCCTGTACGGGTTCGTCATGCTCGTCCTGCTGGGTCGCAAGTTCGGCGACCCGAAGGCCGGCTGGTTCGCAAGTCTCCTCGTCGCTGGCAGCTTCGCCGTGACCGTCAAGGTCTTCCTCGACCTACTCGCACTCCCTTCGGAGCAGCGGGTGTTCACCCAGGAACTGTTCACCTGGATGCCCTCGGGCACGTTCGACGTGAGCTTCGGGTTCATGGTCGACCCGCTGAGCATCCTGATGTGCCTGTTCATCACAGGAATCGGCGCTCTGATCCACGTCTACTCGATCGGCTACATGAAGGGTGACGAGAACTACTCCAAGTTCTTCCTCTACCTGAACCTGTTCATCGCGTCGATGCTGCTCCTGGTGCTCGGCAACAACCTGCTGCTCACCTTCCTCGGCTGGGAGGGCGTCGGCCTCTGCTCCTACCTGCTCATCTCGTTCTGGCACACGGACATGGCCAACTCGACCGCTGCGAAGAAGGCCTTCGTCGTCAACCGCATCGGCGACTTCGGTTTCATGGTCGGCACGTTCTGGGTCTGGTTCACGGTCGGCTCGATCAACTATGTCGACATCAAGGCCTACGCGCCGGTGATGGCCGGCACGACCGCAACCGTCATCGCTCTGCTGTTCCTCCTGGGCGCTGCCGGCAAGTCGGCACAGTTGCCGCTGTATGTGTGGCTGCCCGACGCAATGGCCGGTCCGACTCCGGTCTCGGCATTGATGCACGCGGCGACGATGGTCACCGCAGGTGTCTACCTGCTCACGCGTCTCAACCCCATCCTCGCCCAGGCCGGTTGGGCCAACGACGTGATCGCCTGGGTGGGTGTCCTCACGGCACTCGTGGCGGCAACCATTGCCATCGCCCAGACCGACATCAAGAAGGTCCTTGCGTATTCAACGGTTTCGCAGCTTGGCTACATGTTCCTGGCGGTGGGCACCCAGAACTACGTCGCTGCGGTGTTCCACATGGTCACCCACGCGTTCTTCAAGGCGCTGCTCTTCCTTGGCTCGGGTTCGGTCATCACCCAGATGTCCCACGAACAGGACATGCGCCGCTACGGCAATCTCCGTAAGTACATGCCCATCACCGCCGGCACGTTCATCGTCGGCTGGTTGGCCATCGCCGGCGTCCCACCGTTCTCGGGGTTCTGGTCGAAGGACGAGATCCTGGCCGGAGCGTTCAACGCCGGCCCTGCCGGCCCCGCCCTGTGGGCAATCGGTCTGGTCGTCGCTCTGATGACCGCCTTCTACATGACCCGCCAGGTCATCATGACCTTCTTCGGTGAAGAGAAGTGGCGCGTCGAGGAGGTGGAGCCCGAAGCAGCGGAGGAGTCGGAAACAGACGAAACCCATGTCGTCGCCGCGCATTCCGCCGACGACGGACACCACGGACTCACCCCGTCGCACGAGCCGGGTGAATCGCCGGCGACCATGACGGTGCCGCTCCTGGTGCTCGCCGGGGCAGCGGTCGTCGCAGGCCTGCTGAATCTGCCGTTCGCCCACAAACTCGAATACCTGAGCAACTGGCTCGAGCCGATCATCGTCGAGGAGCACCACCTGCCGGAAGCTTCGGTCCTGTTCGGACTCGCATCGGCGGCCATCATCTTCTCGTTCATCGGGCTCTACCTCGGCTATCTCGTCTACACGAAACGCAAGGTCGCAGCCGAGAAGATCGAACTCACGGCGATGGCCCGTGGTCTCTACATCGACGAGACCTACTCACGCTTCGCCGACGGTCCCGGCACGGCGCTCTACCAGGGCGTCGCCGACTTCGATGGTGCAGCTGTCAACGGAATCGTTGACGGGGTCGGTTCCGGAACGCTCGGACTCGCCCGGCTCGTCCGGCCGCTCCAGAGCGGTCTTGTACGCAACTACGCCCTGGGCATCGGGGCCGGAGCAGTACTCATGTTGATATTCATCGTCACGAGGATGAACCTGTGATCGGTACCTTCCTCTCATCCCAAGCCGCCGCCCGCTCGGGCGACCTGAACTTCCCGCTCCTGCCGGCGATCATTCTCGTGCCGCTGATCGGCGGGGCACTGATACTTCTCACGCCGGCGAGGCGTAGCGATCTGTTCAAGCAGATCGCGCTGATGTCCAGTCTGGTGAGCTCGGCGCTGATGGCGTACGTGCTCGTGACCTTCAAGACCGGCGAGGCGGGCTACCAGTTCGTCATCAGGCAGACCTGGATCAGCGACATCGGCGTCTCGTTCCACATGGGTATCGACGGAATCTCGCTGTTCCTGATGGTGCTCAACGCCATTATCTTCCCGGTCGCGGTTCTCTGCGCCAAGATCGAAGACAACCAGAAGGCGTATTACGGCTGGCTCATGTTGCTCATGTCGGCCTCTATGGGAGTGTTCTGCTCGCTGGACCTACTCCTGTTCTTCGTCTTCTTCGAACTCGTCCTGGTGCCGATGTACTTCCTGATCGGAATGTGGGGACACGGTCGCCGTGTATATGCGGCCAACAAGTTCTTTCTGTTCACGATGCTGGGCTCGGCGTTCATGCTCGTCGGGCTGGTTTCGCTCGCGGTGCTAAACGCCCGGGCAGTCGGCGGTCCGATCACGTTCGATCTGGTCGAGATCACCGCCAACCAGTCGCTATCGACCGGTGCCGGTCGTTGGATCTTCTGCGCCTTCGCCATCGCCTTCGCAATCAAGGTCCCGCTGTTCCCGGTACACACCTGGCTGCCCGATGCCCACACCGAGGCGCCCACCGCCGGATCCGTGATCCTGGCGGCAATTCTCCTCAAGTTCGGTACCTACGGGTTCGTCCGTTTCGGAATCCAGCTATTCCCCGAGGCCTCCCACTGGGCGGCACCGGTGATGATGACCCTGGGGGTCATCGGAATCCTCTACGGGGCCATCTGCGCAACGATGCAGAAGGACCTGAAGCGCGTGATCGCGTACAGCTCGATCGCCCACCTGGGTTTTGTCGTGCTCGGCATCTTCTCGTTGTCGGTGCAGGGCATCGAGGGTGGGGTTCTGGTCATGTTCAACCACGGGATCTCGACGGGAGCCCTGTTCATCCTGGTCGGCTGGATCTACGAGCGACGACACACTCGTGTTATCGCCGAGCTGGGCGGCATCCAGAAGGTCGCCCCCGTGTTCGCCGGGGTCTTCACCCTGGTGATGTTCTCGAGCATCGGTCTGCCGGGCCTGAACGGCTTTCCCGGAGAATTCCTGGCGTTGATCGGCGCGTTCAGCACCGCCCGCTGGTGGGGTGTGGTTGCAGCCATCGGCGTGATTCTCGCTGCCTTGTACCTGCTGTGGGCCTACCAGAGGGTGTTCCACGGGCCGGTTGATGCAGCGAACTCAAAGTTCCGAGAGATGAGGTGGAGCGAAGGTCTCATCCTCGCTCCGCTGCTGTTCACCATCTTCTTCGTCGGTCTCTATCCGACACCGATGCTCGAACGAATGGAACCCACCGTCGACAAGCTGCTCGAACACGTCGAGGAACACGCTCCCGACTACAAGGTCAAGAAGATCGAGTTCAAGGGGCCGGCTGACGCTGCTGCCAACGGGGCGGTGGAGGACTGATGATCGCTTCAGTGGTACAGAAACTCGATACTCCCGTTCCTATCCCGACGCCCGAAATCGTCTGGTCGGCAATCGCACCGCATCTCATCCTGATGATCGGCGGAGTCCTGCTACTGACCGTCGTGTCGCTACTGCGTGGCAAAGCGCCTTCGTGGTTCCCGGCAGCCTGGACAGTCGTCGTGGCGGCCGGAGCGATCGGCTCACTGTTCCCCCTGTGGAGCAGGTTCCAGGACGATGGACCCCAGAGCGTCATCGCCGGCGCGGTCGGACTCGACGGGTTCTCGATCTTCGCCGCAGGAATCATCTGTATCTCGGTCCTCATGGGCGCACTACTGCTCGAGGGCTATGTCCGCCGCGAGGGTCTGGAAGGATCTGAGTGGTACGTGCTCATGCTCCTGAGCGCGTCCGGTGGACTCGTAATGGCTTCGGCCAACGATCTGATCGTCCTGTTCGTCGGCCTGGAGATCCTCTCGGTAGCGGCGTACGTGCTCGCCTCGATGCACTCGCGACGAATCTCATCCCAAGAGGCCGGCCTCAAGTACCTGATCCTCGGGGCATTCGCATCGGCGTTCCTCCTCTATGGCATCGCCATGATCTATGGCGCCACCGGCTCCACCAACCTGGTGCACATCCAGACGTTCCTGTCGGAGCAGGTCCTTTTGAAGAACGGCCTGCTGCTCGCAGGGTTCGCCTTCATGCTCGTCGGGCTGGGTTTCAAGGTCGCGGCGGTTCCGTTCCACACCTGGGCCCCCGACGTCTACCAGGGCTCGCCATCTCCCGTGTCGGGTTACATGGCCTCTGGTATCAAAACAGCCGGGTTTGCCGGTCTGATCCGCGTGTTCGTGCTCACGTTCGGTCCCACCTACGGGGGCGACTGGCGTCCGATGGTCTATGCGCTGGCAGTTCTGAGCCTGGTCGTCGGTGCCTACATGGCGCTGGTCCAGAAGAACGTCAAGCGGATGCTGGCGTACTCCTCCATCAGCCACGCCGGGTTCATCCTGGTAGCTGTCGAGGCCTCTTCGGACAAGGGGACCTCGGCTGCGCTTTTCTACCTGCTCGCCTACACGTTCATGGTCACCGGCAGCTTCGGTGTCGTCACGATCATGGGCCGGGTCGGCGACGGCATGCATGACCTGACGGACTACAAGGGCCTCGGACGCACACGGCCCGGTATCGCCCTGTTGTTCACGGTGTTCCTTCTGGCACAGGCCGGAGTTCCATTCACCGCCGGGTTCCTGTCGAAGTTCTACGTCATCAACGCGGTGGCGGACCAGGGTCAGTACCCGCTGGCAGTCATTGCGATGGTCTCGGCCGTCGTCGCGGCCTATCTGTATCTGCGGGTGGTTGTCGCCATGTACTTCGACGGCAACGTCGACGGTGAGGCGCCGGCCGAGTTGGCGGGTCCTGCACCGCGGATGCCTCTCGGCGCAACCTTGGCGTTGGCAATCGCCGTCGTAGGCACTCTCTGGCTGGGGATCATTCCCGGCACCGTGACCAGGGTCGCCAACGACGCAGTCGCGCAACTCGTCGCATTCCAGGACTGAGTTCATCTGGTCCGAACCTGCAACCTCGGACCAGTCCGGGGTGGATTTGCTGATCCTGAGGACTAGCGTCTTCTCAGGCGCCACCCGGCGCCCGCCGCAGCGGAACACACGGAGATCCAACCGTCGAGCAGCCCATGATGAAGCGATCCACTGATAGCCCCGAGGTTTCGGCATGAGTGGATTTCACGAACTCGGTGACGAGTTCGCCGGCGATGAGGCCAATGATGAGTGGGATGCGACTTGGGCCGCCTATGCGGCAGGTGACCAGCCACTCTCTGATGCCGAGATACTTCCGCTGCGGACGGTCCTCGACCTGCCCATAGGGATGGTCGAAATTCGGGGTGACGATCCGGGAATCGGGCTCTGCCTCGTCGAGTCCCCCGAGGAACGTCGAAGTCAGAGCACTCCAGAATCGGAATTCGACGTCGACTCCGAGGACAGCCCGGCGCTCACGATGACCCTGACGACTGACGATGCCGGTCGCGCCGATTTTCTGGTGCTGAACGCCGGGGGAGAAGTGGTCGGTACCGGAGCACTCGAGGATCATGAATCGGCTTCTGAACTGCTGGACCACCTCGTGGCTGCGAGCATCGCGACAGACGTCAGTCGTGTGTATCTGAAGGCCGCCTGTGTCGAAGTAGCCGGCCGTGGTGTTCTGATTCTCTCGAGCGACGAGTCGGCAAGGGATGCGGTTACAAAGGGCCTGCTTGGCGCAGGTGCTCGATATCTGACCGACTCGGTCGTCGCCACCAATCCGGGAATCCGTCCAATCAGCGGCTTGGCTCGGCGTCGAGCCGGGGCAGAAGCGACCAAGACCGTCCAGTCGGTAGTTGTCGACGTCGTCCTCATTATCGATAGTGACGCCGACGTCTCGAGAGGGCCTCATGCGGAACCGGAAGTGATCGCTGATGTTCAGGCGGTTGTTGAGCTGGCCCATTTCGTCCATCCCGGGAGTCGTACGCACCCGATGGCACTCGCGCATGTGGCGGCGCTGGTTGCAGGGGCGAGCTGTCACCGCGTCAACCCTGCCGATACTCCACAGCTCGCCGGATTCCTGCCGCTCCTCCCAAAGGCAAGACGGAATCTCCTGGTCGTTACCGATCTTTCCGATACGGCCGGTGCCGACGTTGGGTGGGTCACCAACGACACGCAGGTGCCCGACGGCACAGCCTCAACAGACACCCCACCCGGGGAAACTCTTCTACTCCGGTTTGGTGATGGAGCTCTGGTGTCCCAAGCGTCCGAAGGCATCAGAGTCATCGACACCGATGCGATTCAGGCCATCGAGCAGCGCCTTGCAGTTGACGATCGAAGGAGGCTGGTCCCGGCAGGATTTGGGCTACCTGGCTGCCCTGTGGGCAATGCGGTTGCAGATCTCTGGAAGACCACAACCGCTGACGCCCTGCCCCGAACCCTCCCGACCGGTGTTGTCGCAGAGCTGATCAGTCGCGAGCTTGTCGGGGCGGACGAAGCAACGAGGGAACGGCTCATAGACGTCCACGCGGTGGCGCGTTCGCGCCGTGATGAGGCCGTCTCACTC
>JBATWQ010000364.1:0-14490 GCA_049672765.1 Microthrixaceae bacterium | reverse complement strand
CCCAGTTGTCTGAACAGGAAGGACCCGTCCAGGCTCCAGTCCTGCAGGGAAAGTGAAGAGTTGACGAAATTCTCGAGGCTGGAAATCGTGCCGGCATTGCTTGCGACGGTCCACATGATGGCGGAGGCGATCATCACGACGACCCACATGCAAAGCGCGAGCAGGGTCGACAGCTTGAGAGCAGACCAGGGGTCCACGTGGCGGATGAGCCTCCGTACCTTGCGTGCCTCGTAGCGCTGACGCTGATAGCCCATCACCCTCTTTCCTCCCCGGCGAGCCGATCCGGATACCGGAGCGGCTCCGCCGTCCGAACGCTCAACGTCGGACCTGGCCATCGGTGCCGCCGCGGTGACCTGGGTGTCGGGACCCGGACGTGGCTCCGTCGAGGCCGAGACCGTCGATGGTGTCGATCCGGTCGCGTCTGCGGATGCTGCAAATCCCGCCCAGTGGTCTGCTTCGGACCCGGCAGGGGGCAGGGGCCCGCCTGACCGACCGAATTCGGGCCCGGGCTGATCGGTGTCCGCGGAGGGAATCGTCACGTCGAGATCCTACAGTCGGCCGCAACACGGCACAGCGCAACACCGGCTGGCGAAGCACAGAAGATGCTCAATTTCCGGGGGCGGCGGCGGCAACAGCAGCCACCGCGCCCATGCGGACTTCGACCATGATCGACCCGTCAGCGCGGCCAACGTGTCTGACCAACTGCGCACCGTTCGCGGCTGCAACCGCGCAGGCCCCTTCCCTGCCTCCCGGTACTGCCGCCAGCGCGACCATGTCGGCCACCGAGTCTGCCCTGGCTCTGGCGACGACCGCGGTTCCGAGCCTTGCCGACCCCAAAATGAGCGCGGCCGCGATCAGGAGCACTACGGCGAGCAATGGAACCATCGAGCCCCGCTCCCGGCGCAGCGGTCCCGCCGCGCGGAATATCGGGGTCGAACGGATTTCCCGGGGCCTGACCAATGGAACTCCCGGATCACCCGGCAGGGCTGTCCGGGACATCGGTTGAGTCCCCGTCGGCTCCACCGTCGGAGTCGGAATCAGCGCCGGGTTCAGAGCCCGGATTGCCGTCAGAGTCCGACGCGCCGTCAGAGTCGACGCCTTCGGCGTCGGATTCGGCGTCACCAGCGACGCTCTCGGTGTCCTCTGCGTCGTCCTCGTCCTCGTCGCCAGTCGTCAGAACCCGGGCGACGGCAGCGACCTTGGCGCCCTCGTCGAGGTTCATGACCCTTACTCCGGTGGCGGAACGACCCTGGACCGAGATCGAAGACACCTTGGTCCGGATGACCACGCCGGCGTCATTGATCATCAGCAGGCCGTCGTCCTCGCCGACGAGGAAGGCGCTCACGACAGAACCACGATCGGCGTGAAGCTTGTGGGCCCGGACTCCCTGGCCGCCGCGATTGTGAGCTGTGAACTCGCCCAGATGCGTGCGCTTGCCGTACCCCGAGTCGGTGATCGTGAGGAGTCTCAGATCGTCAACCGGCTGGGGTCCACTACCGGGGGTGACCTCTTCGGAGGTCATCGCTATGTTGTCGGCACCGACCACCCGGTCGCCTTCCTTGAGGCGGATTCCCCGCACACCCGTGGCCGTACGACCCATGGGTCGGACGTCGGTGCCGCGGAACCTGATGCACTGCCCTGCCTCGGACACGATCAGGATGTCGTCGACACCAGAGGTCGGCATGACCCTGACCAGTTCGTCTCCCTCGCGCAGGTTGATGGCGATCAGACCGTCCTGGCGCCCGTTGTCGTAGGCGTTGAACATCGTTTTCTTGACCTGACCCCTGCTGGTCACGAAGAACAGATAGCGGTGCGTTTCGTAGTCGCGGGTGTCGATGATCGTCTGGATCTTCTCGTCCGGGGCGAGACGCAGGAGGTTGACGATCGCAAGTCCCTGGGCGGTGCGGTCCCGCATGGGGATCCGGTGCGCCTTGAGCCGGTAGACCTTGCCGCGGTTGGAGAAGAACAGCAGATAGGCGTGCGCCGAGGTGGAGATCAAATCGGTGATGTAGTCCTCGTCCTTGAGGCGTGCCCCTGCGACGCCGCGTCCACCACGGATCTGGGTACGGAAGGTGTCCGCCGCAACGGTCTTGATGTAGCCGCGGGCGGTCATCACGACGACGACCTCTTCGTCGTCGATCAGGTCCTCGATGTCAAGGTCACCGTCGTCGTGTTCGATGCTCGTGCGTCGCGGTGTCGCGAACTCGTCGCGGATGGCGGTCATCTCGTCGCGGATCACTCCGCGTAGCACCGTCTCATCCGCGAGGATCGTCTGGAGGAAGGTGATGGTCTCACGCAGCGTAGCCATCTCTTCTTCGAGCCGCTCCCGACCCAGGCGGGTCAGGGTCGACAGTCGCATGTCGACGATCTCGGTGGCCTGGATCTCGCTGAACTCGAACCCCACGCCCTGAAGCGAGATGATGGCCGAAGCCCTGTCGGCCGAAGCGCGAATGGCGGCGATGATCTGATCGATCAGGTCAAGGGCCTTGAGGAAACCTTCGACGATATGGGCACGCCGCTGGGCCTTGTCGAGACGGAACTGGGTCCTGCGCGTGATGACCTCGACCTGGTGCTCGATGTAGTGGACGAGTGCCTCGCGCAGGTTGAGGGTGCGGGGCACTCCGTCGACAAGGGCGACGAAGTTGGTCGAGAACGAACTCTGCAGCGGCGTGTGCTTGTAGAGGTTGTTGAGCAGCACGTTGGCCGGGGTGTCACGCTTGAGTTCGATGACCAGGCGGGTCAGTCCCCGTGAGCGCTCGTTGCGGATCTCGCGTACACCCTCGATGACCCGGGCGTTCGCGAGGTCGGCGATCTTTTCCTCGATGCTCTCGACCGAGGTCTGGTACGGAATCTCACTGACGACGATCCGGTCCCCCTTGGGACCTTCCTCGATCTCGGCGCGGGCGCGGATCTTGATGGAACCTCGACCGGTCCGGATGGCGGACATCAGGCCGGCGCGACCCATGATCTGGCCTCCGGTCGGGAAGTCCGGCCCCTTCACGAACTCCATGAGATCGTCGGGGGTGGCGTCGGGATTTTCGAGAAGGTGCAGCGTCGCGTCGATGACCTCGCCCAGGTTGTGGGGAGGGATGTTGGTCGCCATACCCACGGCGATGCCCTGGCTGCCGTTGACCAGCAGGTTGGGGAACCGTCCGGGCAGGACCGTCGGCTCCTCGGTCGAACCGTCGAAGTTAGGAATGAAGTCGACCGTGTCCTCGTCGATACCGGCGAGCATGTGCATCGCCAGCGGCATCAGGCGGCACTCGGTGTAGCGGTAGGCCGCCGGAGGATCGGACGGCGATCCGAAGTTGCCGTGGGGATCGATCAGCGGGTGGCGCAGCGAGAAGTCCTGACCCATGCGGACCAACGCGTCATACACGGACTGGTCACCGTGTGGGTGGTACTTGCCGAGCACGTCACCGACCACGGTCGCGCACTTGCGGTGGTTGCGATCCGGTCGCAGTCCGGCTTCGTGCATTGCCCAGAGGATGCGGCGGTGCACCGGCTTGAGGCCGTCACGCGCATCGGGAAGCGCGCGCGACACGATTACCGACATGGCGTAGTCCAGGAAGGACTGCTCCATCTCCTGTTGGATCTCGATCGGCTCGATTGTCCCGAATGTGGTCAGGGTGGCGGCGTCGGAAGCTGTTTCGGTGCCCTCCCCGACCTCGCCGTCGGGTGACGGGGTGTCGGCTGACGGGGTGTTGGTCCCGCCCGTGTCGGTCCTGCCCGTGCCATTCGGACCATTCACGTCCGCGCCGACTCCGTCCGGGCCGGAAGCACCGGAGTCGTCGGAGCCGTTGGAATTGTCAGAGGGAGTGTCGTCGCTCATTCAGTGGCTCCGGTCAGTAGTGCGGAACAGATCGCCACAGCTGATCTGTGGGCATCAGATGTCGAGGAAACGGACATCGGATGCGTTCGTCTGGATGAAGTGCTTGCGGCTCTCGACGTCGTCACCCATGAGGATCGAGAACACCTCGTCGGCGATGACTGCATGCTCCATGTTGATCTGCAGCAGCGTCCGACGCGTCGGGTCCATGGTGGTCGCCCAGAGTTCCTCGGCGTCCATCTCGCCCAGACCTTTGAGCCGCTGGAACTCGCTCTTGTGGTTCGGATGCTGGGCCATGAAGGCCGCCTTGGCCGCGTCGTCCTTCAGGTAGATCTTGTTGCGTCCCACCTCGGTCGAGAAAAGGGGGGGTTGGGCGATGAAGACGTGGCCGCCCTCGATCAGCGGCTTCATCTGACGGAAGAAGAACGTCAGCAGCAGCGTGCGGATGTGGGACCCGTCCACATCGGCGTCGCACATCAGAACGATCTTGTGATAGCGGATCTTTTCGATGTCGAACTCTTCCGCCAGGCCTGCACCCACCGCCGATATGAGTGCCTGGACCTCGGTGTTCTTGAGCATCTTGTCGAGCCGGGCACGTTCGACGTTGAGGATCTTGCCCCTGATGGGCAGAATCGCCATGGTCGCCGGGTTACGGGCGTCTTTGGCCGAGCCACCCGCCGAGTTGCCCTCGACGATGTACAACTCGGACTCTCGGGGGTCCTTCGAGGAACAGTCGGCCAGCTTGCCGGGCAGGCCGGCGCCGTCGAGTGCAGACTTACGACGGGTTGCGTCCCGTGCGCTGCGGGCTGCCTCACGGGCCCTTGACGCCTGGAGTGCCTTCTGGAGAATCCTCTTGGCCTCGGAAGGATGTTCCTCGAGCCACTCGGAGAGTTTCTCATTGGTTGCTCGCTCAACGAGTGAGCGCATCGGAACATTGCCGAGCTTTGCCTTGGTCTGACCTTCGAACTGAGGGTCGGTGAGCTTCACCGACACGATGGCGGTCATGCCTTCCCGGATGTCCTCCCCCTGGAGGTTGGAGTCCTTCTCCTTGAGGTACTGGTGCTCGCGTGCGTAGCGGTTGACGGTGTTGGTGAGGGATTTCTTGAACCCCTCCTCGTGCATGCCGCCCTCGATTGTGCTGATGCCGTTGGCGAAGGAGTGCAGTCCGTCGGAGTTGTATCCGGTGTTCCACTGGAACGCGACTTCGACCTCCATCGAATTGTCGCCGTCGACCTCGCTCTGAATCAGGTACCCCACGTCTGTGAACAGCGCCTCCTTGGAGGCGTTGACGTGACGGACGAAGTCCCGGATTCCACCCTCGTAGCAGTAGTTGATGGATTCGGGTTCACCCGAGCGCTCGTCGGTGAAGGTGATGCTGAGCCCGGCGTTGAGGAACGCCATCATCTGGAAACGTTCGGTCAGCGTCGCGGCACGGAATGTCACGTCGTCGAAGATGGTCGGGTCAGGCCAGAACCTGGTCGCCGTTCCGGTCCTGGGAGAACCGTCGGGACCCAACGGCGAATCGTGGATGACCTCGAGGCGTTCGGTGAGCTCGCCGCCGTCGGTGAACACCATCCGGTGGGTGCTGCCGTTACGGTCGATCTCTACCTCGACACGCGACGAGAGCGCGTTGACGACCGAGATGCCCACGCCGTGGAGACCACCCGAGACCTTGTAGCCGCCGCCGCCGAACTTTCCACCGGCGTGCAGGACGGTGAGCACAACTTCTGCCGCGCTCAGATCTGGGAACTGCGTGGACTTGCCAACGGGAATGCCGCGGCCGTCGTCGTCCACCGAACAGCTGCCGTCGGCGTGCAGACGAACGTCGATGTGGGTGGCGTGGCCCGCCATTGCCTCATCTACAGAGTTGTCCACCACCTCGTAGACCATGTGATGCAGACCCGCGGGGCCCGTAGATCCGATGTACATACCCGGACGCTTACGAACTGCTTCGAGACCTTCGAGCACCTGAATCGCGTCGGCACCGTAGTCATTGGATTCTGGGGACAAGCGTTGCCTCCGACCAGCAAGGGAACATACCGACACTGGGCTCTGACAGCGCTGGCACGGTTGTGGACAACCTGTGCAACAACCGTTGAGACCGGGAAAATGTCGCTGGTAGAGCTTACCACCTGAGAGAGGCCCTCTCTGCCGCTGGGCGGGGTCGCGGTCCCCTTCTCAGCGAGTGACTGTGACCCTTATTTCGCTTACGGCTTCGCCGCCACAGATCTCGTTGGCGGCCGCCACGAGTTCCCCCGCGCTCCACTTGAGGTGATCGGCGATCGCCGGATCATCGACCCCGATCACCAACGTCCCGTAACGCACCGAATCGAGCGTGCAATGGGCGGCGAGATCCGGCCCCAGAAGCGCTGTCCAGTGACTTTGGAGGGTAACGAGCACGTCGGGGCGGGCCAGGCCCAGGCGGCGATGCAACACATCGAGGACGTCGCTCAGGTCCCGGGTGTTGTCGACGTTCTCACGCAGCGGTTCCCAAGGCACCTTGGAAGGCTACAACGGGACTTCCTCCGCCGAGCCGGTGGTGATCTGGAGGACCTGGTCGGCGTGGACGTCGGGCGGCAGGCCTGCAGCGGTGGAGAGTAGACGTTGACCGCGTGGCAAAGATCGCAGGAGCGCCGCAGAGCGCTTCAGATCGAGCTCCGAGAAGACGTCGTCGAGCAGCAGCACGGGTGGAGCTCCGCTCACGTCATCCACCAGTAGGTGCCCGGCCAGGCGAAACGCGAGCGCCAACGAGCGCTGCTCGCCCTGTGAAGCCTGGGTCCGCGCCGGCATCGAGTTGAGCGTGATCAAAAGCTCGTCGCGGTGGGGTCCTACAAGGGTGACACCTCGGCGCAACTCGTCGTCGCGAACCTCGTCGAGCGCGCGTGCAAGACCCTGGTCCCGCCACGGAGCTTCATATGTCAGCGTCGTCGCAGCCCGTTCACCGGCGATATCCAGATAGGACTCCCGGACCAGCGGGACGAGGCTCTCGACAAGTTCGGCCCTTGCCGCCGCCAGGCGTTCCCCGGTCTCGACGAGCTTGGTGTTCCAGACCTCGAGTGTGATCGAGGCCGCTTCGTCGAGTCGTCCCCGGGTTTGTTTGAGCAGCGCGTTGCGCTGTCGCAGGGTCTTGTCGAAGTCGGCGCGCACCGCGTCGTTGCGGACATCGATCGAGACGAGCAGTTGGTCCAGGTAGTTCCGCCTGAGTCCTGGACCTCCCTTGATCAGCTCTAGATCGTCGGGCGAGAACACCGTGACCCGCAGTGCGCCCAGAAGATCCCTCGAACGGGTGAGCCTCTGGCGATTCACCAACACCCGGTTGCGTCCGGTCCTTGAGATCTCGGCTTCGATCAGCTGTTCGCGCCCGTCGGTGACGATCTGGCCCCGGACAACGGCGGACTCACTACCCGAACGAATGAGGGCATCGCCGGGTGATCCGCGGAACGACTCGAGCAGCGCCAGATATGCGACTGCTTCCAACAAATTGGACTTGCCCATGCCGTTGGGTCCCAGGACAGCGCAGGTTCCCTGGGTCAGTTCGACGTCGACACTTTCATAGGACCTGAAGTCCCGGAGCCAAAGATGTTGCAGATGCACCGATTACGGGATCAGGAGACCCGGACCGGCATGAGCAGGTAGAGGAAGTCCTCGCTGTTGATCGGGCGCAACAGGGCGGGCTTGAGTTCGTCCACGGTCTGCAACGAAATCTCATCGCCGGGGGTCACTTCGAGCCCGTCGACTAGATACTCGGGGTTGAACGCGACGGTGAGTTCGGTGCCGTCGTAGCTGGCGTCGAGGACCTCGGTCGCCTCACCGACATCGATGGTTACCGCTCGAAGTTCGACGGAGTTGGTGCTCATCTTGATGCGGACGGGGCTGTTCTCCTGGGCCATGAGCCGGACGCGTCGAACTGCGTCGAGCATTGCCTGACGATCGACGGTCAGATGATTCGGCTGGGAACTTGGAATCAAACCCCGGTAGTTGGGGAACTCGCCTTCGATCAGGCGGGTGGTCAGACGGAGGGTTCCGACCTCGAAGGAGGCGTCGCGTTCACCGAGGACCAGCGTTACCTGATCGCCACTGCTCATGACTCGGGTGAGTTCGTTGAGCGCGCGGGACGGAACCAGGACGGTCTGGCCCTCGCGCAGCGCCGCGGTGCCGGGAAGATCTCTGACAGCCAGACGGTACGAGTCGGTGGAGACCATGCGCAGACCGTGACCCTCGGCCGCCAGGAGGACGCCGGTGAGGATCGGTCGCGACTCGTCACCAGAAGCGGCGCGAACCACCTGCTTGAGACCTTCTTCGAGGGAGCCTGCGTCGATCGTGACACTCTCCCCGACCGGTTCGGTGAGGTTGGGGAACTCATCGGCGTGTATTGCGTTCAGATCGAACTTGGAACGGCCGCCACTGATGTGGGCCTTGTCGCCACTCGCCTCGACGTCGACCGCGCCGCCCTCGAGTGAACGCACGATGCCCAGTGCGAGCTTGGCGGGGAGAACCGCCACGCCGTCTTCCTGGCCTGCAACGAGGACCTCTGTCGTGATCGTCAGATCCAGGTCGCTACCGGTGATTCGAAGCTTCTCGCCTGTCAACTGCATCCGCAGCCCGGACAGCACCGGAAGCGTCGCCCTTCCCGACGTGGCCCTCTGGGCCGTGTTCAATGCTTCTACGAGTACGTCGCGTTCACAACGAAACTTCACTACTTCTCGCTTTCCCCACTACTGGACCCGTTGATGTTGTTAATCCAGTTGAAGTAGTAGTTGGGTCTGTGGATTGTGGGAAACCTAGCGCAGCCCAAGCCCTGAGCGGGTTGCCTATCCACACTCTGTCCACCTCTTCCACTGGACATTGATGAAATTCCACGCGTGTCTGTTGAAACGACACCACCGGGGGATGTCCAGGGCACAGCGCGATCGCGCTCCCACCGCGGTCGCGATCCACCTCCCATGAACAGTTCCGCCTGCCTTTTCGGGCGCGAGCTGTGGAGAAGATCTCTCGGGCGACGGGACGGATCCGGGGTCATTCCCGGGCCCTCACCTGCTGGATCAGCGCAGTGACGTCGTCGTAGGTCTTGCGTCGTTCCGGCATCAGGTTCGAGATCTTGTCGCAGGCGTGCATCACGGTGGTGTGATCGCGACCGCCGAACACCTTGCCGATCTGTGGGTAGGACAGGTCTGTCTCCTGTCGGCACACGTACATGCCGACCTGTCGGGCGTGGACCAGATCCCTGGTGCGGCTCTTGCCGGTTATCTGTTCGACCTCGACGCCGAACATCGACGCCGTCATCTCGATGATGAACGGAGCCGTGATCTGTCGGGGCTTCGTGGCCCGGATGGAATCGGCGAGGATCTCACCGGCCAGGTCGACGTCCAATTCGGCGTTGTTCAGGGCCGAGTAGGCGCTGACGCGGATGAGGGCACCTTCGAGTTCACGGATGTTGTACGTGATGTGGGTCGCAATGAACTCGAGGACCTCGGCGGGAACCTTTGTGCCGGACTGTTCACCCTTCTTCTGGAGAATCGCGAGGCGTGTCTCGAAGTCGGGCGGCTGGATGTCTGTGATCAATCCGGCTTTGAAGCGGCTCCGCAGGCGATCCTCGAGCGTTGCAATGGCGTCAGGCGGTCGATCGGAACTCAGCACGATCTGGCGCTGGGCCTGCTGGAGAGTGTTGAAGGTATGGAAGAACTCCTACTGGAGCTGTTCCTTTCCTTCCAAGAAATGGATGTCGTCGACGAGTAGTACGTCGATCTCGCGGTAGCGGCGCTTGAAGTCCGGTTGGGAGTTCTTGCGGATGGCGTCTACGAACTCATTCAGAAGGGTCTCTGTCGAGATGTAGCGCACCGTGTAGGACGGATAGATCTCCCGGACATACTGCGAGATTGCCTGCAACAGGTGTGTCTTGCCCAGACCTGCGTCGCCATAGACGAACAGCGGGTTGTAGCTGCGGGCAGGGGTCTCGGCGACCGAAAGCGCAGCCGCGTGGGCAAACCGGTTGGACGGTCCGATCACGAAGGACTCAAAGGTGTAACGGTCAGCCGCACTTGGGCGGGAGTCGCCAAGCTGGCTGGGAGCGCCCGCGACCGCCAGCTCGTCGCCTTCGCCCAAATCCGGGGAGACAGGAGCACCAGATCCTACGGCCGACTCTGTTGGAGAGGCGGATCTGGTGGGAGGTTGGGCGTCGCTCTGGCCCTGGTAGATGGTGACCTCGAAGACGACCCGGATATCGGGGTGTCCGGTATCGATCAGCGCCGCACCGACCAGGCCCATGAAACGAGACTCGATCCGCTGACGGGCCAACTGGCTCGGCACCGACAGGGTGAGAGTGTCCCCCTGCAGATCGACGCCACTCACGTCCTGAAAGGTGGAGCTCCAGACGGCGTCGCTCACCTGCTGTGCGAGAAGAGTTGCCGCCTCCGCCCAAAGCTGATTTGCGTCGGCTGCCACGTGGGCCGTCCTCCTCGGTTGACTCCGGGTCGTCTCCCCAGATGACACGGAATCGATGCGGTGATCCACAGGTGGTCCACACACTGTGGACAACTAATAGGAAGTCTGAATCCGCATCGGAAGGTAGTGACTAGTTCATCGCTTCCGCAAGTGGGCGATGCGGTACCTCTGCCCCGGATTGTCCGTCCGGGTGTCCGGTCCCCGCCCGTGGGCTGGCGGTGAGATGGTTTGAGTCGTACTGTTGGAAGGTCCGGGTCCGCTCGGGGTATTCATCCGCGCTTATCTGAACGTGGTTCAGCTTTCTGAGCCATCAGAATGATGTGCGCTACCGGCGGCGTCCGGTACTCAGACTACGCCTACCCCGCAGTTGACCAGTTGTTGGTCGATCTTTCGATTCGCCACCGGGCAAACCAGCCACCCTGTCGGTCACAGCCGCTTGGAGATCCAGTGAAGCGTACATTTCAGCCGAACGAACGACGTCGTGCCCGCAAGCACGGCTTTCGTCATCGCATGTCGGACCGCGCCGGTCAGGCAATCATCAAGTCTCGTCGCCGCAAGGGCCGTCACCGCCTGTCTGCTTGATAGATCGGATTCGGGAGCGAGCGGTATTTCGAGGGTTCGGCCGCACCGCTGCGCGGTCCAGGGCCGGCCCGATCACTCTCGTGCGCAACCAGGTCGTCAGGGTGGACCAGGCGGCTGTTGCCTACGCAATCCCACGGACCGTGGGACCCGCCGTGGTCCGCAACCGTCTTCGTCGGCAGTTGCGGGTCGCAATGTCAGACCTGGAACAGGTCGGAGAACTGGCCCCAGCGGCGTATCTGGTCGTGGTGCGGCCGGGTGCGAGGGGTGCGGACATGCGAGCCTTGCGGGAATGGCTGCGTGCGGCGTGCGACGGACTTCCCCCGATGGCTATCGGAGGTTCAGATGACTCGACAACGAGCGATCGATAGTTGCGATGACAATGGAGCCTGAGACGCAGATTTCGCCGCCGAGAGAGGTCGCCGAGACGGATTCGTCGTTGGGGATCCAGACCGTCGGTCGAGTTTCGTGGTGGGTGCGCCTGTGGAGCCAGCCTATAAGGCTCTACCAGAGGCTGACCGAGGACCGTCCCTCCCCCTGCAGATTTACGCCCAGTTGTTCTACCTATGCTCTCGAATCGCTACAGACCCATGGTGTCACGAAGGGCTCCTACCTGGCCGTCTGGCGAATCCTCCGCTGCAATCCATGGGGGGGCCAGGGGTACGACCCGGTTCCACCCCACAAAGCGCGTCACCACCACGCATGTAACGAGAAGGTCCACTGATGTTCGATACATTTTTCAACGCTCTCGCGAAGGTGCTTGATTTCTTCTTCCGGCTCGTTCCGTCCGGGCTTCGCCTGGACTTCGGCTACGGGTTCTCGATCATGGCCCTGACGGTGGCAGTGATGATTCTCATCACTCCCTTGACCGTGAAGAGCACCCGGTCGATGCTCCAGATGCAGCGGATGCAGCCAGAGATGAAGCGCATCCAGGAGAAGTACAAGAACGACCGCGAGACCCTCAACGCCGAGCTCATGGCGTTCTACCGTGAGAATCAGATCAATCCGCTCGGTGGCTGTCTGCCGATGCTCGCCCAGGCGCCTGTCTTCTTCATCATGTACCGCCTGATCGAGGGTCTGACTGTACGACAGGGTGGTCTAGGCAGCGGCCTCGGGCAGACGATAAGCAACCAGAACCTCGGCAACACGTTCAAGCCGTGGATCCTGAACGAACAGTTCTTTCACCCGCAGCACCTCGACCCGAGCATGGATCTGTATAAGGCGCTGGCCAAGTCCACCAAGATGAACTTCCTCGGTATGGACCTTTCCCTGTCCGCCAGTCAGGCCCTGCAGATCAGCCTGGTCGTCGCCATCCCCTTCTTGGCTCTGTTGCTGATCATGCTCGCAACAGGACTTTTCCAGAACCGTCAGCTGCGCCTGAGGAACACATCTGCCCCTGCCAACCCGCAACAGCAGATGATCATGAAGTTCATGCCGTTCTTCCTGCCGATCTTCTCGTTCGGATTCCCTGCAGGTATGGCCCTTTACTGGTGCACCCAGAACCTCTGCCGGATCGGCACAAACTCGTACATCACGCGCTCGGTCTACAGGCACGAACACCCCAAGGGTGAAGTCGAGACAACGGCCACCGAGAAGTCCAAGTCCTCCAAGTCGTCCGGGTCGACCAAGGCACCCACAAATGCCAAGGCCATAGCAGCCGCCAAGAAGAAGACAGAAGCCGAGAACTCCGCTTCCAAGTCGGACGACAAACGTGGGACCGGATCGAGCCCGCGGAGCAAGGCGGCCCAGAAGAAGCAATCCGGAGAGCCCGCATCTGCGGGTAGCTCCAAGAGTTCTACAACTAGTCCGAAGGTGAATCCTCGGCGCTCCGGCGAGACGCGCCGTGGTTCCCAATCGAAGCAGAATTGAGGCTTGGAAAAATGGAATGGATAGAGACGACTGCGAGCACGGTCGAAGAAGCCCGTGAGTTGGCACTGGATCAACTCGGAGTCGATGAGAGCGAAGCCGAGTTCGAAGTAATTGAAGAGCCCAAGACTGGCCTGTTCGGCCGTACCAGGGGCTTGGCACGGGTCCGGGTACGAATTGTCCCGAAGGCTCCCCGTCCGAAGACCGAACGCAAGCGTCGCGGTAAGAAGCGCCCCGACGATTCCGAGACCGATTCGGTGCAGGCCGCTACATCGAGCGCCGAGACTGAAGCCGACACCAAGGGCTATCGCAAGTCGTCCGAGCAGTCCCCAGCCGCAGCCTCCAACCGTGGGTCCAGCAGGTCTGACCAGACCAAGTCCGAGACCGACCGGGCCGACGCCCCCAAGGCTGGTAGCCGGAGCCGTTCGAATGATCGAAAGAAGGAGCCCATGGACGAAGCAGAGCAGATCTCTGCGGTCGAGAACTTCCTCACCGACCTGGCCAAGGCCTTCGACCTTCAGGTTTCTGTCGAGTCGAGCTTCGAAGACGGAGACCTACGGGCCAACGTCGTCGGCGAGAACCTCGGACTGTTGGTGGGACCGAGACTGGCGACCCTGGATGCCGTCCAGGAGATCACCCGGACATCGCTCCAGCGCCAGGCCGCGGGCCGTGAGTACGCCCGAGTGACCGTGGACGTCGCCGGCATCCGCAAGCGCCGTTCAGAGGCCCTCTCCGAATTCGTCGAGCAGGCCGCTGCGCAGGTCCGCGACGACAACGTGACGGTTGTGTTCGAAGTGATGTCGAGTGTGGATCGTAAGCAGGTCCATGACACCGCATCCGAGCTCGAGGGCGTCCTATCTGGATCAGAGGGTGAAGATCCCCGTCGCCGGGTTGCGCTCCGCCCCGCCGACTGATCTGTCAGGAACGCGATTCCGGGCGGGCTGCTCGGCAAGGTAATTGAAGAGGCCGGCACCGGAGGGTGCCGGCCTTCTTCGTTTGGTGCAGTGGTCCCGGCCGCGTTCCCCAGGCGTGTTCTTCCGGTCCCGGGCCTTCGAGGGCTGGAAGGTGCGGCGGTCAGGCCAGTTCACATCGGGCGAGGGCATCAAAGAATGCTGGGCGGAGCCGTGTCGGTCACGGCCACTTCTGAGAATGTTTCTCGTGGTACAGGCCAGGATGCACGGGATGTTCCACGTGGAACATCCCGTGCACAAATCGTCGACAGGTAGCTGGACCAAACATCCACGTGTCCCCTACTTCCAAGCGCCGCCATCAGTCCCGCTGTCGAGATCTAGATCGAGACTTCCCGGACCTCATTGATTCGCTCAGGCTGAACAGTTGATCGCCCAAGTTCACAACCGCGACGGTCCGCTTGCGCGCGGCCAAAGGAACGTGGATTGGTGACCGCTAGAAGAGAGGTCGCTTGCTGGGTAGCCCATTGCGGCGTGGGTAACGATCAGGACAACTGGAAGTAGCCCTTAGAATCTGGATCCCCCCGGAAGGGCCACTGAGAAAGTCGGACGGCTCAAGCTCGAGCGGTCGCAGTCCCTCCGCCGGCCAGCGATCGGGACCGGGTGCTGGAGGCTCGCTCACGGCCAAGATCGCGCCTACCCCCTTCAGAAAGCCAACGGCACACTCAGCGGTCACCGCAGGTGGCCCAAAGGACCGTGACACCACGGCGTCGAAAGACTGTCTACAGGTAGGAGTTCGGGCAACGTCTTCGGCCCTTCCGTTGAGGACAGAAACTCGGGGGGCCAAATCAAGCTGCTCTACAGCTG
>JBATWQ010000363.1:0-5552 GCA_049672765.1 Microthrixaceae bacterium | reverse complement strand
TCGGATGCTGGGACTGCTCCTGGCCGCGCGGCTGACTCGTCGGGCGGTTGTTTCGACGGGTCCTATGGGGATGTCGTCGCGGGTGCTCCTGATCCGGGCGGTATGGCTGGCGATGGGCTTGTGGTGAGCGCTCAGCCTGCGGGTCCCGATCAGCCTTGGCCGATGTTCGCGTCGTTGAGCGCCTTTCCTGTTCCGACTGCTGCGCGTTCGTTCGAATTTTGGGCCGAACTAGTAGACGCTGAGCAACCTGGCGGGTTGCCTGCCCAGAGGATGGCAACCGGAGGCGCCTGGTTAACCATTTTTGGGCCTTCGCCGACTACTGGCGAACCGGTAGTCGAGCTGTATGAGAACTCGACCGCCGGTTTCGTTGCAGTGGGAACATTCCCGGCGCCGTGGCTTGTCGCTGATGGGCGTATGCACCATTTTGTTATCAATTATGACGGCACCACGGTGTCGGTCTCTGTTGATGCGGTGGTTGTTGGTTCCAAAGCTCACGTGTTGGCGGGCGCGGATTTGGCTGTTGCGGCGCCGAACGGGTCGGGCCGTGTAGATGAAGTGGCGCTGTATCCCTCGGTGTTGAGCCCGACCGATATCGTCACGCACCGGACCCTTGGTGTTGGCGAAACGGCATCGGGGTCGGTGGCCGTTGCCGTGCCAGCAGCGTTGGCGGCGCCGTGGCCTTCGTCGAACGAGTCGACAACCCAGTTCAATTCTCTGGGGCCGGTGAATGTGCTCGCAGGCCACAAATTCTTGCTTGGTACATATCTTTTCGCGACCGGGTCGGCCCCGCCTGTCGGCAGCGGCGACTGGAATCTGAGCATGGACGGGAACCCAGTGGGAGCCGAAACCACTGTTGCCGACATGGGGTGGATGTCGCGCGTCAAGTAGTTGGCAGGATTTCTTTGGTTTTGAAGGTGGGGGTTGTCGGGTCGGCTAGTCCGTGGTGGACCTCCTCTGGTCGGTTCCAGGCGAGCGCTTGATGCGGCCTGATCTGGTTGTATTCGCAACGGTATCGTTCGGTTCGTTCAACAAGTTCGATCGCATCCGCGATGTCGTCGAGGAACAGGGCTTCGTATTTCAGGGTGCCGAACCCGCGTTCTCGTGACCCGTTCTGGCCGGGCGTCCTCACCCTGGTTCGCACGTGGACAAGTTCTGGATGACCTGCGATGAACGATTCGAATCGGAAGGATCGGAACGGGCCGCCGTTGTCGGTCACGATCGTCACCGCCGGCAGTATCTCCCCGGTGTCGGGATCGACCTCGCAGCGGTCCTGGAGCGCGAATCCGAACAACTGGTGATGTTCAGCCAGGGCGAGCTCGACCGCGGCGATCGCGTCGTGCTGATTCGCTGTGGGCGAAATGTGGAACTCGTGTTCATACTTCGAGAAATAGTCCCGACAGCCAGCGAGCCGCCAGGTGCCACCACTGGTTGTTTCGAACTCGGAGAAATCGAGTTGCCACACCTGGTTCGGACCGGTCGGCTCCTTCGCGAAAGCTGCTTTGCGACGCTGAGCCAACTGGCGTCGTTCACGCTGATACTCAGCCGGCAATAACAATCCCTCATCACGCAGCAGGCGCAGGATCGTCGACTCGGACACGACATGGCCGTCGTGGCGGACCATCGCCCAAATCTTGCGGTGACCCCACGACGGATGCGCCAACGCATGACGAACAGCAGTGTCACGAACAGGTTCACGTGCAGGTCTCGGCCACGGTCCCTTCGGTGGCTGCTCGACCCGAGCGCGGGCCTGCCAACGCCGCCAGGTTCGTTCGGGCATGTCGAACTTGGCACAGAACCTCGAAGTCGACATGCCCGCTTCGATACGGATCACCTCGAGGTCCTCGAAGGGCCCAAGCGGCCCTCAGCAGACTTCTTCCACACCCGAACCTCGATCGCAGCCTCACCAAGCGCCTGAGTCAGCTCAGCCACCTCGTCCTCGAGCTGCTGCTCCCGAGAAGACGGCTTCGACTTCCCGGCCGCGATGCCCGCCCTGCCGGCCTCCAAGAACTGACGTTTCCAGTTCCCGATCGCCTGCTCCGAGACCTTCTCTCGGCGAGCAGCCTCAGCAACCGATACCTCACCAGCCAGAACGCTCAACACGATCCGAGTCTTCTTCTCCACCGGAATCGATGGCGGTCTTCCCATATCTAACTCTCCAATCAGGACTCAACTAACAGCCCTGCCAGATAGTTTGACTCGCGACATGGACACCCACCCAATGTCCCCAGGAGGAACAATGTCCGCCGGGATTGCAGGGCTCTGCTTGGATGCGCTTCTTCGTCCATCACGTGGACCCACTATCTACCGGTGTTCACAGCATCCGAGCCGAGTTCGTCCCTGACAATACGTCTGAGCCTTCAACTTTTGTTGAGACACCGATTGTGGCTGTTGCGGGTTCGACAGTGACATTGACCTCGGATCCGGTTTCGCAGGTCCCGCTGGACGGCGATGTCACATTCGATATTTCTGTCTCTGACACGGGTGGGCAACCTCTCGATGGTGTGGCCGTTTTGGCGTGGCTGGAAAATCCGGTTGATCCCAATGTGCCGACTTGGTTGCAGTACAACACGAGTGATCCGGTCCCGGTTGTCGGCGGAGTGGCGCAGGTTGTCGTGCCTGGTTCTGAGTTGGGTTATGGGACTCATGGCGTGGTGGCCCGGTTTGTGAACTTGGCTGACATGTCGACGCTGGGGGTTTCTGGCCCGGTGAGTGTCGAGGTCGACAGAACCTCGACAGATATCAGCGTTTCAAGGATCGCCGGTGTGGGCGCCACGCTGAACGCGACTGTGTCTCCCAGCGGTGTGTCGGGAACGGTGAAGTTCTTCGAACAGGGCGTCGAGGAGATGTTGGGATCTGCGGAAGTGGTCAACGGTTCGGTGTCGATCGACAACCCGTTCTCGAGTCCCGGTGTCAGGAACATATTTGTTGTCTATTCCGGTGACGATTTCCACGAGGCAAATACCTCGGCGGTTGTGGCTGTTCATGTCGACCCGGCCACGACAGTTACTTTGCGTGGTCCTCCAGGGGCGAGTTCCGAGGGTGATGTCGTCGAGTTTGAAGCAACGGTCGCCCCTTCGGATCCCGGGTTGGCGGACCTGGCGCCTTCGGGGTCGATCATATTTTCGGTGGACGGAACGGCTGTCGAGGCAGTCGATGTCGACGAGCACGGTGTAGCAGCGTGGGTGACCGACTCCTTGGAAGTGGGCGATCACGTCATAGCGGCCGAGTTCGTCCCCGACACGCCGTGGGGTACGGCTGAAAGCTCGCTCGGACATGACGTGGGCGTCAGGGCAAGCGTTGCGATCAGCTCAAATGTTGCTGCCGCGACATGGTGGCCCGAGGAAAGGTCGAACAGCTTCGGTAGTGAACGACTGGTGTTGGCTGGCTCTCCATTCCAGGTTCGCACGTTCGTCATCGCAGAAACCGAAGATGCAACGTCACGACCAGGCGAACTCACAGCCTCTATCGGCGGAGCGACTTACACCGAAACGCCCGGCAGGTGGCTACCGAACTGTGTTTGGTCATCTGTTTGTGTCTCAGATGCCGGGATCGGGATATTCGTACGGGAATCGACTATCGATATCACCGGCGCTGTCCAAGCAGGCTCGCATGATCTGGTTCTGGGATACGACGTTGCTGGAGGCGCCGGCGGCGTAACCCGGACCGTGCCTGTGACCGCTGCGGATGACACGGTTGTGACTGGTGAGTTGTGGACGCCCACTGTCAACGGTAACGACTGGATTTTTGTAACAGCGAACGTTTCTTCGCCAACAAGCCCTGCTCCGTCGGGCAAGGCGATCTTGTCATGGTCTCCGACTGGTTGGTCGCCGTTGGTTTCTGGTCCCACGGTCGATGTGGTTGATGGTCAGGCGACGTTCAATGTGCCCGCCGATTTCTTGGGCGCAGGACAATACGACCTGCGGGTGTTGTTCTTTGACCCGTCAGGCACGGTCGCACCGGGCGCATCGACCCCGATGGCGGTCACTGCGGGGAAGGGAACCCCGCAGGTCGAGGTGGCATCGAACGCTGCGGGCAACTCCGGGCCTCTTGTCGCGACAGTTACGGGTAGGTACAACTCGGCACCGACCGGTCCAGTGTCATTCTATTTGGGGGACGGCACCTTGTTGGGTTCCGCCGACCTGGAATCAGCAGAGTCCGGTACTCCGACTGCTACCGCGTCGCTCGCGGCTGCGTTGAGCGGTCCGGGTCCGGTGGTGGTGTACGCGTCGTACGGCGGTGACGACAACTATGTGCCGGCGGATTCCGACACGAGGTCTGTCCTTGTCGACCCGGCGAGTGTCACAACGCTGACTGCCAACCCTTCGCCGTCTCTCCAACTAGGAACTGTGACTCTCACGGCCACCGTTGCACCGGTCGACCCGGGTGTCACCGTTGTTCCTGGGGGTTTCGTGGACTTCTTCGTCGACGGCACGCCTGTCGGCTCCAAGCAATTGAACGGTTCCGGCACAGCCGTACTTCAGACATCGCTGCCCGACGTCGGGTCTACGGAAATCGAGGCCCGTTACCGCACCGGTGGCGGATTCATCCCATCTTCTGATGTGATCACCCATCAGGTCGTCCAACGCAACGAATCTGTGGTCACAGTCGTATCGTCACCCGCGTTTCCAGCCCTTGGAGAGCCGGTCACTTTGACTGCGACGGTAACCGGAGCAGGTGCGACTCCGGGTGGGACGATCGTGTTCTACCCCGGCACCGAGGACCACATTGCGATGCCCCTCGCGGAAGGGACCGTTTCGGTCACGGTGTCGACGCTGCGTTTCGGTTCCAACACTATCGGGGTGTCTTATGGCGGCGACGCCACATATCTCCCGTCAAACGGGTCGACGGTGGTGAACGTCGTATCAGGTGAGACCCGTATCAACGCAGACATACCAACCGACGTCGCGTACGGCGATCCGCTCGGAGTGGAGGCTTCGCTCGTCTACGGCCCTGATGACATTCCGGTGCTCTGGGGAAGTGTGTCGGTTTCAGTTGATGGAACCGAAGCGGCGCAGGTGCCTGTGATTGGCGGGGCCATCTCAACGACTGTCACTGGACTCGGTGCCGGTGGCCACGAAGTCACCATGTCGTATTCCGGTTCTGCGACACTCGCATCGGCGTCCGCTGGCCCGTTCGGGGTACCGTCGGGCGTATCCCCACAACCGTGGCTTTCCAAATTGCCGAGGAGTTGACCGTCGGCGATCCCGTCTCTGCGACGGTTGAGGTGTCGGTCGAGGGTGACGCTACTTTGATCCCTGTCGGGTCGGTCACGATCTTTGACGACGACGTCGAGGTTGGCGCGGGTGTCCTCACCGACGGGTCAGCCACGATAGAAGTCACCGTCACCGAGCCGGGCGTCCGGAACCTCGTCGCCGTGTACGAAGCGGAGCACCCATACGCCGACTCCGAGTCTGCTGGCGTGTCTTTCGAGGCCCGTTACCGGCCCGCTATCGCAGTCGATATTCCGGCAGCAGTCTTTGGCCAGAATGTCGACGCGACCGTTTCGGTCACATCACCAGACCCGACAGCTGTCGTCGCAGGATTGGTCACCC